>NZ_JBANSN010000020.1:0-70178 GCF_037070215.1 Vreelandella arctica | reverse complement strand
GTGTGTCTGAACGCCGGAAAGTGGTTAAAAAGTAGCCGATGTAAGTCGAGCCAGTAGGTGTTTAGCGGTGTTACAGCCTGAGTGCGGTACTGGCTGAGGTACTATGAGAAATCCAGGCTAGGTGCCATGTTGATCATGCCGCCTAATCAAAAACTTGGATACTCTATATTACGGCAATGCGACATTTATTGTGCATAAACGACAGCTTTTGAATAAAGTCTTCTACTATAGTGCTATCGGCCAAAACGCTAAAATCTTCAGATATAAGCGATAAATAGCCAGTTACGTGCATTCAGCGGTTTCGGGAAGTAGACTAGCCAAACAACCATTTTGATATTCGGAACGATTCAGTGACCAAGCAACACTCCTTTGATCGCGAAGAACTGCTGGCCTGCTCACGCGGCGAGCTATTCGGCCCCGGTAATGCACAGCTCCCAGCGCCTAATATGCTGATGCTTGATCGCATTAAGCACATTCATGAAGAAGGCGGAGAGCATGGCAAGGGCGAACTGATCGCCGAGCTGGATATTAGCTCTAACTTGTGGTTCTTTGACTGCCACTTCCCTGGAGACCCCGTTATGCCTGGGTGTTTAGGTCTAGATGCCATGTGGCAGCTAGTCGGCTTCTATCTTGGCTGGTTAGGCCACCCAGGGCGCGGACGTGCACTCGGCTGTGGCGAGGTCAAGTTCAGCGGGCAGATCCTGCCAGATGCACAAAAAGTGACCTATAGTATTAATATTAAGCGTATTATTACCCGACGACTCATCTTGGGTATCGCCGACGGCACAGTATCCGTCGACGGACGCGACATTTATCAGGCTAATGATCTGCGCGTTGGCCTATTCACCTCCACTGCGAATTTCTGAACAGGAGGCTCCCATGCGACGAGTGGTAGTCACCGGCCTTGGCATTGTATCTTGCCTTGGCAACGACCAACGACAGGTCCTGGACGCGCTCAAAACTGGGCGTAGCGGTATTCGTTTTAAGGAAGAGTACGCCGAGCGTGGCTTCCGTAGCCATGTGGCTGGCAGCGTCGATATCGATCTTGACGCACTCATCGACCGCAAACTGCGCCGCTTTATGGGCGATGCAGCTGCCTACGCCTATGTTTCAATGGCCCAGGCCATTGAAGACGCGGGGCTCTCTGAGGAGCAAGTCTCCAACGAGAGGACAGGGCTTATTGCTGGCTCCGGCGGTGCTTCAAGCGCTAACCAAGTGGAAGCTGCCGACGTACTGCGTGAGAAAGGCCTGCGTCGCGTTGGCCCTTATCGCGTGACGCGGACAATGGGCAGCACCGTTTCCGCCTGTTTGGCGACACCCTTTAAAATCAAGGGCGTGAATTACTCCATCTCCTCTGCCTGTGCTACCTCAGCACACTGTATTGGTAGCGCGATGGAACAAATTCAGCTTAACAAGCAGGATGTAGTGTTTGCAGGTGGCGGTGAAGAGGAACACTGGACGCTCTCCTGCCTGTTTGATGCCATGGGCGCGCTCTCAACACACTATAACGATACCCCAGAGCAAGCCTCGCGCCCTTACGACAACGCCCGCGACGGTTTCGTGATTGCAGGCGGTGGCGGCATGCTGGTGTTGGAAGAGCTTGAGCACGCTAAAGCGCGTGGTGCCAAGATCTACGGCGAGTTAGTTGGCTACGGCGCCACCTCTGACGGCCACGATATGGTGGCTCCTTCAGGCGAAGGTGCTATGCGCTGCATGCATCAGGCAATGGCTACCGTAGAGGGTAAGATCGATTACATTAATACGCACGGTACCTCTACCCCCGTGGGCGATGTGGCCGAGCTAAAAGCAATACGTGAAGTGTTTGGTAATACGACACCCGCGATGAGCTCAACCAAATCGCTGACCGGTCACTCCCTTGGCGCTACCGGTGTACAGGAAGCGATCTATTCGCTGCTGATGATGCAACATAACTTTGTCGCTGCATCGGCGAATATCGCCAACTTGGATGAGCAGGCCGACGGCTTTGATATTGTCACCAAACGTCGAGATAACGTGACAATAGAGCGTGCCTTGTCTAATAGCTTCGGCTTTGGCGGCACTAATGCATGTTTAGTCTTCCAGCGCTTTAACGATTAACGCTGATAAGACAACAGGCATGCTGAAGACAACAATGGCGCCCAGTGGGCGCCATTGTTGCTTAATAGTCTAACTAGCTCGGTATATCGCGTCAGCTTTGACGAGTGGTAGGCCGCGGCACATCAGAAATTTCCTGTAACTGCGCTTCGATCCACACTTCCACTTCTGCGAGCACTTCATCGGGCATGCGCCCCGCCGTCTCAATAGGCTTACCGATACGCACCCGCAATACGCCTGGCCGCTTAACCCAGTGGCGCCCCGGCCAGCGCTCGCCAGCATTATGAGCCACCGGCAAGACCGGTACTCCCGCACGGCACGCCACCACGCTGCCACTTTTGTTATAGCGTTTACGGATACCCGGATCTACTCGCGTTCCTTCCGGAAAGATCAACACAGACATGCCGGTACCAAGACGTTCTACGCCTTGCGTAAGCACTTGCTTCATCGCCCGCGCCGGTTTAGAGCGATCCAAGCTGATCGGGCGGAGCAAACGTAATCCCCAGCCGAAGATAGGTAGGCGCAGCAATTCCCGTTTAAGGACGGTACACACTGGCGGCTTCATCACCTGCAGAAATACCGTTTCCCATTCACACTGGTGATTGGCTTGAATGACACAGGGGCCGCTGGGGAGATTTTCTCGCCCTTGTATGTCATAGCGGACGCCACAGGCAATACGAAACCACACCATCAAAAAGTAGTTATACAGATTGAGTAAGCGGTAGCGACCAGAGAGCGGAAGAAACGGCGCAATGGGTAAAAACAGAATGCCAATCATCAGCATGGCAAAAAAATAGCCAGCATAAAATACCAGGCTGCGAACCACATTTATCAAGCCGATGCTCCTGTATCGCTGACACGATTATTCTCACGGATTAAACACCACGCATCCAACATACGCCCAGCCTCTAACCGCCATGGCTTTTGATGGACACCAAAGACATCCAACACACGGCGACAATTTAAAACGCGCCGAAGCTTGGCATCATGATGGTGTTTAAGCGGCTGCACCTCACCGAGAGTAATCTGCTCACCGCGGCCTTCAAGATGGGTTAACAACTGGGTCCGCACCATGGAGGTAAAGGTAAAGGCGCTAACCGGCTCGGTGCCAGCGAGATGGTAGGCGCCCCACGCACCCGCCCCGCTGGCCTGCTGCTGTAACATACCAATCAGCGCCATGGCGACGGCATCCGCCGACGTCGGGCAAAAGATCACGTCTTCTGCTGCCCGCACTGGCTTCCCGAGCACTAAGTTACCGATGATGTCATTGAGCCACGCATGACTGCCTTCCAAAGCAAACAGCGGGCCTAGACGCACAATCAGATGCCTCTGATACTCCGCCCGTATACGGTCACCGGTTTGTACCAGACGGCGCAGGCTGTCGTCTCGTGGTGCAGGCACTACATGCTCATCAATAGGGACTTCCAGGCCATCTTCGTAGAGCTGATCAGACACACACCATACCAACGCTACATTTTGAGATAGGCAAGCATCTAAGCAGCTATCGACTGCATCCGCATGAGCAGTGACCTCCGCTGGCGCCATATTTAAGGGATGTGCCAACGGTGGAATAACCACTGCGTCAGGCGCAATCGCTTCAAGGCGCGACGGCGTGATGGTTGTCCCTTGCTCAATGACTAATTCTGTATCGGCGCGACGGCTTGCTTCCCGGGCCAGTGCCAAGCTTAAGCAGTGTCCGGCATCCAATATAAGCAATTTCAAGACGCTTTCCCCTTACTCACGCTCAGCTCTACACTATTGGGTGAATAGTGCACTTAAAACGGTATCTCGTCGTCAAAGTCGTCGAAGTTACCCGGGTCAGGTGCACCGTAGCTGCTGTTCTGCTGGTTGGGCGGCGGTGCTTGGTTGCCCTGCTGGGGCGCTGGCTGTGCGGGGCGAGGCTGCTGCGGGTTCTGCCCGTCTGGGTAGTTTCCGCCCTGAGGAGCACCGCCCTGCTGCGGATAACCGCCGCCTTGGTTATTGGGGGCCGGCGCGTTTTGGGGCGCATTCTGAGGAGCGTTCTGGGGATAGCTGTTTTGCCCGGCGCCTCCACCTTGGAAGTCACCACTGCGACCATCAAGCATTTGCATATCGTTGGCGACAATCTCTGTCGAATAGCGATCCTGGCCGTTTTGATCCTGCCACTTACGAGTTTGCAGGCGCCCTTCAATATAGACTTTGGAGCCTTTTTTCAGGTACTGCTGGGCAATTTCGGCGGTTTTATTGAACATTACCACGCGGTGCCATTCGGTGCGCTCTTGGCGCTGACCGCTCTGGCGATCCATCCAGGTATCGGTGGTCGCCAAGTTCAAGTTGGCCACGGCGGTACCGCTGGGTGTGAAACGCACCTCTGGATCCTGCCCGAGGTTGCCAATCAATATGACCTTGTTAATGCCGCGAGCCATAAGACGCTCCTTTAATAGCTGTCATGTAGAGTTTATTGCCAACCACCGTCACGCTTTTATCGGCCGGGCTGGGTTAAGATTTGGGTGGCGCCATCAGACGAGTTAACGCTGCCTGATCAAGCTGTTGACGGTTCACCTTTAAATAGACTAAACGCTCTTCCGGCACCACCATGACGTCTTCTACACCGACCACATCGGCTAAATGTTCCATCAATAGGTCGAGTGCGTCTGCCTGTGTCTCGTGCAGTGCCACCACTTCGCTGGAGAGCGGGGGTGGTGAAGGCATCCGCCACATGGCGATCCACCAGCATAGCGCAAGCCCTGCACAGCCAATAAAAACCGCGTTGAGGCCCCCATAATGCGCCAGTAAACCGCCTAGTGTACCGCCTAAAAAAGCGCCTAAAAATTGACTGGTGGAATACACGCCCATGGCGGTTCCTTTCGCGCCCGCTGGGGCCAGCTTACTGAGCATGGAAGGTAGCGTGGCTTCCAGCAAGTTAAAGCCGGTGAAGAACACAAACAACCAGACAAATAGCCAATAGCCCGGCGACAGTGGCAACCCCAGCCCCGCTAAGCTAATCACAATAGCGCCGATCGCCCCCAGGCACATCAACCGCATGCGTTGCTGCTTCTCGGCCACAATAATCAGCGGCACCATCGCCACAAACGATAGCGCCATAATGCCAAGATACGCCAGCCCGTGATACTCAATCACCACGCCAGCGTTCAATAGCCGAAAAGGCACCGCGACAAATATCGCCATCAGCACCAGATGCAGGGCAAAAATCGATAAATCCAACCGCCATAAATCGGGGCGGGTGATCACGCTTTTAAACTGCTGGCGATCCATACCTACATCACGGTGACGACGCCGCCGCGGCGCGGCAGGCACCCAGCGCCACAGTACCAGCAACCCTACCAGCGTCAGCAGCGCGGTAAACCAGAACACGCCAGCCAGCCCCGCCCAGGCGGCAAGCCATGGCCCCAGCACCATGGCAATGGCAAACGAAACGCCAATTGAAAGCCCAATGGTGGCCATGGCGGCAGTGCGGATTTCCTCACGGGTTTGATCCGCCAGTAGTGCCATAATCGCCGCGGCCACTGCGCCACCGCCCTGCAACGCTCGCCCGGCGATTACGCCAGCAATGCTATCGGAGAGCGCCGCGACCACGCTGCCGAGTGCAAAAATGACCAGCCCCATAGCGATAACTCGCTTGCGGCCAATGCGATCAGAGAGTAAGCCAAACGGGATTTGCAGCGTCGCCTGGGTCAACCCATAGATGCCCAGTGCGACGCCCACCAATAGCGGTGTCGCCCCCGCCAGCGTATCAGCGTAGAGCGCCAGCACGGGCAGCACCATGAACAGGCCCAGCATGCGAGACGCATAGAGCCCGGCCAAACCGCTGATCGCACGGCGTTCAGAAGCCAGCAATAGTGCGGAAACCTTGCGCATAATGCCCTTTTATATGGTGGATAAGCATGGGGTGAGTCAGCATGGATCGAGACAATCTGCCTATTCTAGCGGTTTGGGCTTGCGCTGGAAACGGCACGAGTTGCCGCAGGTTATGAAAGCCGTTTTGCCGGGAGGGGGCTTGCAAACGTATAATCGCGCTTTTGCCGCGCGATTCGAGGTGTTGATGGACAGCATTCTGGTCAGGGGTGCCCGCACCCACAACCTCAAGCAGATCGATGTGGAACTGCCCCGTAACAAGCTGATTGTGATTACCGGCCTCTCCGGCTCGGGTAAATCATCGTTGGCGTTTGACACGCTTTACGCCGAGGGGCAGCGCCGCTATGTGGAGTCACTCTCCACCTATGCGCGCCAGTTCCTGTCGATGATGGAAAAGCCCGATGTGGATCACATTGAAGGGCTTTCGCCTGCGATCTCTATTGAGCAGAAGTCCACCTCCCACAACCCACGCTCAACCGTGGGCACCATCACCGAAATTTACGACTACCTGCGCCTGCTGTTCGCCCGCGCAGGCACGCCCCGCTGCCCCGAGCACGGCGAAGACCTTGAAGCCCAGACTATCTCACAGATGGTTGATCAGGTGATGAACCTTGCCGAAGGCACCAAGCTGATGCTGCTGGCGCCGGTAGTCAAAGGGCGCAAGGGCGAACACTTGCAGCTTTTAGCAGAGCTGCGCGCCCAGGGCTTTGTGCGCGCGCTGATCGACGGCCAGGTGCTGGAGCTGGATGATATCGCCCCGCTGGATAAGCGCAAAAAGCACGATATTAGCGTCGTCGTTGACCGCTTCAAAGTGCGCGATGACCTCGCCCAGCGGCTGGCGGAGTCCTTTGAAACGGCGCTGAACCTCGCTGACGGCACCGCCATGATTCACTTTATGGACGGTGAGCGCGACGATATTGCCTTTTCGTCACGCTTTGCCTGCCCGGTATGTGGCTACTCGCTGGCAGAACTTGAGCCACGCATGTTTTCGTTCAACAACCCGGCGGGCGCCTGCCCCACCTGCGATGGGCTGGGCGTTCAGCAGTACTTCGACCCGGACAAGCTGATCAGCCACCCAGAGCTTTCGCTTGCCGAAGGCGTCATCAAAGGCTGGGATCGACGCAATATTTACTACTTTACCCAGCTCCAGGCGCTGGCCAAGCACTACCGCTTTGAGCTGGAAACGCCTTGGCAAGAGCTTGCCCGCCATGAGCGGGAGGTTATCTTAAACGGCAGCGGCGACGAGCAGATTCCGTTTGTCTACGTGGGCGACCGCGGCCGCAAAGTGACCCGTGAACACGCCTTTGAGGGCGTGCTGCCTAATATGCAGCGCCGCTATCGGGAAACCGAATCCAACATGGTGCGCGATGACCTGGTCAAATACATCGCGGTACAGCCCTGCGCCACCTGTAATGGCTCGCGGCTGCGCAAAGAGTCGCGCCATGTTTATGTGGATGACCACAATATCGCCGACATCGTCCGTTTCCCGATTGGCGAGGCTTGGCGCTACTTTGCTGATCTAACACTACCCGGCCGTAAAGGTGAAATTGCCGATAAAATCGTTCATGAAATTCACGCTCGGCTAGAGTTTTTGGTCAATGTGGGGCTGGATTACCTTAATCTGGAGCGCAGCGCCGACACGCTTTCTGGCGGCGAGGCCCAGCGTATCCGTCTGGCCAGCCAGATAGGCGCAGGCTTAGTCGGGGTCATGTACATTCTTGATGAGCCGTCGATTGGCTTGCACCAGCGCGATAATGACCGGCTGTTGAAAACCCTTGAGCGGCTGCGCGATTTGGGCAATACCGTGATTGTGGTAGAGCACGATGAAGATGCTATTCGTGCCGCCGACCACGTGCTGGATATCGGCCCCGGTGCAGGCGTCCACGGTGGTGAAATCGTCGCCCAGGGCACGCCCCAGGACATAATGGATAATGCCAACTCGCTGACCGGCCAGTATCTTTCCGGCACACGGGAAATCGCCGTACCGCCCTACCGCATTCCCGGCAATCCAGAAAAGCAATTAGTGCTACGCGGCGCCACCGGCAATAACCTGCAGGACGTGACGCTAACGTTGCCGCTGGGGCTGTTTATCGCCATTACCGGCGTTTCGGGCTCGGGTAAATCGACGTTGATCAACGGCACGCTAATGCCGATTGCGGCTCGCGAGCTAAACCGCGCGACCACGCTGACCGCCGCACCTTATGAAAAAATCGAAGGGCTCGATCAACTCGATAAAGTCATCGATATTGACCAGAGTCCGATTGGGCGAACCCCACGCTCCAACCCGGCTACCTATACCGGTATTTTCACACCGATCCGCGAGCTATTTGCGGGCACCCAGGAAGCGCGTTCGCGGGGCTACAAGCCCGGCCGTTTCAGCTTTAACGTGAAAGGCGGGCGCTGCGAGGCGTGCCAGGGGGAAGGCATGATCAAGGTGGAGATGCACTTTCTACCCGATATCTATGTGCCCTGCGACGTCTGTAAAGGCAAGCGCTATAACCGTGAAACGCTGGATATTCACTACAAAGGCAAAACGATCCACGAAGTGCTGACCATGACCGTGGAAGACGCGCTGGAATTCTTCAGCCCAGTGCCCGCTATTGCCCGTCGTTTGCAAACCTTGCTCGACGTGGGGCTTTCCTACATCCGCCTGGGGCAAAGCGCTACCACCCTGTCGGGCGGCGAAGCGCAGCGGGTGAAACTCGCCCGTGAGTTAGCCAAGCGTGATACCGGCAAAACGCTGTATATTCTCGATGAGCCAACCACCGGCCTGCATTTTGAAGATATTCGCCAATTGCTGACGGTGCTCCACCGCCTGCGCGATCATGGCAACACTATCGTAGTGATTGAGCACAATCTTGATGTGATCAAAACGGCCGATTGGATTGTCGATCTCGGCCCCGAAGGGGGCTCAGGTGGCGGTCAGATTATCGCTGAAGGCACGCCGGAGCAGCTCGCAAAACAGAAAGTCTCGCATACCGGGCATTTCTTAGCGCCGCTACTAGCGCGTGGCAAACGAGCAACCAAGCGATAACCTTTAGGTCTTTTTTCGGAGTTGGGCGCGCACGCGCGCCCCTGAGTAAAGGAGCCCACTGCCCTATGTATTGAACAACGCAGTAAGCCGCCTTATTGTGTATTGCGACGAGCAGCTAATAGTTAGTTATATTAAGTAAACCTCTCTTAGAGGGATAGGCCATGAACGAAGAAAAAAGCTGTATTATCAAGCACTTCAGTCACTATTGCTCGTTGAAGGAGGAGGAAAAAAAATTACTCCTCTCGCTTGAAGAGAGTCCAAGCACTATAAAATCTGGCACGATCCTATGGGAAATGGGCGATGCGGCCAATGAGTTCTGCACGCTAAAAAGTGGCTGGGCCTTCTCCTACCGCCACTTAGAAAATGGTGATCGGCAGATTCTGGAAGTGTTTTTGCCGGGTGACATTATTGGTCTGCGCGAGTTTGCCTTCTCCGAGCGCCTAGAGAATGTGCGCATGATTGATGATGGTGTGGTTTGCCACTTCCCGCATAAACGTATGCTGGATATTTTCCGTCAGTCGCTCCCCCTTACATCGGTGATGTTTGCTATTGGTAGCCGCCAACAGGCGCTGATGACCGAGCGGCTGGTCACCTTGGCAAGACGCAGTGCCCGCCAGAAAATGGCGCATTTTCTCTACGAGATGTATTTGCGGCTACGCCAAACTAATACCGATATTAGTAATCAGTTTCGCCTACCCCTCTCTCAAGAGCAGTTGGCCGATGTACTTGGCCTGAGCCCCGTGCACGTAAGCCGAACGTTTACCGCCCTCAGTGAAAGCGAGTTAGTATTCCGTGATCGTCATCACCTAACCATTCCGGACTTAGCGGCATTATGTGCCGAAGGCCAATTTGATGACTGTTATCTCACCGACAACGTCCGCCCCCTGCTTGGTGATACTGCTTAAGTTAGCCTTCCCTAAATAAAAAACCGCGTGCTAAATAAATAGCACGCGGTTTTTTAAATAACGCCTAAGGCCAACTTAACCGCACTTGGACCAGCCGCAGCCTGCGTAACAGGTGGGGCAACCATCCATCATGATCAGCTCACCGCGGCACTCAGGGCAGTTTCCCACCGTGGCCGGGCCGCTGCCTTCAGGCTTTTTTTCCGCGGTAGCCTTTTCGCCGATCGGCTCTACCGCACCCGCTTCAACAGGCGCATCGCCCGTCTCCTCATCCGGCTGCCAAGCATGGCCATGGGTCATGCGGTGGGCATAGCGCTCAACCAGCTTCTCAACCGGCACTTGATTGCCATCCCGATCCAGGAAACCGCGACGATAAAGAATCTGCTGTATCGACCAAGCAATCGCAGCGACCTCTGAATCGTGAAACATCGGCTTGTTCCAGCGGTTCATACCGCAGCGTACCAGGCCTTTGTCCCACGCCACTTTGCGCAAATCCGCCACTGCCTGGGTGACATAACCACCGCGGGCCGCCAGCGAAAGGCTGCGCATGGTGGCGGTGATCCACTGGTGCTCGCTGGAGAGCTGGCCCGACGGGAAAAAGAACTCTACCGGACGCTCAATCACCACGCGTTTGCCGCCAATCACGCCTTCCACCGGCATAAACGACACCAGCAGATAGACTTTCTTGCGACCTTCCGCGCCCACGTACGAAATCTTCTCTGATACGGCTTCTAGGGTGCCTTCCGGGCGTGACGGAATCCGCACCGTCAGCGGGCTTTCATCCTGTAGCTCAGGAACGGGCGCGGCCTGCTCCTGCTGCTTGATGCGGTAACCAACGATTTTTGAGGTAATTTCTACAGCCATGGTGTTCTCCACTTAGCAAAGGTAATCGGGCGGTTCTTTACATGGACGCTGCTAGCAAGGGCGCAGCCCCCGCCGCTACCATTTGCCGTAGGTGCCCTCTTTTAAGCCATCAAACAGGTTGGCAGCGTTATGTTCTTCGCCGTCGTAAACCACCTTTTCATCCCCGGTCAGTTCGAGGGTTTCGCCATTTTCCAGCTCAAATACATAGGTGGTGTTTTTAAGATCATCTTCACGCACCAGCACGCCCTGGAAGGCCTCAGGGTTAAAGCGGAAAGTGGTGCAGCCTTTTAAGCGGCTTTCATAGGCCTGCAAATAGAGGTTCTGGAACTGCTCAAACGGGAACTCAGTAGGCACATTAACCGTTTTCGAGATCGCTGAATCCACCCAGTGCTGGGCGGCGGCCTGAACGGCGACGTGCTGCTCGGGTGAGATCGCATCGGCGGTAACGAAATAGTCAGGCAGGTCGCTATCCACCGCATCAGCGGCAATAAAGTGACGGTAAGCGGCCAGCTCAAAGGAGACGACTTCTACCTGCTCTTTGGTCTTCTTGCCCGACTGGATAATATTGCGGAAGTAGCGGTGCGAGAAAGAGGGCTCGATACCGTTGGAGGCGTTGTTCCCCATCGACAGGCTGATCGTGCCGGTCGGCGCGATCGAGCTGTGGTGAGTAAAGCGTGCGCCATACTCGGCCAGCTGTGCGACCAGTTCGGGCTCAAGCTCGGCCACTTGGGCCATGTACTGGCTGTAACGGGCGTGCAGAATACGCCCCGGTACTTGATCGCCCACTTCATAACCATCTTTGGCCAGTTGTGGGCGCTCGCGCAGCATCTTGGGGGTAATGGTGTGCTCCTGCTCAAGCACCGGCGCCATGCCTTTCTCTTTAGAGAGTTCCAGCGCCTGCTTCCAGCCCTCAATCGCCAGGTGGCGGCTCACTTCATCGGTGAACACCAGTGACTGCTTGGAGCCATAAGGAATTTTGAGCATAGTGAGCGTCGACCCCAGGCCCAAAAAGCCCATGCCGTGGCGGCGCTTGGCTTCGATTTCACGCTGCTGCTGGGGCAGCGGCAGGCCGGCAATCTCGACCACGTTATCGAGCATGCGGGTAAAGATGGCGACGACCTTACGGTAACGCTCCCAGTCAAAGCGCGGTTCGGCGCCAAAAGGATCGATCACGAACTTGGTCAGATTGACGGAGCCCAGCAGGCAGGCGCCTTCCGGCGGCAGCGGCTGCTCGCCACAGGGGTTGGTGGCGCGGATATCCTCACAGAACCAGTTATTGTTCATGCGGTTGACTTGGTCGATCAGGATGAAACCTGGCTCGGCGTAGTCATAGGTAGAGGACATGATGGTGTCCCATAATTCGCGCGCTTTGATCACTTCCACAATACGGCAGGCGACGCGACCTTCGGCATCCACCGTGTAGCCCTCTTCCACTACCGGCCAGTCACGGTAGATCAAGTCTTCCGCTTTAACGTCCTCTTTCTCACCAGGGTGCAGTGGAAAGGCCAACGGCCAGTCGGTATTGTTTTTCACCGCTTCCATAAACTCGTCGGTGATCAGCAAGCTAAGGTTAAACTGACGCAGACGCCCCGCTTCGCGCTTGGCCTGAATAAACTCACGTACGTCCGGATGTCCTACATCAAAGGTGCCCATCTGAGCACCACGCCGACCACCGGCAGAGGCGACGGTGAAGCACATCTTGTCGTAGATATCCATAAATGCCAGCGGGCCGTTGGTGCCTGCGCCAGCACCAAACACAAACGCGCCTTTGTAGCGTAGTGTCGAGAAGTCGTAGCCGATACCCGCCCCTGATTTTAGCGTCATACCCGCATCCACGACGGAGTCGAGAATATCGCGCATGGAGTCGCGAATGGTGCGCGAGACGGTGCAGTTGATCAGGCTTACCGCTGGCTTGTAAGCCTCTGCGCCCGCATTAGAGAGAATGCGACCGGCAGGAATAGCGCCATGCTCCAGCGCCCAGCGAAATTTCGGCAACCACTCTTCTGCCTTGTCTCCTTCCACCGCTGCAAGGGCGCGTGCAACACGCTCAAACGTAGCACCGACATCTTGGTCGACGGGCTGGCTATGACGATCCTTGAGGCGGTACTTGGCATCCCAGATCTCCCGCGAAGGGGCCTGCATCGGGACATCGTTAGAGGTCTTCATAGCCTTAGCAGCGGTGCTCATGTCGCAAAACTCCTTCACAACGGGGGTGAATATAGTGCTCAAATGCGGCGATTATACGTGGCATCGGAGTGAAGTATAGACTTGACTTTCCACCATATGAGGCACTTTTTTAACTATTTTCTACCATATATAGAAAAATCAGCGCGTTACTCTTTTGCCAGCTTCGACCACTCGATAGACTAAGGATTTGGGTTAATAACAATGTTACTACCGATAGCAATAGCGGCCTCTCTGTTGGTCACAGCGACCATGTCTACCGCAGCCACGTTTAATACTGAAGGCGTAGCCACCCACGATCATTGGCAGTCGATGACACTGTCATTGGGGAGTGAACGACACTACCGGGCGATAGAAACTCACAGCTATTCTGATGCCACCCTAAGCCTGAACGCCACCGCAGGCGTTTGTGATTTACCCTGGCTGGAGATGCGCGTGACGCTTGAGCAGCAGCAAGGTGAAAGCCGTGCAGTGAACTTAGTACCCGCCAGGCTACGCATTGATGAGCAGCCCGTGATTGATACCATGGCGGAGTTTATAACCGAACGCGGCGACGACGGGTTTTATGCCCACTTTTACTTAAGCGACTTAACGGCGCTGATGGCCGACATGCGCCAGGGCGAGCAGTTATTTCTCGGTTTTGACCAGGCAGAGCGCGAGCCTTGGTATATGACCTTTAGCCTGCAAGGCGCTGACGCGGCGATTAACCGGATGCTCACCCAGTGTGAAGGTAGCGGAACCCATTAAGGTGTGAATGATTAGATCGGCATCACAGGCTCAGGCGCCATTTCAACGCGATTACGTCCGCCATGCTTAGCGCGGTACATCGCATCGTCTGCCCGGGAAATGATGGTTTTACAGCTGTCGCCCGACTGCCAAACGGCAACGCCGATACTCACCGTGATCGTTTGCTCAAGGCCCGCAATGCGTAGCTCTGCTACCAGCGAGCGCAGGCGCTCGGCTAAACCAATAGCGGCATCAACGTCTGAATGAGTGGCCAGCACAATAAACTCCTCGCCCCCCCAGCGGCCTAAGTGGTCACAGCCCCGCAACGAACTCTCCACCAGGCGCGCCAAGGCCACCAGCACATCATCACCAACGTTATGGCCGTGGGCATCGTTGATCTGTTTGAAGTTATCGACATCAAATAGCAGCAGGGCAAAGGCAGCCGCGTAGCGCTTGGCCGCCACTAGCTCTGCATTGATCGCTTCCTCGATGCGGTAACGGTTCCACACCTTGGTTAAGGGATCGAAATGCGCTAGCTGCTCAAGCCGCTGTTTTGCCTCGGCAAGGGCTTCCCGCTCTCGCTCCAAATGCATGTTCAGTGAGCTAATTTCATAGGCTGAAATCGCCAACGTCAGGTCTTCACCTAAATCGACCGCCGCTAGGCGCTCTACCCGCTGCCATGCTTCGCTTTTGCCCACCACCTCTTCATGCCAAGCAACCGACGGGGTCACTATCGACGCTGGCTGAGGGCTAGTCGAAGGCTGCATCGCCCAATACAATGTTTCTACCTGCTCAGGGCGAAAGAAAATTAACCATGCGCGCTGGGTAGAGTTCATCGGTAGCGGGACGGCCAAGGCGCCGCACTGGTCGGGCATGGCTAACGAGCAGGTTAACGGCTCTTTGGCCAGCTCACGTGTGCACCAAGGTCCGCTATGTACGTGGGCTCTTTCGAGGCGTAACACAAACTGACTTATAGCTTCCGGGGCAGGCGTCACGCCCGCTTGATAAGCGCCCCCATTCACCCAGAGCACGATGCCATGGGCGCGAAACAGCTTCATCCAGGTAGCCGCCTGCTCATGGAGTAGCTGCTGGGGGCTCTGCGGCTCACTGGGCGCTCGTGCACTCAATATCAAGCTATCCTGTACGCGCTGTAAGTAGCGCGCTTCTTGACGCGCCCGCAGTAACAGCATGCGCTGCGTGGCCATTTGCACTAAGGTGCGTACGGCATCGCGTACCGATGGCTCAACTGAATGCGGGCTTGCCGAGTGGCAAAACACCAAGCCCCACAGGCCAGTATCTCCTTGCATGGCTAAACTCAGCGAACCACGCACCCCCATGCGCTTTAGGTAGCGCTGCCTTTCTGGAGCCGGGGCACGTAAAAAACTGCCGCTTAAGCGTGTGGCGGAACAAGCGGGCATCAGCGTTTCAGGCGGAGCATTAACGTCTTCAATCAACCGCACAGGGTGATTTTCATAGCTCAGTCGCAACGTGCTAGGAAAGTCACTAGCGGGAAAGCGCTGGCCCAGTAGCGGAGGCAAATGCTCTCCCTGCGCTTCGGCAACCATTAAGCCATGCCAATCACTATCGAAATGGCACACGCTGACACGATCATAGCCGGTGAGCTGTTGTATAGCATGTACCAAGGAGTCGAGTAGCTCCTCTTGATGAGTCGCTTCAGCCAAGTGCATCAACCGTTCGTTCACCGTCCCCAGTAGACGCCGCTTGCCGAGGGGATTGAGAGGCTCAATTTCAACAATAACTTGCTCATCCTCTCGGTAAGCATGCAGTTGAAAACGTACGCTACTGTGCTTAGGGCGAATAAACGCCAATGGCCCAGGCAAGCGTTGCTGCCCCTGAAGCTCACGGCGTACCCGCTGGCTAAGGCGTTTGCCCAACACGCAGGCAAGACTTAACTCCCCGTTTTCAGGGCACTCAATGCCGGTTAAGCGGGTTAAATTTGTGCTGGTAGCTTGGATACGCCGACAATCGGCATCTAAAACCAGCAGGGCACCAAACGACTGTAATAGCGGGCGGTACATGGACACAGGCGTGGCCTCAAGAATCTATTCACCCTTCGACCTGCTGCCTCAACAACAGCTCTACGCGCCGGTTGGCCGCTCGGCCATCCGCGGTTGCGTTCGTTTCCATGGGTTGGGTGTCAGCATAGCCGACGGCCCGCATATGAGAAATATTGAACCCTTGGCGCTCTAAATGACGCACGACGGCAATAGCCCGCGCGGATGAAAGCTCCCAATTAGAGGGAAAGCGCGCTGTCGAAATGGGTACGCTATCGGTATGACCTTCCACCGAAATCTGCCCGTCAAAACTGGCTAATACATCGATAAGGCTTTCAACCACGCCGCGCCCTTGAGGCGTCAACACTGCTTGGCCACTGGAAAATAATAGGCTGTTATCAATACGCAGTGTGACCCCTTCACGCCCTTGCGACACGCTCACTCCAGGAATATTGAGCCCGGAAAACTGCGGCTGCAGCCCTTGGTGGCGGGGCTGTATACCTGTGGCAAGTGACGCTAGCGGCAGCGATGATACAGCGCTAGCCGAGCGCATAAAAGCCGTATCCGCCGCTTCACCACCCCCCGGTGGCGTCAGTGAAAGCAAGAGGACAAATAGCGTGATGAGCAGCGTCAGCACATCAAGATAGCTGGTTAGCCATCCCTCTTCGCCCTCCCCAGGCGAGACCGGTATTTCCAGGGCGTGACGGGTATCACGGTCTAACATGATAACTATCCCTTCGCCGCCGAACTAACCGAGGAGTCTGGTCTTGGTTTGACGCTGTTATCACGAATTTCATCGTGGTAATTGGCCACAAACGAGTTAAGGGTCTCTTCAATGAACGAGGGCAGACGGCGCTTAGTGATCAGTGAGATGCCTTCCAAAACCATGTTCATGGTAATCAAGCGCTCTTCGGTCCGGCGCTCTAGCTTCACTGCAATCGGCTTAAACACCAAATTGGCGAGTAAAATGCCGTAGAAGGTGGTCAGCAGTGCCACCGCCATGCGTGGGCCAATGACCTGCAGGTCGCCAGCATCCATGACTTCCAGCATGTTCACCAGCCCCACCAGGGTGCCGATCATGCCAAATGCAGGCGCATAGGTAGCCATGGTGCGAAATATTTGTGCTTCAGCCTGTTCACGCGCTTTCAGGCGGGCAATGCGCCAGCGCAGCATGTCAAAAATTTCGTCCTCTTTGGTGTTGGCGATCACCAGTTGAATGCCGGTGCGTAAAAACGGATTGCGGGTATGCTCTAGCTCGCGCTCAACCGCCCGCACATCGCCTTTAAACCACAGTCGTGACATATCGACCAGTTCCCGGATATCGTCACGCATATAGGTGTTTTCGCGCCGGAATACTAGGCCCACCAACCGCACCACACGGAGCACTTCTCTCAGCGGATAGCTGATAAAGGTAGCCGCCAACGTACCAGTCACCACAATGGCCAGGCCCGGCAAATTGATAAAGCTTGAAGGGGACTCTGCGGTCAAAAACAGTACACTGACCAGCAGCAATATGCTGGCAAATATACCTATCAGCGTCGAAGGATTCATCCACGGCTCCTTGCCGGTCACAAGTGAGTAAAAAAGAGGTGTTATGCCGAGTCGTGTAAACGCGCACGTAAACGGCTGACGGCCTGACTGTGTAGTTGAGAAACGCGTGATTCCGTTACGCCCAACACAGCCCCTACTTCCTTGAGGTTGAGTTCTTCCTGGTAATACAGTGCCATGAGCAGTTTTTCACGCTCTGGCAGTGCGTCAATCGCATCAATCAGCGTTTGCCGCTGCTGGCCATCAAGCAACTGCTCGAACGGTGAGTTGCTCAGTTCATTACTGACCGGCTCGCCGCCATCGGCCACCAGCTCTTCAAACGGCAGCAATTGGCCACTGTTGGTGTCATTGAGGAGCTGCTGGTATTCACTCAACGGCATTTCAAGATGGTGGGCGATTTCGTTCTCTTCCGGTGCTCGCCCCAGCTGTTGTTCTAACTGGCGAACGGCATTGTCTACTGCGCGCGCTGAACGACGCACACTGCGGGGCAGCCAATCGCGGGTGCGCAATTCATCCATCATCGCACCGCGAATTCGTTGGCTGGCAAAGGTCGCAAAGGTCGCACCTTGGGTAGCATCAAAGCGACCGAGCGCTTCCAGCAGCCCTACCATCCCTGCTTGAATAAGGTCATCGAGCTCAATGCTGGCTGGTAAGCGGACCTGAAGCGTCAAGGCCTGACGTCGTACCAGTGGCATATATTGCGTCAACAGCTCACTCTGTTTGATCCTACCTTGTGCTGTGTACATCCTTTCGCCTCGCGGCTATACAGCCTTCACTGATAGTTCACAATCATTTGCAGCCCCTGCACTCGAACCGGCCGTTGGCCTGGGCGTAAGGCGAAACGAAAATGCAATGGCACACCTGCCGTCCGTCCTGCCAATGCGGTAGTGGACCCGCGCATGCCGGTTAACGCAACGCACTGCTCAGGATGGCACAACCAAGCGTTTAACAGCGCACCGGGAGGATGGCTGAACTGCCACTGAATACGCTCAAGCTGCTTTGTCCGAAGATTCGCCGCAGCGGGCGGAGAAACGTTTTGGCTAGCGCTTGCCCGATCACTCATCGCCACCATCAGCCCAGGAACCTGGGTGCTCCAACTGCCGGTAGCGGCCTGGGCACTCGCCGTTAATCCTGCCAGTAACCACCCTGTTAGCAGTAGCGCCACCAGCGGCAGCGCCCTTCTTAATTGCAAGCTTAGCATGCTTAGTCACCTTGGCGGAGTATGCTCATCGTGCAAGTACCAGTAGTTCCATATTTAAGTAGTATTCGGCGGCACCACGCAAGTTGTCGAGCAATCCCTGGCGCGGCAAATGCGGTTCATGAAGCGCTAGCAAACGACGCGGCCCACCGTGTTCCTGTAGCTGGCGCAAGGTGCTGTACATGGCAGCAAAGGCATCGGCATCGCTATTGATCCATAGTGCCCAACGGCTGTACTGAGCGCGTAACTGAGCAAGGTCAGCAGTATCTGCCGCCACGATATGCACATCCCAGTCTTCAGGGTCACCGGCCCAGCTTCGACCTAACGTGGACCACTGCCCCAGACGTGCTTTGACTTTGTTTACCTGAGAGGCACCGCTACCGGGCAGCCCAACCACTATAAGCGGAATTTTGGGTCTGGGTGGCGCTATCGCCTCAGGCGCTTCTGCTTCTACTGCTGCAGCCGTAGGCGTTAATAACGATGGGCTCTGTTCTGGTTCTGGCACATGCTCGGCCGCCGCGACATCAACCGCCCCTTCCGCCTGCTGCTGGCGCTGCAGATTCGCCCACTTACGCAGCCCTGAAGCTTGATCTTGATCGCTCACGTCACACCCTCTCGGCTGACACTGCCCATTTGGCGAATCGCATCGCGGGCCATAAACGCGTAAACCAGCGCATCAAGCATGCCAGTATCGCGACGCCGACGGCTCGTGCCTAATAAATTGAGCAGGTCGCCGCGCAGCGTTTGCGCCTCTTCATCATCGGCAACATCAAGATGCCCGGCAACGGATGCCAAGCCGCTGGCCATGAGTAGGCGCACTTCGGCATTAACATCGCCGCTGTCGGCCTCTTTTAACTGCTGCCAAGCGCGGCGTGTTAATGCCGCTAAGCCATCGCTTTGAAGTTGTGTTAACAGTAGCGAGAGCACCTCGGCTCCCAGCCGAGCAGGGGTAAGCCAGTAGCGGCGCGCTACCACTTTGGCGCTTTCCGGATCACGCACTTCACCGTACCAAGCAAGCAGGGCATAACCCGTCGCATCCTCTACTTCGGCGTAGGCGGTCCACAGCTGCACGGATTGACCACGAAAACGAACGCCCACTTGGTGCGTCAGCACGCTGTCATTAAACAGCTGACGAATGGACTGGCGCTCGTGGTGAAAGCGTACCCGATGACTAGGGGATACTTGGCTGACCCAGGTCAAATGCTCGGCTTCCAACCACGCCAACGCATCAGGCTCGGGTAAGCGCGGCAATAAATGCACCGCGACGCCGCTTGATTCCGTCAGCGCGGCTAAGCGCGGCTGCCACCCAGCAGCATGGCGATGCTGTAACCAGGGTAGCGCCAGCCAAGCGCCCTCTGTGTCCAGGCCAATATCGGGCATTGCCCAGTCGCAGCCGCGCTCATTCCGCCGAGCTGACCACGCCATACCCAACGTCGTATTCACGGCGGGATAGTGGGCGAGCAATGCGTCCAAACGCTCTTCCTGCAGTCGGCTTGGGAGTGACGCTAAATCCCAGATCGCTTCTAATTCCGTAAATCCCGTCACGCGTTGGCGCAGCCGCGCCAGTAGCGACGACAAGCGGCGCCCTTGCCCGAGTACATCCCGCGACCAGCGCGGCATCCCCATGGGGGCGTCAGCGCTTTGTACCTGTTCGCGCTGCGGCGTTGCCGTACTTAGCGCTTGATCCACGAGTGCTTCAGGGGAAGCAATGGCCATATCTTCAGGCACCTGCTGACCATTTGAACCAAACAGCACACGCATCCCGTGGCGCATCACAATGTCGAGCACCGGCGCGAGGCGCCCCGCTTCATCCTGTTTAGTAATAATACAATCGTCTAACTCTGCCCCCGCCGCACGGGCAGCCTGACGATAACGCAGCACGACCTCTTCGAGGGTTTCCGGCTGGCTGGCGGCATTGAGCAGTAGCACCAGGCGCACTCGCGAGCGTCCCCCTTGCAGGTGGGCAATCTGCTCAATCACCCGCTGGTCACGCTGGCTCATGCCTACGGTGTCGATAATCACCCACTGCTTGCCCTGCAAGCGGCCCAGTAAATCGTCGATGGGTTGCTCGGCATCCAGCGCGTACATGGGCGTGTCCAGCAAACGCGCATAGATGCGTAGCTGCTCGTGGGCACCAATACGAAAGCTATCGGTAGTCACCAAGGCAACGGGGCGGGTACCGTGGCGCATCACAAAACGCGCGGCCAATTTAGCCGTGGTGGTGGTTTTGCCTACCCCCGTGGGGCCCACCAACGCAACGATACCGGTTTGGTCGAAAAAGCTGGCTTCATCGCTCAACACACAAAGGCGTTCGATCAGCTGCTGTCGCAGCCACTGCAGGGGCGCTTCGCTGTCGGCATTTAACGCGGCAAGCGGTTCGGGAAGCCCTGTCAGTAGCTCATCGGCAAGCTCGCTGCTAAAACCAACGTTCCATAGCAGTTGGCGCAGGCGGGCGGCCGTTCCCGTTGCTAGCGGCGGCTGGTAGGCAGCCGCTTTTGCGGGTGCGCTGCTTGCCAGCAGCTCACGCATATCCTGCATCTCACGCAATAACCGCTCGCTCATTGCCTGCATGGAGTCTTGCATTGGCGGCGCTGGCGATGGTTCTGGAGACGATAGCCCTGGGGACGATGCCCCTGAAGACGACGGCTCTGGAGGAAGTGACTCTGGCGAAGGCTCAAAATGGTCAATAGCTTCATCCGCCATGGCCAGAATCTCAACGCCCCCTTCGGTGCGCCGATTAGCCACAATCAGGGCATCTTCACCGAGCGCTTCGCGCACTTGGCGCATCACATCACGACTGTTGGCTCCCACGAAACGTCTAACGCTCATGACTTACCCTTTGCCTATGCTGAAAATGGTCAACGCTAGCCTATCACGGCAGGTGGCTACGAACGCCCGCCGACTAGGGTGGTGACCCTTAATGTACGGTCATCGGGAATCTCGGCTTGCGACAACACCGACATATGCCGTAGGCGACGGCGTAAAAAGCGCGAAAGCACTGCCCGCAACGAATGCTGCACGACCAGCACCGGCGGCTCGCCTGAGCTTTCGTGACGCTCTAGCGCCTGCTGCGCCTGGGTCATCAGTGTCTCGGCCAGGCCAGGTTCCATGGCACCGTTGCCATTCATCGCCTGTACCAGCACTTGTTCCAACTGAGCATCCAGCCCCATCACATTGAGCGTCTCTTGGCCGGCAAACCACTGCTGAACAATGGCACGCCCCAAGGACACACGGACTAGCGCGGTCAGCTCGTTGGGGTCTTTTTGCTGGGTGGCGTACTCCGCCAGGGTATCCAAAATGGTGCGCATATCACGGATGGACACGTCTTCATCGAGCAGGTTTTGTAAAATACGCTGCAATACCGTCAACGAAATCGCTTTTGGAATGACTTCTTCGACCAGGGCTTTTTGATCATCGCCCATTTTATCCAGCAGCTTCTGCACTTCTTGGCGGCCTAACATTTCAGGTGAGTGGCGGTGCAGCAGGTGGTTCAAGTGGGTCGCAATCACGGTGCTGGCATCAACCACGGTGTAGCCATATACCTGAGCGTGCTCACGCTGGCCGCTTTCAATCCACACAGCGGGCAAACCAAAGGCTGGGTCTTGGGTATGAGTGCCCTGCAATTCGCCTGAGACCTGGCCTGGGTTAATCGCCAGCCATTTACCCGGCTGCGCTTCGGCGCGGCCGATTTCAGCGCCTTTCATCGAAAGCACATAGGCGTTGGGCGGCAGCTCTAAATTATCGCGGATATGCACGACCGGCGGCAAAAAGCCCACTTCTTGAGCAAACTTTTTGCGCACACTTTTAATGCGCCCAAGCAGCTCACCTTTTTGGCGCGAGTCCACCAGCGGTATTAAGCGATGGCCCACTTCCAGGCCAAGAGTATCGACCAGCTGCACATCTTCCCAGCTTGCTTCCGGGGTCTCTTGTACAGGCACGGGGGCTGCGTCAATTTCCTCTTTAACCAAGGCCTTCTCTTTTTGGCGCGACAACAGCCACGCTAAACCACCCAGCAGCGCGGTGAAGAAGAGAAAGACAAAATTGGGCATGCCGGGCACCATGCCTAGCAAGCCCATGACCACGGCGGCTAAGATCAGTACCTGGGGGTTAACGAACAGCTGGCTCAGCATTTGCTGGCCAATATCCTCGTTCGTGTCGGTGCTCACCCGCGATACCGTGACACCCGCTGCGGTCGAGATCACCAGGGCGGGAATTTGTGCCACTAGGCCATCACCAATCGCCAGCAGCATATAGGTCTGGCCAGCAGCGCCAAAGCTCATATCATGCTGCAGCATACCAATCAGCAGCCCACCGATGATATTGACCACCATAATCACCAGGCCGGCGATGGCATCACCGCGGACAAACTTACTTGCACCGTCCATCGAACCAAAGAAGTCAGCCTCTTGGGCGACTTCTGCACGGCGCTTTTTGGCGTCTTCTTCGCCGATTAAACCGGCGTTAAGGTCGGCATCGATGGCCATTTGCTTGCCGGGCATCGCATCCAGCGTAAAGCGCGCACCCACTTCAGCAATACGGCCAGCACCTTTGGTAATGACCATGAAGTTGATAATGACCAGAATCAGGAAGACCACCAGGCCCACCGCGAAGTTACCGCCGACCAAGAACGCCCCAAACGCTTCAATTACCTTACCCGCGGACGCACCGCCTTGGTGGCCCTCCATTAACACTACCCGAGTGGAGGCGACGTTAAGCGAAAGACGCAACAGTGTGGTGAATAGCAACACAGCAGGAAACGCCGCAAAATCCAGCGGCTTCTGCGTAAACATGCTGACCATCAACACCATAATGGCCAAGGCAATATTGAAGGTGAAGAGTAAATCGAGCGCAAAGGGAGGCAAGGGCACAATCATCATGCCCAAAATCATCAGGATGAGCATCGGCCCGACCAGCAGCTTCATGCGCACGTTACCCATCCAGTCGCGCCGACCAATTAGCTGGTTTAAGCCTTTCATGATTGCGCCTCGTTACCGCCGGTGCCACGCCCGGGGTTTTCCAGCTCTGGGGGAACCGGTAGGTTATCGGGTGTTGGGGGCACGTCACCTCCTTGTTGTGCGACTTGTTTAAGCCGGTAGGCCCAGGCCATTACTTCAGCGACCGCAGTATACAGTTCGGCGGGAACCTCCGCATCGAGATCCACGTGATGGTACAGTGCGCGCGCTAATGGCGCTGCTTCTAAACGGGCAACGCCTGCTTCCTCACCAATTTCGCGAATACGCAAGGCCACCGCATCGGCACCTTTTGCTACCAAACGCGGGGCACCCATGCTGCCTTCCTGATACATCAGCGCTACTGCATAGTGGGTCGGGTTGGTAATGATGACGTCGGCCTGGGGCACTTTACTCATCATTCGGCCCCGCGCCATGGCCTGTTGCTGCTGGCGAATACGCGCTTTCAAGAGTGGGTCACCTTCAGACTCTTTATGCTCGCGCTTGATTTCTTCTTGGCTCATGCGCAGCTTTTTGGCGTTGCTCCAAAGCTGAAAGGGCACGTCGATCAAAATAACCACGATAAGCACCAGCACCATCAGGCCAGCCGCTTGAGCCGCCATACGCAGCGCGTTGGTGAGCGCCTGCTGGATAGGCTGGTCCATCAGCGCCATAAACTTGCCGATGTTGTAATACAAAAACACCGAGACAACACCGCCTACCAACACCGATTTGGCGATAGCTTTCGCCAATTCCACCAGTGCCTGAGAGGAGAAGATCCGCTTTACACCCTTAATCGGATCGAGCTTGGAAAGCTTAGGCTGCATCGACTTCCCTGATATCAACCAGCCGCCCAGCAGCCCGGGCGCTATTAACGCGATGATGGTTAATAGTAAGAACAGCGGCATCATGGCCAATAGCGTGCGCTGACCAAGATCAAGCGCGTTGACCAGCATGGGCGTGCTTTCCATTGCCTGGCGACGTTCAAATAGGAACGCCTGCTCCATCACCATGCCTAACTGGTTATAAAGCATACTACCCATGCTCGATAGGCCAATGACGCCGCCCAATAAGAGCATAAACGTGGTTAGCTCGAGGGAGCGAGGTACCTGCCCCTCTTCACGCGCTTTTTCCTTACGTCTGGGCGTGGCTTCTTCGGTCTTTTCCTGGTCGCTATCGTTATCTGCCATAAGTCATCCGACCAGGTGAAACAAAGGTTATCACGTATTCAGCCGCCCATAGGGACGGCTAAATGGCGCTCTTATTTGCCCGCAGGGCGTTTAACCACGTGCTCTAAAAGCCTAGCTCGTCCAATAAGTCGTCGACTTGATCCTGCCCAGTGACGATATCAGGTGCAT
This sequence comes from Vreelandella arctica, assembly GCF_037070215.1. Classification (NCBI taxonomy): domain Bacteria; kingdom Pseudomonadati; phylum Pseudomonadota; class Gammaproteobacteria; order Oceanospirillales; family Halomonadaceae; genus Vreelandella; species Vreelandella arctica. Next base: position 45,451 of record NZ_JBANSN010000020.1, on the reverse strand, counting down.
TGTCCCTTACTTGCGGCCCATTCAAAAGCTCTTCGTTACGCCGTGCATTGTCGCTTTTCCACTGATCCTCGACCTTGCGCTGCATCGTTTCTCGTGCATGGGCGCCCGGCGCGTTTTCGATCAGCACCTGTACCAGCTGATGTTCGATCTCTTGGATCACGTCCATCATCTTCTTAATCACCTGGCCGGTCAGGTCTTGGAAGTCCTGGGCCATCATAATTTCCATCAACTCTTTGTTGGTCGCTGAGGCCATATCGGGCACGTCACTAAGATAAGTCCGTGTCTCAATGACCAACGCTTTGGCCTCATCGAGCTCTTTGGGGGCTTCAAACCACTCGGCCCAGCGTTTATCCAAGGCGCTGGCACGGTCCGACAACTGATCCTGGAGCGGCTGCGCACGATCAATGGCATTGAGCGAGCGGTCTGCTGCCTGTTCTGTCATGGTAGCGACATAGTGCAAGCGGTCACGCGCATCCGGAATGGCTTCTGCCGCTTTCTCAATCTCTTTATCCAGCCCCAGCTCACGCATATTTTCGCGCAGCATGCGCGTTAATTTGCCAATGCGGTGAATTAGGTCTTCAGCGGCGTCTTCAGACAGCTGGGCAGAACCGGGCTGCTCATTCTGACTCATTATGTGGTCTCCTCGTTAACCAGGCACGCAGGCCTAGCCGCTTTATTTACCCATTTTGTCGAAGATTTTATTGAGCTTCTCTTCAAGGGTAGCGGCAGTGAACGGCTTGACGACATAGCCGTTAGCGCCCGCCTGAGCGGCCGCAATGATATTTTCTTTTTTTGCTTCAGCGGTCACCATCAACACAGGAAGTCCCTTCAAGGCCTCATCCTGGCGGATCTCCTTAAGCATCTCTAAACCATCCAAATTCGGCATATTCCAATCGGAAACGACGAATTCAAAGTTGCCTGCACGCAGCTTATTGAGCGCGTCTTGACCATCTTCTGCTTCATCCACATTGGTGAAGCCCAGTTCCTTAAGCAGGCTACGCACGATCCGACGCATGGTAGGAAAGTCATCTACAACCAGGAAACTCATATTCTTATCTGCCATCGGTCATCCTCTCGTCAATACATGGCACATGGGGTGACTGGTAAGTACAGTCAGGGGTTAAAACGCTTCCTTAAAATTCTTCCCACTCTTCGTGGTCACTGCGCTGCGCGGCAGGCCGACGGGCTGGCTGGTCGGCTCTGGCGGCAGGCATTGTCTGAGAGGTCGAAGTCGCTGACGGTAGCGATTGATGCGCCGCCGCCTGCATACCCAACAGTTTGAAGACTGCAACGGCCTGCTCTAAGCGATTGGCCTGCTCTTCCAACGAAGCCGCAGCAGCAGACGCTTCTTGCACCAGCGCAGCGTTTTGTTGAGTGACTTGATCCATCTGGCCAACGGCTTGGCTGACCTGTTCAATGCCGTCGCTCTGCTCTTGGGAAGCGGCAGAAATTTCATCCATGATATCGGTGACCCGGCGTACCGCGGTGACGACATCAGACATCGTGGTACCTGCCTGCTCGACCAGGGTGGAGCCTTGTTGGATCTGCGTTACCGAGGCATCAATCAGGGTTTTAATCTCTTTGGCAGCATCGGCACTGCGGCTGGCCAAATTGCGCACTTCCCCCGCCACGACCGCAAAGCCGCGGCCTTGCTCGCCGGCACGCGCCGCTTCTACCGACGCATTGAGGGCCAAGATATTGGTTTGAAAGGCAATCGAATCTATAACGCTGGTGATATCGGCGACTTTTTTCGAGCTGGTAGAGATGCCGTGCATGGTCTGAACCACTTGCGCGACGACTTGGCCGCCACGTTCAGCAGTGGTTGAAGCGTCAGCTGCCAACGTACTGGCTTGGCGGGCGTTATCGGCATTCTGTTTTACCGTCGCGGTCATCTCTTCCATGCTGGCGGCAGTTTCTTGAATCGATGCGGCCTGCTGTTCAGTGCGCGATGAGAGATCGGCGTTGCCGCTGGCAATCTCACGGGTACCGTGGTGAATCTCATTACTGCCTTCACGCACCCGGCTAACGATATTGGTGAGGTTCTGCTGCATGGTGCCCATAGCACCAAACAGGCGGCCAATTTCATTTTTACCCGCTTCTGGCAATGGATCGGTCAGATCAGCCTCTGCAATCGCATCCAGGCGCTGAATGGCGCCTCTTAGTGGTGCAATCACCGTACGGCGCAAACCTAAGTAGGTCACTAAGGTCATCAGCAAGGCAAAGATAACTACCCCCGCATTAATCATAGTAAACAGATTGCCCTGAGCCGCTGCATCGGTGCGAATAGCATCTACCCGCTGGAAACCGTACTCAACAAACGCCGTCATACTCGTTGCCAAATTGCTTAATGGCTCAACCAGCTCGTCACGTAGGTTGTTGTAGCTGGTCACATCCATATATTCGAAAGTTTCGTGTTGCTGCTTAACTAGCCCGAGTACAGACCGAAAATCTGCAGTTAAAGCGTCCCCTAACGCTTTTCCTTGTGGCGATAGAGAAGTTGCAGCAAAGCGTTCAAAACGCTCCTCTGCCCGCGCAATGCGATCACCAGCGATGGCGACTTGTGCATTGGATTGCTGGGTCTGGCCGACCATCAAATAGTTAGAAGCGGTTTCCATCTCCAGCATCGCTTGGTTTAACAGCGAGTCGGCACGGTTAATCTCATTTAACTGCGCATCGCTAATACTACTGAGCGTCGACAGATTACTTTGTGAATTGCGGTCGGCCACAACCGCCATGCCCGCAATTAATAATATTAGGGTGGTAAAGCAGACGAGTGCCGTGACCACAGCGGCGTGGATACTCAAATTGCGTAGTAAACGATTCATTGGGAGTTCCCTTGCGAGCTTATTAATTTTTATGCCACTTTTTCACAATGCTTAGACTAGCTTTAAGCTAAGTATAATGATCCGCCCTAAACGCGCTGCGCGCGGCCTGAGGCTGCGATTAGCGCCATCATGCGCGTGGGAATGTCGTCTAACGCCACCACTTCCACCGCACCACCCACCGCAATGGCCTCACGGGGCATGCCGAAGACCACACACGTTTGCTCATTCTGGGCAATGGTCGGCGCTCCCGCTTGTCGCATCTCAAGTAAGCCTGCTGCGCCGTCTTTACCCATGCCGGTCAAAATCACTCCAATGGAATTTTTACCTGCGTGCTGCGCCGCGGAGTGAAATAACACATCTACCGACGGTCGGTGGCGGTTTACCGGTGGGCCACTGTCTAAGCGCGCCACATAGTTAGCGCCACTCCGCGCTAATTTGAGATGCTGATCACCGGGGGCGATATAAGCGTGCCCTGGTAGAATCCGCTCGCCATCAGTCGCCTCTTTAACGGTAATTCGGCATAGCCGATCTAAGCGCTCGGCAAATGAGCGGGTAAAGCCGCCAGGCATATGCTGAGTAATCAAAATGGCGGGGGCGTTAGCCGGTAGGGGCTCAAGCACTGATCGAATCGCTTCGGTGCCACCGGTTGATGCACCAATAATAATCAGCTTCTCGCTGGTGACTAACGGGGCCTTTAAGGCGACAGGCGGCGGGGTATTTTTATGCCGCGCCTGGCGAGGCCGAGAGCGCGCCGCAGCACGTATTTTTTCGGCGATCTCGTCGGCGTACTCCATCATGCCATTGCGAATACCCAGGCTTGGCTTAGCAACAAAATCAAGCGCACCAAGCTCAAGCGCGCGCAGGGTAATTTCCGAACCGCTTTGGGTTAGCGACGACACCATGAGCACCGGCATGGGCCGCAGACGCATTAAGCGTTCGAGAAAATCCAGGCCATCCATGCGTGGCATTTCGACGTCTAGGGTCAACACATCAGGATTGTGCTGCTTGATCAAATCCCTGGCGGCAATAGGGTCAGGCGCTACCGCAACGACTTCCATATCAGACTGGGAATTAATAATTTCCGTTAATAAATCGCGAATTAGCGCCGAATCATCGACACACAGTACTTTGATCTTGGCTGCGCTCAAAGCACGCCTCCTCTTGCTGTAGACGCCTGATGTGTGATTGCAACCGCTGGAGCCACAGCGCCTGAAGCGATCATAAAGACACGACAATTGTTCATTTTTTTGCCAGGGTATAGACGGTCTGGCCGCGTAGTTTGAAAGCGTCGCTGATATACGAGAAGTTTTCTGAGTGGCCGGCAAACAGCAACCCATCCGGCTTCATCAGTGGCGCAAATCGCTTGAGTATTTTTGATTGAGTATCTTTATCAAAATAAATCATGATATTCCGGCAGAACACCGCATCAAAAAGCCCCTTAATTGGCCATTGCGGCGCCAGCAGGTTAAGTGGCTGAAACTCGACGAGGGCCGACACTTCAGGCCGGATCCGCGCAAAGCCTGCATGGTTACCGGTACCTTTCTGGAAAAAACGCTTTACCCGCGCTTCATCAAGCTTGCGCACCTGTTCTAGCGGGTAGACGCCTGCGCGGGCTCTAGCCAACGCATCTGTATCGATATCGGTGGCAATCACTTTGGCTTGTGACGCTTTAGCGCCTAATGTTTCTAAAAGTGTCATGGCTAGTGAGTAAGGCTCCTCCCCAGTGGAGGCTGCCGAACACCAGATTGTGACCGGGTCTTGCTTATTTTTTATATGCTCAGCGAGCAGCGGAAAATGGTGCGCTTCACGAAAAAAAGCCGTGAGATTGGTCGTCAGTGCGTTGGTGAACGCCTCCCACTCCTTAGCCTCGGGCTGGCGATCCAGGCGCTGCAGATAATCGGTAAAGCGCGTCAGGCCATGGTGGCGTAGCCGCTTGGCCAGGCGGCTATAGACCATTTCACGCTTATGTTCTGCCAGCACAATCCCGGCACGCTGATAAATCAGTTCACGAATGCGCTTAAAATCCGCATCGGTGAGTATCAGATCGCGCTCGATCTGATTATTGGATGCCCACTGACCTGCATCTACAACCCCTTCACTTTGTTCGGTCAAAACGCTTCCCACTCCTCTACTGAGGCTGCTTGCCGTTTAACGGGCGAATGAGGCGACGTTGCACTAGGCGGCTGAGCGGCCAATGCGTTCGGCGTCTGCGCGACGTGTTTGGTTGCTGTTAACGCAGGCGGACGTAAAGCGCCGTTGCTGTTTAAGCGAAATGCTTCCACTGATAGCGCTAATAGTCCCGCCTGTTTCTCTAAGGAAACAGCCGCGCGGGCCGTCTCTTGAACACGCAAGGCATTACGCTGTGTCGCTTGATCCATTTCTGCCACCGCCTGGTTGACCTGCGTAATCCCATTACTCTGCTCTTCAGAAGCGGCCGAAATCTCATGCATAATTTGAGTCACGCTACGTGCAGCTTCTGCCACTTCGCCGATCGCCTCTTCAGCTTTGGTTACCAAACTGGAACCGGCGCTAACCTCGCGATTAGAGCCATCAATCAAGCCACGAATTTCTTGAGCAGCACCTGCACTGCGGCCCGCCAGATTACGCACCTCTTCGGCAACCACCGCAAAACCACGCCCATGCTCGCCAGCACGTGCCGCCTCTACCGACGCATTCAGCGCCAGAATATTGGTCTGAAAAGCTATTGAGTCGATCACATTGATGATATCGGCCATCTGCTGGGAGCTTTGGGTAATCCGCTGCATATTGTCGACCAGCTGTGCCATTAGCTCGCCAGTATTTGTTACCTGGATAGCATTGTTATCGGCTAAGCGGCGGGCTTCTTGAGCATTTTCGCTGTTTTGCCGCACAGTAGAGGTCATTTCTTCCATGCTGGAAGCCGTCTGCTGCAGAGAGGCCGCTTGCTGCTCAGTGCGCGCCGATAGCTCTTCATTACCACTGGCAATGTCCCGGGCAGCAGGAGTGACAACATCAATACCCCCTTTGACGTCGGCGATGATGCTGCTGAGGCTCTTGCGCATGGTGTTGAGCGAGTCCATTAACTGGCCCACTTCGTCACGCCTCGGCGGTGGTACTTTTGTCGCCAAATTTCCGCCTGCAATTTGCAGCGTAAAACGCGCTGCACTTTTTAAGGGACGAGTAATCGAACGCAGCGTCAATACACCAATCAAAATGAGCAACAATAAACCAACGCCAAGCACGATGGTTTGCGCACCGAGCATGGTGGCTTGCCCTTGCTGGGCGTCAACGGCCATGGATTCCGCTGCTTGTTGTTTCTGGGCAATCAGTTGATTAACCATTCCTGACAAGTCGCGACCATCGCTGTTCATCACGTTGATGACTGCATCTAATCCGGTAAAGGCTTGATAGGTTTCTTCCGCTTGCAAAACACTGGCAGCTTGGCCCATACCATTGTCTAAAAATGCCTGTAACTGCTGATCAAACTCACCGGCGAGTTCGGTTTTATTGACGTCTCGAGAGTAGTATTCCTGCCATACGGCGGCGACTTCTGCAGTGCTCTCTTCAATACTTTCGCCCATTTCAAAACGCTGATTGATGAGATCCATACGTTCCGGCTCAATCATCGCTTGCCGGGTTTGGGCGATGGTTTGATCGATTTGCTGCAAGCGAACGACATCACGCAGACCATCATTATTTAGCTGCGCCAAACGCTCGCCGGAGGCATTTAAGCCATACAGCCCCAAGCCGCCACTCATAAGCAGTAGCACCCCAGCCACCACAATCATGCCTGCCAATCTTGCCCGAATGGTATCGAGCCGCACTCGAGCCAGACGGCTGAACAGCCCTTTCTGACGTAAACGACCTTTATCCAAATAGAGCCGTTTATTGCGTCCTTCACGTAGGTCAGCGTAAGCCCGCTCCGCTTGCTCAATAGCCTGCCGTGCGGCTTGAACACGTACCGAGGTGTAACCCACCACTTGTTCATCTTCGATAATCGGAGTCACGCTGGCATCCACCCAGTAGTGGTCACCGTTTTTGCAGCGGTTTTTAACCAGCCCGCGCCACGTTTCCCCCGTTTGCACGGTTTGCCAGAGGTTTTCAAAGGCTGCTGGCGGCATATCGGGGTGACGTACCAGGTTATGTGGCGCACCTATCAGCTCTGCGTGGTCAAAACCACTAATATCGATAAACGCGGGGTTCGCATAGGTAATACGCCCTTTAGCATCGGTACGTGAGACTAAGAAATCATCTTCTTTTAACTCGATTTCACGCTGAGAGACTGGCTGGTTATTCCGCATGATCTACCTTTTTAGTGTTTGTTATTCATTAAGAGCGTGCCTGCCCTACCAGACACATTAAAACGATGCCCACTCTTCGCTGTGTTCTGCTGATTGTTTGTGACTCGCTAGGGGCGAGTGTGCTACTACAGCCAGGGCTGGCGTAGGAATGGCAGAAGAAGAGTGATGGTTTGATGTTTCAGTGACACGGAAGCGCTCCACTGCTTCACGTAAACGAGCCGCTTCACTTTCCAGCTCATTGGCACTTCGCGCCGCCTGCTGAACCAGTTGGGCATTTTGCTGCACCACCTGATCCATTTGTGCAACGGCTTGATTTACTTGGCTAATACCGCTGCTTTGCTGTGCAGAAGCGGCGGCAATATCATCCATAATGTCACTAACGCGCTGAACAGCCGCCACTAGATCTTGCATCGTTTGCCCGGCTTGATTGACGCGCTGGGTGCCGGTATCGACTTTATTGAGCGAGGCTTCAATCAGCGTACGGATCTCTTTTGAAGCAGCGGCACTGCGGCTGGCCAGGCTACGCACTTCCTGTGCGACCACCGCGAACCCCTTACCATGTTCGCCAGCACGAGCAGCCTCTACTGAGGCATTCAGCGCCAAAATATTGGTCTGAAACGCAATATTATCGATAACCGTTATGATATCCGACACTTGGTGTGAGCTAGCGCTGATCTCTTGCATGGTATCAACGATTTGCCCGACTTCTTCACCGCTACGTCGTGCAGTTAACGTCGCGCTACCGGCCAGTTGGCTGGCTTGGCGAGCGTTCTCAGCATTGTGGCCTACCGTAGAGGCTAACTGCTCCATGCTGGAGGCGGTTTCTACTAACGAAGATGCCTGCTGCTCTGTGCGTGAAGAGAGGTCGTTATTACCACTGGCAATTTGCTGGGAGCGCTCATAAATCGATGTACCGCTAGTACGCACGGTGCCTACCGTTTGGGAGAGAGAGCCCTGCATATGAGCCATCGCGCTGTAGAGACGCCCAATCTCATTGTTACCCGGCGAGGTAATGCGTTGGCTTAAGTCACCCTGCGCCATGCGCTCAAAATGACCCACCAAGCGATCTAACGGGCGCAGCACGTTGGCGGTCACCCCCCAGATCACCACGATAACCGTGGCCACCGTCATCGCTACGATGCCGAGTAACGCCCAACGTATTGTGGAGGCAAACGCACTGAAGGCGGCTTGCTGGGTCTGCACATCGTTCGATGCTTGCACGATTGCCGCGCCATGGTGCAATGCATAAAGGCCGATACCACTGGCAACTAAGACGAGTACTGATAGGGTCGCAAGCACTAAGCCCCAACTTAAACGCACCGTCATATTATTCATTAATTGCCGCATTTGCTGTGTCACGCCCTTTTCTCCACGCACAACCTGCGCTCTCGGTGCTTTCCATAGCGCGAGAGTGCATCATTAGGTAGAACGTAACCGGCATGTCCCTTATGCCTTGTTGTTTAGGTTTAGTGACTGCTGGTGCTGTCGACTAGCGCCATCTCTTCGCTGGTCAGCAGCTTGTCGATATCGACCAATACCAACATGCGATCATCTAGGCTACCTAAGCCACTCAGGAAATCAGACGAGAGCGTAACGCCAAATTCCGGTGCGGGCTTGATCTGATCGGGCGTCAGCGTCATTACGTCCGAAACGCCATCGACCACGATGCCGACCACGCGGTCTGCGACATTGACGACGATGACCACCGTCTGGCCGCCGTACTCGACGTTTTCAAGATGAAATTTAATACGTAGGTCGACAATCGGCACAATCACGCCGCGCAGATTGGTGACCCCTTTGATAAAATCAGGCGCATTGGCGATCCGAGTCACGTTTTCGTACCCACGGATTTCCTGCACTTTCAAAATATCAATGGCGTACTCTTCATCACCCAATGAAAACACGAGAAATTCGCGGTTTTCGGCTTCTGCGGCTAATACCGCCCCACTGTTGGCTTGACTCATAACGGCTCAGCCTCCTTGAAAAATGAAAAGTTTTGATTGTTCACTACTTTTTTGCCTGCTTCTTTTTTGTACCGGCTTAAGCGATGTAAACCGGTAATATCCAGAATTAACGCAACACTGCCATCGCCTAAAATGGTAGCGGCCGAGATCCCCGGCACTTTGCGGTAATTGTCTTCCAAATTCTTAACCACGACCTGCTGCTGCCCAATCAATTCATCCACCAGCATGGCGTAACGACGGCCTTCGCCCTGCACAATAACGGCAATGCTTTTGGTGGGATCGGTAATGGCGTTCTCAACATCCAGCACTTCGTGAATAGCGATAACGGGCAGGTACTCATCGCGCACTTTGATGACCACATCGTCGCCAGCCATGGCGTACATATCGTCTTTAGAGGGCTGAAGCGACTCAAGCACGGTTGACAGCGGCAGTATGAACGTTTCACCGCCGACTTTAATCGACATACCGTCCAGAATCGCCAACGTCAGCGGCAATACGATGCGCGTATTGGTCCCCTCACCTAGCTTCGACTGAATTTCGACGCGACCGCCCATGCTTTGAATGTTGCGCTTAACGACATCCATACCCACACCACGGCCGGAAACGTCGGTGACCTCTTTGGCGGTAGAAAAACCAGGGGCGAAGATAAGCTGAAAAACCTCTTCGTCAGACATGGAGTCAGAGACGTTAATGCCATTTTCACGGGCTTTAGCAAGCAGACGGTCACGATCCATACCGGCACCGTCATCGCGCACTTCAATCAAAATATTACCGCCTTGATGGCGCGCCGATAGCGTTAATTTACCTACACGCGGTTTGCCAATCGCTTCACGTACATCAGGCATTTCAACGCCATGATCAAGGCTATTGCGCACCAGGTGGGTTAATGGATCGGTGATCCGCTCCACCAGGCTCTTATCCAATTCGGTAGACTTGCCTTCGGTAACCAGCTCAATCTCTTTACCTAGCTTCCCGGCGGTGTCGCGCACTACGCGTGGAAAGCGACTGAAGACAAACTCCATGGGGATCATACGAATCGACATGACCGCCTCTTGGAGGTCACGCGCATTGCGTTGAAGCAGGCTCATGCCATTTTGCAATGAGCTATTACCCACTGACTGATCTTCTAAATCACTAACCGTTTGATCAAGCATCGACTGGGTGATGATCAGCTCACCCACCAAGTTGATAATTTGATCGACTTTATCCACAGAGACGCGGATTGAAGATGACTCGGCGGCGGCTTTTTTAGGTTTCTCTTTGGTCGCTGCTTTTGTCGGGCTCGCCTTTGAGGCTGTTTTTTCCGCAGGCGCTTGCGGCACAGGAGCCGAAGCTTCTGGCTCAGAGGTTGCTGGCGCGGAGTTTGATGACTCAGCAGCAACGCCCTCGACAGCCGTAATCTCAATCTGATCTGGCTCGATAATAAAGCACATGACCGCTTCAATATCGTCTGCACTGTCGCTACTTTTAAGGATGACTTCGTAGCGCTTTGCGTCGCCGGATTGGGACTGCACTTCGCCAAGCTGCTCTAACTCTTCAACCAGCAAAATGCGGTCTTTATCGACAACATTCAGCAGTGCCACTAACAGAAGTCCGTTTGCGCCTTGCTCTTCGCTACTGCTTGCTTCTGCGCTGTTTTCGCTGGTAACAGGTGAAGCCTTGGGCTCAGCCGCTGGAATAGCGGGTCCATCTAACTGTTGCCCAATTTCATCCAGGGCAATCTGTTGTAGCGTTTGGCAAATGCGCTCAAATGCCTCTTGGTTTGGCTCCTCTTCGCTACGGTAGGCATCGAGTTGCTCATGCATGATGTCTTTAGCCTCTAAAAAGGTATCCACGAGGTCGGCGCGCAGCGTTAGCTCACCTTTACGTGCGTAATCGAGAAGGTTTTCCAAAATATGCGTGGTTTTCTGTAACACGACAAAACCAAAGGTCCCAGCTCCCCCTTTGATCGAGTGGGCGGCACGGAAAATAGCATTGAGCTGTTCACTGTCTGGATCATCAACATCCAGCTCCAACAAATGCTGTTCCATATCCGACAGCAGCTCTTCTGCCTCTTCAAAAAAGGTGTCAAAAAAATCCGCTATATCCATTCACCGCTCCACCCTTAACGTCGCTTTTATGAAAGGCTCTGACAGGCTCAGGTCACTCTGGGTCTTGCGCCTGAGGCTCGTCTTGTTGTGGTAATTCTGTTAGCGCTTCAGACGCATCGTCTGGCAGTGAAGCTCCCGGGCCCATAATGGCTGGATTACGGATCGCTTCGGCTATTTCTGGCAGCAGCACCACCAGCTCTATGCGCCGATTAATGGGGTCTGTTGGCTCAGTCTCCGGCAACATGACACGGTCTGCAAAGCCTGATACGCGAAGCAATTGATCTGGGTCAAACCCGCCGGCAATAAGCTCTCTACGCGACGCGTTGGCGCGATCATTGGAGAGTTCCCAGTTGCTATAGCCGCTATAGCCTCCCGCATAGGGAACGCTATCGGTATGGCCCCCAATACTTAGTTCATTGGGTAGCTCGTTAAGTAGTGGTGCGATAGTACGCAGTAGGCTGCGCATATAAGGCGCGACTTGGTCGCTACCCAACTCAAACATGGGCCGCTGATCCGTATCTAATAACTGTATGCGAAGCCCTTCTCGAGTGAGGTCAAAGCGCATCTGAGAGCGCAACTGACGTAGCTCGGGATCTCGCTCGATAGCTCGCTCAATACGCTCTTGCACATTCATAAAGAAGCGTCGATCCTGCGAACTAGGGCGAGAGCGCTGAAGGCTATCAATCATTGCCCGCTCCCCATCGCTATGAGTGGGATCCGGCCCACCGCCAGGAATCGCACTGGTACTACCCGAACGATCGCCCCCCGTAATGGCGCTAATCAGTGGGGTACTGAAATACTCTGCTACGCCCCTGCGCGTCTCTTCGCTGGAAACGCTCAAAAGCCATAGCACCAAAAAAAAGGCCATCAGAGCGGTCATAAAATCCGCTAGGGCAATTTTCCAAGCACCACCGTGATGGGTATGGACGACTTTTTTGCGTCGAATAACGATTGGACGCTTGTCACCACCCTTACTCATGCGCTACCGGCCTTTTTTGCATCTCTCACATACTCTTCAAGCTCTATAAAGCTCGGGCGCTCGGCGGTAAAGAGTGCTTTGCGGCCAAACTCAACGGCCAACTGCGGCGCGTACCCATGCAAGCTTGCAAGCAATGTAATGCGAATACACTGCAGCATTTTTTCGGCTTCTTTAGCCTGCCGTTCGATGTAGCTTGCGAGAGGGCTAACAAAGCCATAGCCCAGCAAAATACCCAAGAAGGTGCCCACTAGCGCTTGGCCGATCATTACGCCCATCTGAGCTGGCGTAGCATCGGCATAGGTGAGTGTTTTAACGACCCCCATCACCGCCGCCACAATGCCGAAGGCAGGCATGGCATCGCCGACTTTGGCAATGGCATCAATGGGGATATGGGCTTCCTGCTCGAAGACTTCAATTTCATGTAGCATCAACTCATCGATTTCCATAGGCTCCATCCCGCCACTGACCATTAAGCGCAGATAGTCCGTCAGGAAATTCATGATGTGGGGATCAGCTAATACCGTTGGGTGCTCTTGAAACAGAGGGCTCTCTTGCGGGTTATCAATATCGCGCTCAATGCCTAGCATGCCCTCGCGGCGAATTTTGGACAGTAGCTTGTACTGCAGCGCCATGAGCTCCATATAAAGCGCTTTGTTATATTTTTTCGCCCGTTTGAGCCGCGGCAGAATTTTAAACGTTGCTTTGATCGCTTTGCCATTGTTGGCAGCGATAAATGCGCCAACCCCCGCACCGCCAATGATGAGTAGCTCTAGCGGTTGGTAGAGAGGGCCTAAACTGCCGCCTGCCAGTACATAGCCGCCAAATACAGACAGCAATACAATCACATAGCCTAGAGGTATCAGCACAAGCAAGGTCCTTGCGGTATTCAGTATTAAGTAAGGGAACCAAAACTTAGCCACCTGATCTGATGATTAAGAAATGTTCCATCCAAAGCACAATTTAGTCCCATTATACTAGGGCTAAGCTGCTGTTTAATGAAAAAGTACCATTAGCTTTTGTGGCTATCTACGCCGTTGCACTCATATTTTATTATTAAGTACCTATCCCTACGTCTTATACCTTAATTACAGCTAATGGGCGCGTAGAAGATTGAGTTGTTACATTTTTTCACTATTTTCCTGCTGGGCTTTGCGTGTTTTCCCCGCCCGTGAAGGTGGTTGGCATATGCCACATACATAGTGCTGTGCAGGGCTATGCGCATGTGCCACAAACTGCCCGGTGCAACGCGTACACTGATTGCGCTGTAGCAAGTCACTTTCAAAAAACCGTACTAATGTCCAAGCGCGCGTCAGCCCAAGCACCGGCTCCACCTTTTCCAACGACATTTGCTCGTCATAAAGCCGATAAGCTTTAACGAAGGCATCAATTCGTTCACAACCTGCGGTCTCTTTTAGGCTGATATAAATGTTGAAAAACAGCGACGAATGAATGTTGGGTAGCCAAGTAATAAACCAATCAGTAGAGAACGGTAGCATCCCCTTGGGGGGCGACATGCCCCGCACTTCCTTATACAGCTTGATCAAACGCGTGCGGCTTAATTCCGTCTCGGTTTCCAGCACCTGCAAGCGCGCACCCAGCTCAATCAACTCGATTGCCAGTTGCACTTGGTGCATTTCATCGACCAAGCTTTTCTGGCTCACTTCACTTCTCCTGACGGCATTGGCTCAAATGGTTCGCTAGCCAGCAGCAGCGAAGCATGGAGCCCAGCCAAACCCTGGTCACGAGGGTTGTCAGTGAGCTGGCGCAGACGCTCGGCACTCGTTTGGCTGAACCGGCACAATAGCTGGCTGGTGCGTGCCAGTTTGGTAAGCTGACGAGCATTGAGCGACACAAGTAGCTCAGCAACCTCGCTATCTATTTTCAGGCGAAACATGGCGGCCTCGCGATCTTCATCAAGCAAGCGCTGCGCCAGAAGTAAATAAGCTAAATTTATTTCCTGAATTTCATCGAGAAAGTTGGTTTGACTCATGATGTCCCATTAAATGACTCAGGCGCGATATGTTGACCATTGTACTGGCGCCATTAATGACTTTTTATTACCTATCCTCATGGTTGCATACAACGTCTGTAATTGGCTACTCAGGCATTTCACGATGACTTAGCCCTTCTTCTGAAAGCTCAAACACCCATACCAAGAGTTCCGCGACAATTTGATAGAGTCCGGCGGGGATTTCCGCGTCCAAATCTAGCTGCATCAAAAGCGCTACCAGCTCGGGCGCATCGTGCACATAAATACCCTGACGCTGTGCCTCTGCCATAATGCGCTCGGCCAGATCTCCATAGCCTTTCGCCACAACACGAGGGGCACGGTCATTCTCTTGGTAAGCCAGCGCAACAGCTTGACGACGACGCTCACCCGGCGTGTCCATGGGCTACCTCCGCTTCGACATAACGTGCGCGAAGCTGCACTTTCTGTAAGTCTAAAGCACTCAGGCGCTTCTCTAACGCTGGTAAACCAGCGTTAATTCGTTGATGGGCCTCTGTGCTTTCAGTGGTGAAGTCGATACTCAGCACATTTCGGTAGAGCCATAACGAAGCATTGAACGACCCCAAGTTAGGAACGTCTAGCCGCATATCTGAGCGCCAACCACCCTCTGGCTCACCCTCTTGCTGCTTGTTCTCTTGCCCCTCTTCACGAGCGGGCAAATTAATCACTAAGGCCATAAAAATACCTGCCCAAACATCGCCTTCCCAGCGAATAGTGGGCATCACCAACATCTCAAGCTGCTGACGCACTAGGCTCTGTAGGCTTTCATGCACGACATCCCGCGCTGGACGGTTAGCTATCAGCTCAGTCACTTCCCTTGCGTGACTTAGATCTACTCTTGCTTGATTACTCTCAGGCGCTGAACTGGGCATAGCAGCTGAAGGCGCCTGGGTAGCCGCACCTGGTGAATTCATAAGCGGAGCAGCCGCCACTAAATTCTGCCGAGGCGCCAAGCCATTTTCTTGAGTCACCGGTACTAACGGCACGTTAGGCAGGATAGTTACCCCTTGCCCAGCCGCCTGAGCCCCCGGTGTGACCAATGGTGCTAATCCCGTTAACCCATTGGTGACGCCCAACCCAGCGGGTAACAAGGGCGCCAAAGGGCGCGGCCCAGGCTGCATTTGAGGTTCATTCATTAACTGTTGGCGGGTTCCCGCGCCCTGGAACCACCGTTTTAAATGCGACTCGTAGAACAGCCCGCTGTCGCGGATGCTCGCTTCCAAGCGGGTCGCAACGGCGCTGACTCCGGGTGCTTCTGGGCTGGTGAAAAGAGGCGCTTCGGGTCGCATGACGGAGGGAGGTGCTGGAAAGCGCAGCAGCACGTCAGCAATAGTTCGTGCAGCGGGGCTAAAATGGGTTTGGGTTGACCCCGGCGGAGAAGGCAGCGGCTCACCGCGGGGTAGCGCTTTTCCACCATCAAGAGGAAGGGGCAAGCGCTTTAAATCATTTAATGGTGTCGCTGGCGCTCTTCCATCTAAATTAGCGTCACGCATTACGGCACGCGGCCCTTCTCCAGGCGCAACGGGCTTAACTGGTTGATCTAACGCCCGCTGCAGCGACACCTCCCCTTGTCGCCCTAACACTTGGTTCAAGAGCGTATCAATGAGAGGGGTAATACCGCTCACGATGACCCCGTAACATCAGCATCATCGGCGGCATAGGACACCCCTGCGCCCTGCTGGGGTGCATAAGCGCGATGCAAGTCGCGCTGACGTTGCGACACCCCAATTAGCTTACCCAGCTCATCTCGACGTGCTACCAAGCGACGCCGGATATCAACATCGTGCTCAAGTATGCTCTCAAGCAACTCTGCCTTTCGTTGTTGGGCAGCACCGTCAAGCAGCACGGTCGCATCCAACTCACGCAGTTGCTCCACTAACACAACATAGTTGGTACGTTGGTCAATGAGCTCGGCCCACTGCTCAGCATTGGCAAGTTCATGCATGTATTCAACGCTGCTCAATAGCGCTTCGTAACTAGCAAGCAATGACTGTTGAGCATTTTGGTCACAAGCGGTGGTAGAAGCTAACATTATTGCCTCACGCGCTCTGCTGTTGGCCAATATCGCGCCACGCTGAGCCAATATCTTCAAGCAAACGCTCGGCTTGATTTAAGCTCTCTTCATCGTTACGCAGATTAGCCGCCAACAGCAGGCGTACAATATAGTCATACAAAGACGCTAAGCGCTCGGCAATTTCTCCACCTTTCTCCTGATCGAGCGCGGCGGCGAGACCGTTATTAACGATATCAAGCGCTTTTGATATCGATTTACCTTTCTCAGCTATATTGCCTGCCTGCATATGAATGCGGGCAGCGCGAATAGCCGCTTGAGCGCCGTCAAATAACATCACAATAAGTTGATGTGGGTCTGCCGACATCACTCCGCTTTCTACGCCGATACGCGCATAAGCGTTAGCTCCACGCCCATAGGCGGCGCCACCGCGAGAGTAAGTCATAAGCGGAACTCCTGTGCGTGGTTTGGTTATCGCCTATAGCGGGGAACCACGAAGATTAAAAGATATAAAACAGCAAACTGCACGCTGCTACTATTAACTATCGGCGCGAGCCAGAGGGACTTTAACGTCTCGCAATGCTTTTTTACCCAGGCCTATTTGACGGCAACGAATGGCTAACCATTCACTAGCGCTTTTTGCACTTTCAGGTAGAAACAGCGATTTCGCCTACCGTTCGCCCAAGCCGCTCAGTGACATCGTCCTTTACTATCGCCCCGACATTGTCACGCATGGGCGGTTCAGCTTGCGGTGCAAGCAACACCTCGGTGGGATTACCCTTTGCATCTAGGCGCAATATCCAACCCTGTTGCTGGCTGGAAAAACGCGCCAGCGAACCCACAGGTAGCCCCTTGAAATGCTCGATATAGCGCTTGATCCAACGCATATCGAATTGATGTGGATGCTGTAATAAATGACGATAAATTTGCTGTACCGTTTTAGCGGGACGATCAGCGCGGTCACGCCTCATCGCCTCGACCACATCAACAACAGCACTGGCTTTCGCTAACTCACTGAGCTCAGTCCCACCTACTCCCTCAGGATAACCACTGCCGTCCATACGCTCATTAATCCCTCCAATAACGGCCTGCACAATCGCCACTGACAGCCACTGACAGCCGTGCAAGCGATCTAACAGCAACTGGACATGCTCGCTGACTACTTTTCGATGACTTGCCTCAAAATGCGGCGCCTTAAACAACACCTGGGGAACCAGCGCCTTGCCAAGATCATGAATAAGACCACTGGCGACAATCGCTTTGCGCAATTCTCGCGGCATACTCGCGCCCACAAAATCAAGCAAATGAATGGCCACTGCAATGCCGTGGCGCACCACCAAAGGCTCTGGAAATAAGCAGCGGGAGGCAAACAGCAAGGCTTCACGATCCTCATCGTGAAGATCCAATATTCGATCAGCATAAC
This sequence comes from Vreelandella arctica, assembly GCF_037070215.1. Taxonomy (NCBI): domain Bacteria; kingdom Pseudomonadati; phylum Pseudomonadota; class Gammaproteobacteria; order Oceanospirillales; family Halomonadaceae; genus Vreelandella; species Vreelandella arctica. Next base: position 27,871 of record NZ_JBANSN010000020.1, on the reverse strand, counting down.
GAGAGAGCTGGCGCCCATCGATATCACTGCCTTGCTGCAACGATAGTAGCTGCGCATCTAAATAGGCGGCTACCTTTACCAGTCGTCGCGCCATCGGCGTGGCGTAACGCTTAACATCTCGTCGCCCCAGTAGCTCGTCTGCGCCAGAACGCTTATTCGGTAATACAAACAGTGGAGAGGGCTGGCGCTCGTCCTGTTGCTCTTTGTTATAACGGGCAGCCTCACGTTCAATTTCACACACAAAATACCAAATTTGGCGTTCTTGCTCCGCGCTGCACTCAACGAAGTTAAAACCAACACGCAGCAGGTGCCGTTCAGCATCAGTTTTTTGATGCCGGGCATCGCCAAGCACTTCAAAATAAGTGCCGTCAGGAAAGGTAAACGCCAACTTTAGCGAGTTAGCATCTTCTGCCAATAGACCACTGGCCGCTAACGGCAACTCAAGTTGGCAGCCGTCTTGGGAAAGGTCTTTTAGCTCGCCAGCCACCTCGGCATCCCCACTACCCAAACTGGCCGCCACCACCATCCCCATTCGCAACTCGGCGCGAAAGGATTCACGGCGCTGAAGTACGTCTAACGTCGCAGGGTAATCACTGCAACACAAAAAACGCCCACCTGCATGGCGCGTTTCCGTCAAGTGCAAGAGAGGTGTTTGAACCACTTTCCCCTGAGCCTGCCCGCGCAAGTAGAAAGCAGCACCGCCCTGCAAGTGGTGAAGCAAATAATCAACCGAGGAGAGATCCATCACCAAGGTTTGGTCCCGATGCTGCTCCATCAATACAATAGGTTCTGGACGCGCATCAGCCGTGGCGAGACACAGGGATACTCCGCCCGTTTCAATTAGCGCGTTCAGCAGAGACTCAATTACCGTTGTGCTTGCTACTGTTTCAAACTCATCCTGCTGCGCTGCCATGCTCGCCTCACTTACTCTTATGCGTTAATTAGTTCACCGCAAAGCGCAGAAGCATATCAGATGCCAACAGCGGGGCGTATGCACAAAAAGCCATCATTCCTATGCTTATTAAAAGACTATAGAAGCAGAGGCAGAAGAATATGTATCTGGCTCTTGCGCCAACAAACAGCCCCCCCCCGGTGCAGCATAAAGTTTTTCTGCGCCATGCCGATAAAAAGGTAGAGGCGTATATTGATAATTAAAAATCCAAGCTGAAGCCGCCGTTACTCGCTGCTGCACCACAACCGGTTGCCAAAGCTAACTAAAGAGGAATGTGCCCCATGAGTTCATTACCCCCTGCTGAAGCAACCAAGCCGCTGACCTCGGTTCTCACCAACCTAAACCCGGGACAACGGCTAGAAAACACGCTGGCCCAGCTAGCGCCAACGAACATTCAAATTAAAAATATCGACCAAGACGAACGAGAAATCTCCGCTGACAAACTTATCGAGCCCATTCAACGCATTAACGAAGCGATGCGCCCACGCGGCTTAGAGTTTGAGTTAAGCGAAGAGACATCACGCGTCATTACACGAGTAATCGACCGAGAGTCTGGAGACGTCATACGCCAAATTCCCGCGGAAGAAGTACTAAAAATTGCTGAGCGGCTAGAGGCAATGCAAGGGCAGATCATCTCTTTGGAAGCCTAAAGCTCTACACTTGCATATTCATAACGTCACGATATGCAGACACTAAGCGATTGCGAACCTGAAGCCCCATTTGAAAAGCAACGCTGGATTTCTGCATATCAACCATCACATCGTTGAGCTGCAAGTTAGGGTCGCCCGCCTGGAAAGCCATCGCCTGGCTGTTAGCCGTTTGCTGAAGACGGTTAATACGCTGAATGGAAGCCTGCAATTCACCGCCAAAACCGCCGTGCCCTACCGCTGTTGACGCCTGAGCACCGCTAAGAGGCTGCGTGGATGCCGCCTGAGTTGCCAAGCCTTGCATTTGTTGTAGCGTAGCCTGTATTGCGGGAGTGCTCATACGCTTACCTCAATTCGCAAAAAAGAACTAATGCAAAAAGCCTAACACTGAAGTGATTAACCTCATACAGACAAATGCGCATAAAAAGCGAAGCTTATCGCTCCTTTAGGCTGGACTAGTCACCGGATAATGGCGTCCATCACAATTCCGCTTCATCATTTTGGCGGATAACCGCGATTGACGGATATAGCCTATGCCTTCTTTGGTGATGCGCCTGGGCCGACGCCAGTTTTGCCTGCCCCTTAGGAGGGTCGCATGAGCGAAACCGGTGCAACGGCAGGCCGTCAAACTAGTACGAATCAAGCCGCCCCTCGCAGTGGCGGTACCGCTAATGGAAATTCCGAACGTGATGCCGCCAGCGACTCGGCCTTTGGGCGTACGCTGAAGCAACTGCGTGGTAATCCATTGGTGGCGCTACTCATCGCCGGCGCCGCCTCTATTGCCATTGTGGCAGCCCTCTTCATGTGGGCAAGCAGCCCAGAGTATCGCGTTCTTTATAGCAACTTGAGCGAATCCGATGGCGGCGGCATTATCAACGAGCTTGATGCCCGCGGCATTCCCTATCAGTTCAGCGAGGGCGGCCAAGCATTAATGGTGCCTAGCGACCAAGTCCACACCTTGCGTTTGCAACTAGCTGAGCAGGGCCTTCCCCGTGGTGGCAATTTGGGCCTGGAACTGATGGATAGCCAGGCGTTTGGGATTAGCCAATTTGCTGAGCAGATTAATTATCAGCGCGGCCTGGAAGGCGAGCTGGCGCGCTCAATTGAATCACTAGGGCCAGTCGAAGGCGTTCGTGTTCACCTCTCCATGGCCAAACCATCGGTATTTATTCGCGATCGTGAACCTGCGAAAGCATCTGTGGTGCTCACGCTATTACCCGGCCGCGTGCTGGGTGAAGGGCAAGTTAGCGCTATCGTCCACATGGTCTCAGGCAGCGTTCCCGACCTTGCTGCTGAAGACGTCACCGTGGTTAACCAGGATGGTCGCTTGCTGTCTGCCGAAACAGGCAGCGGAAACGATCTCGATGGTTCGCAGCTTGAGTATATTGTCGAAGTTGAGCGCTCCTACCAGCAGCGTATTGAACATATTTTAACGCCCATTTTAGGTCGCGATAATGTGCGTGCCCAAGTTGCCGCACAAATAGACTTCTCACGACGCGAGGAAACGTCTGAACGCTACGGCCCCAATCAGCCACCTAACGAAGCCGCCGTGCGTAGCCGTCAGCTCAGCCTTGCCTTTGATGGCGAAGACCCATTGGCCACTGGCATTCCAGGTGCGCTAAGCAATACACCGCCAGGCACCCTGCCCTCCCCTATTAATGAACCAGCGGAAGAGGGCGACCCAGAAGTTGACGACCAGCAAGAGGACGCGCCCCCTGAAGCGCTGCGTAACTTACGCCAAGACGACGTTATCAACTACGAAGTTGATCGCAGCATTGAGCATGTGCAACACCGTCTCGGCCAGATCGAGCGGCTATCGGCGGCAGTGGTAGTGAATTACCGCACAGAAATGAATGACGAAGGCGAGTGGGTAGATGTTGCCCTAACGGACATTGAGATCGCTCAAATTGAGCGCCTGGTTCGTCAAGCAATGGGCTTCTCGCAGCTTCGTGGCGATGAGGTAGAAGTCGTCAATTCACCCTTCGCGCGCAGTGTTGATGAAACCACTGACGTCGTGTGGTGGCAGCAACCCAACACCCTTTCAATAGCCGCCACTGTAGGTCGCTACTTGCTGGTTGCGCTGGCTATCTTATTACTCTACCTACTGATTTTGCGCCCCTTAATTAAGCGCTATACCCAATCCCCGGTTATGGCAACTGCAGTACCTGGCGGTACGTTGGCCGCGAGCGTAGGCGACGAAGATGGCGAAGAGGGTGAAGAGTCCTCTGATGAGGGCGATGAGACCTACGCTAAGCCCAAGCGGCGGCGTAAGACCTCACTTTATGAGCATAACCTCAATGACCTGCGTGAAATGGCCCAGGAAGACCCCCGCATGGTCGCGATGATCATTCGTAGCTGGATGAATGCTAATGAGTAGTTCAATTGCTGAAATGAGCGGTGCCCGCAAGAGCGCCGTCTTATTGCTTGCACTCGATGAAGACAGTGCCGCTGAGGTGTTTAAGTACCTTGGTGCCAATGAAGTGCAAGAAATTAGTATGGAGATGGCCCGTCTGAATCAGGTCTCCCATGACGACATGAAAGCGGTGCTCGAAGCTTTCCATAAAGAAACCGAAGAGTTTGTAGCGCTTAACCTGAATTCAAGCGACCACATTCGCTCGGTGCTGACCAAAGCACTGGGTAGCGAACGCGCCACTAGCCTGATCGAAGATATTCTCGAAACGACGGGCGGCAACTCTGGCATCGACGCACTCAATCTCATGGAAGCCTCCATGGTGTCTGAGTTGATTCGCGACGAACATCCACAAATTATTGCGACTATTCTGGTTCACCTGGATCGTCATCAAGCTGCTGATATCCTGGAGCTATTTGAAGAGAAGCTACGCAATGATGTCGTTCTAAGGATTGCCACCTTTAGCGGCGTTCAGCCCGCCGCCTTACAGGAACTGACCGAAGTGCTTACCAGTATGCTCGACGGCCAGAACCTCAAGCGCAGCAAAATGGGCGGCGTAAGAACAGCGGCCGAGATTCTTAACTTAATGAACTCTTCTCAAGAAGAGACCGCCATCGAAACAGTTCGCTCGCACAGCGAAGATTTGGCACAGAAAATCATCGACGAAATGTTCCTATTCGAGAATCTGCTCGACCTCGACAACCGTGCCATTCAAATGGTGCTTCAGGAAGTCGATACCAACTCGCTGGTGGTGGCCCTTAAAGGTGCTCAGGACGCCTTGGTGGACAAATTCCTGCGCAATATGTCGCAGCGCGCCGCCGATTTAGTGCGCGAAGATATGGAAGCCCGCGGCCCCATCCGTGTCTCTCAAGTGGAGACCGAGCAGAAAGCCATTTTGCAGGTTGTGCGGCGCTTAGCTGATTCAGGTGAAATTGTCCTAGCAGGTGGAGATGATGAGTATGTCTAATACTCACTCGCCTAAATTTGATCGCCATGGCGATTGGCGCCGCTGGCAAATGGATGAGCTGGCCACCACGGCTGAGCGCGTTGCTGATGGCGAGGAACCCACGGCTCACCAACGCAAGGTACAGGCGGCGCAAAAGGCAGCCGAACTGGCGCGCCAGCGTGAAGAGAAAGAGCGCCAGGAACTCCATGACCGTATTCGCCTGGAAGCGGAAGAAGAAGGCTATAAGGCAGGCTTTGAACAGGGCCACAAAGAGGGAATGGAAAAAGGCTTGTCAGAAGCCGCTGAGCAGGCACAAGTGGAGTTACAAGAGCAAATTCGGCTAACCGTTACCCCGCTACAAAGCCTTGCAAAGCAATTCTCTGATGCACTAGAGCGCATTGACGACACCATCGCCCATGACCTGGTTGAGTTAGCGCTAGCGACCGGCAGACAGCTTGCCAGTGATGCCATACAGGAAACGCCTGAGCAGATTTTAGCGATGGTGCGCGAACTTCTGCACACCGAGCCGCCCTTGGTAGGTCAGCAGCGCTTGTGGCTCAATCCCAATGATCACTCTTTGGTAGAAGAACACTTAGGTAATGAACTTAAGGCCGCCAACTGGAAGCTGCAGCCCGATGATCAACTTGCCCGTGGCGGCTGCCGGGTCACCAGTGCTCAAGGGGAAATTGACGCGACTTTCGAAAGCCGCTGGCAGACCATTCAAGCTCAGTCGCGCAAACGTGGCCTCAATTCACCACCACCTTCTAACGTCCCCACATCCTAGGCATATACGCTATGGCAGATACTACCTGTCCCCATCAACATCGCTGGAATAAGGCAGTGCGACGCACGCAGCAGCGCGTCAGTCATTTGCCGCGTTACCGCAATAGCGGTCGCGTCATTCGCGCGACAGGTATGGTGATTGAGGTGGTCGGGTTACGAGTGGCCGTCGGCAGCGCATGTCGCATTGAATTACCGGGCAGTGATGGTCGCTTGGCTGATAGTGACAAACACGCTGAAGCCGAGGTGGTCGGTTTTGCCGGTGACAAACTGTATTTAATGCCGCTAGAAGAGGTTTCCGGGTTAATGCCTGGCGCACGCGTTTCCCCATTGGATGAAGGCGGTAGCAACAGCGCACGGCGATTCCCAATAGGCGAAGATTTGCTAGGCCGCGTGCTTGATGGCAACGGCAACCCGCTTGATGATCGCGAAAACTTACTCAAAAACATAGAAGAAACGCCTCGTGCAACACTCAGCACGCCCTCTCTTAATCCCCTTTCACGCGCCCCTATTGAAGAACAGATCGATGTCGGCATCCGCGCAATTAATGCGCTGCTAAGCGTAGGGCGAGGGCAACGGATGGGGCTTTTTGCAGGTTCGGGGGTAGGTAAATCGGTGCTGTTAGGGATGATGGCTCGCTATACCAAGGCCGATGTGATTGTAGTTGGCTTGATTGGTGAACGGGGCCGTGAAGTACAGGACTTTATCGACAATATTTTAGGCCCGGAAGGTCGACGGCGTGCCGTGGTAGTGGCGGCCCCCGCTGACACCTCGCCACTGCAACGCTTACAGGGCGCGGCTTACGCGACCCGCCTAGCGGAAGGCTTTCGCGATGAGGGCCGTAATGTGCTGCTGATTATGGATTCGCTGACTCGCTATGCCATGGCCCAGCGGGAAATTGCCCTGGCTATCGGTGAGCCACCCGCCACCAAAGGCTATCCGCCGTCAGTGTTTGCCAAATTACCTAGTTTAGTAGAGCGCGCAGGCAACGCTGAGCGCGGCGGCGGTTCGATAACAGCGTTTTATACAGTTCTTACGGAAGGCGACGATCAGCAGGACCCGATTGCCGATGCTGCTCGCGCCATCTTAGACGGGCACATTGTGTTATCAAGAACGTTAGCAGAAGCAGGACATTATCCTGCCATTGATATAGAAGCGTCCATCAGCCGGGCGATGACCTCGATCACCGCTCCTGAGCAACTCCAGGAAGCGCGTGTTTTCAAGCAGTTGTTTTCGCGCTACCAGCGTAACCGGGACCTTATTAGTGTCGGTGCCTACAGCCCTGGTCACGACCCACAGCTCGACGAGGCGGTGAAACGGTTCCCTTCATTAGAGAACTTCCTTCAACAAAATATTAATGAGAGCGCAACGCTTGCCGATTCTCGTCAAGCGTTGCGCTCACTGGTGGGAGGGCGTACATGAGTACATCGCAACTCGAAATGCTAACCGACTTAGCCAGAGACTCTCGCGATCAAGCGGGCAAAGTACTAGCGCAAGAGAGACAAACAGAGCAGCAAACGACCGCTCAACTACAGTCGCTGCTGAGTTACCGAGCCGAGTATGCTGAGCGATTGCAGAAAGCGATGCGCGATGGCATTGACCCTGCCACCATGTACAACTATCAACAATTTCTAGCCTCGCTGGATACAGCCCTAAGCCGTGCCCGGCAAGCGTTAGCGACACAGCAGGCAAGCGTTCAGCAGAGTCAAAAGAACTGGCAACAAGAGCAGCGCAAGCTCTCTTCCTACGATACACTGGCGTCGCGTCGACTGTTAGAAGAGCACCGCCGCAGCGAGCGTCATGAACAAAAAACTAACGATGATCTGGTGACTAGCCGTTTGGCTCGTCAGCATAACGACACTCCGCATTAGCGGTGCCAGGGAACTGACCATGACTATTCACCAGTTGCTTTCAGCCAGCCAAAGCTCGCCTCAGACGCAGTCTCATGGCACTTTCAGCCGGCAAGATTCTCCCAACGGTTTTTTCCAGCAGGCGTTTTCACAAGCTTCTGCCGCGCAACGCTTGTCGGCACCTACGCTTAGTGAGAATGGCTCGTTACAGACAGCTTCACACCAAGCACAGCTCAATACACTCGGTAGCCTCTTATCTGACGCGCTAGAAATGGATAGCGAGGATTTGAACGCCGTCCTTGAAGCACTCGGGCTTGATCTCAGTGAAAGCGACTTATCTGATCTACTGGCTCAGCTTGAACTGCCGAATTCAAAGATCAAAGTAGACACGCTGGAGCTTAAGGGTGCGGAATCTGCCACGCCCCTTGACGAGATTGCTGCTCGTCTCGCCCTAATGGCTTCATTTTCTGAAAGTAGCCCTCAAGCACAGCCTGAATCACCAATGACTCCGGCTGCCTTCGAGATCATTACAGAACAGTTAAATATTAATCAGGATCAAGTCAACGAGCTTGCAGCAGCATTGAATTCCCTGATGAACCAAGCTCAAAGCGCCCAGCCTTTAGCTACTGCTTCTACACAGGATGGCAGCCCCTCTCTAGCGCTAGAGACTGTCGCCGAGCAGCTTAATATTAGCCAAGTTGAAGCAGCACAGTTGGTCTCCGCGCTAAATGGCCTGATTGCCCAACGCCAGGGTGGTCAGAGCGATCAATCCTTGCCTGTTGATACAGCTCGCTTAACCAGCGCTCCTGCACCGGCTATGGACATTCAGGCTGCTCCACGAGCTCAATCTGATACTTTCTTTGCGCAAGTTAATACCAGCGCTGCCGCCACCTCACAGATCAGCAGCGAAGCCCTAATGAGGGCTCTAATGACGCTTGAGGGAGCACCAAAAGGAAGTCAATCCAGTGAGCACTTACCTACAGGCTTTTCGTTAGCCGCTGGCAGTGGTCCGTTAGCTTCAACACCTTCTGCACAAGGGTTTACTCCCACAGTCGCCCCGACACCCGCTGCCTTAACAACGCCCTTTACAAGCCCTGCCTGGCCACAACAGCTTGGCCAACAGTTGGTGCAGATTTCACAGCGTGGGGGCGAACAACACGTCCAAATGCAGTTGAATCCAGCAGAGCTAGGGCCGCTATCTATCTCTTTAAAATTTGGTGAACAAGGGGCGCAAGCACACTTTTTGTCCGCCCATGCTCAGGTGCGACAAGTACTTGAACAAGCGATTCCTCAATTAAGGGAAGCATTGGCTGAACAAGGTATTTCGCTAGGCGAGACATCGGTAGGAGAACAGCGAGACCCTAATGCACAGGGCTTTGCCCAATCAGGCGGTGGACGAGGCACAGGAATAGGCAGTGACAGTGGCGATGAAGGCGAGGGTGAGAAACTCTCGTTAAGTGCCGAAAGCAGCCCACTGATCATCGATGGACGAGTCGACCTTTACGCTTAGCCCTTTACGCTTAATAGGGGTCGCCTGACTCTGTATGATTATTCTGGTGCCGAGCACACGAGATAACTAAACCAAAAGATAGGCTTGCCAAACAAGCCTGTTCATTTCATCACCAGCATGCGCTTTAGGCATAATACTTTGCTAGTGATACGCATGGAGTTCACAGGAATCGCAAATGGCAGAAACAAGCGGCGGGTCAAAAAAACTGCTCTGGATAATGATTATCTTGGTGCTGCTGTCGTCGATAGGCGCAGCGGTCGCTATTTATATGGTAATCGACCAGCGTAAAGATGGTACAGAAACGGCAGAAGTACAGCAGGCGATGGAGCGCGCGACGCCCATTTTTATGCGCATTGAACCCTTTACCGTCAACCTCGTCGATGACGGCTATGGCTCACGTTTACTCTATACAGGCGTGACCCTTCGCGTTGGGAACGAGGAAAGCAAAGTCATTCTTGAAGAACATATGCCCCAAGTGCGTAGCCGTTTATTAATGCTGCTTTCCGGCAAGCAGGCTGATGAACTTACCTCAACGGAAGGTAAACAGCAGCTTGCTCAGTCGATTGTTGACCGACTAAACGTCCCGTTAACGGAAAATCAGCCGCCGCTTGATTTGCGTGAAGTTTTATTCACTGAATTTATTGTGCAATAACCTCGGGAACTGGAGCCGTTCATGTCACAGGACGATCTACTGTCCCAGGAAGAAATTGATGCCCTGCTAAAGGGTGTTAGCGGAGACGATGAGTCATCGCCTTCCTCTTCCCAAACGCAAGATGAATCGCGTATTCGCGCTTACGATCCGGCGACTCAGCATCGCGTTATTCGTGAGCGCTTGCATGCGCTGGATTTCATCAATGAGCGTTTCGCTCGTTACTTCCGTAACGGGCTGTTTAACCTATTACGGCGTAGTGCAGACATCACAGTAGAGTCGGTACGCTATCAAAGCTTTAGCGAATTTTCTCGCAATGTTCCCGTACCCACGAACCTGAATATTGTGTCGATGAAGCCGCTGCGCGGCTCTGCACTTGTGGTGTTCCCACCTAACCTCGTTTTTATGGTGGTGGACAACCTTTTCGGTGGCGATGGTCGTTTTGTCACTAAATCGGACGGCCGCGAATTTACCAACACTGAACAACGTATTATCCAGCGCCTGCTCAATCTGGCAATTGATGCTTATCAAGAAGCCTGGAAGGTCGTTTACCCACTTGATGTGAGTTTTTTGCGCTCAGAAGTACAGTCAAAATTTGCCAACATCACTAACTCACCTAACGAAATCGTGGTGAATACCAAGTTCAATATTGAAGTTGGCAATCTATCAAGCAATTTCCAGATATGCATGCCTTACGCCATGATCGAGCCGTTGCGGGATTTATTGGCCAACCCGATCAACGATAGTAACCACGACCAAGATGGCAGTTGGTCGCGCCGTATGGCGAGTGAGCTACGTCAATCAGAAGTAGAGTTGGTGGCAGAGTTTGCGCAGATACCCAGCCGTATCGCCCATGTAATGGGGCTAAAGAAGGGTGATGTCCTCCCACTAGAAATTCCAAGCTCAATTACAGCCAGTGTGGATGGTGTGCCTGTTATGCAGTGTGAGTACGGCAGCCAACGTCAACAGCATGCGCTGCGTGTCTTACATCTGATCGACCATGCCGCTATGAACAGCGCATCGTCCAAAGACTTTATTAAAGTGCCTACGCGACAGAAAGCCAAGGAATCCAAAGCATGACTGATCCCAATAAGCCTAATCAGAACGTCTCTGAAGACGATTGGGCGGATGCCATGTCCGAGCAAGAAGAGACGGCCTCCAGCGCCGACGCCGCCAGCGAAGAGGAAGATCCGTGGGCAGCTGCCATGGCAGAGCAGGAAGCCGCTGAAGAGAGCTCAGAAGAGCCTGCTGACGAGCCAGAAGCCAAAGCGCCCGCTAAAGCCGCGAGTGATGACGTGTTTCGCCCGTTAAGCCCAGACAGCGGTTCCTCGCAGGCGCGTGAGCTTGAGATGATCATGGATATCCCGGTGAAGCTCACTGTGGAGTTAGGTCGTACCAAGCTAACCATTAAGCAATTGCTGGAGTTAGCACAAGGCTCTGTTATTGAGCTTGAAGGGCTCGCCGGTGAGCCGATGGATATCTTGATTAATGGCTATTTAATTGCTCAAGGGGAAGTCGTTGTTATTGAAGATAAATACGGGATTCGTATCACTGAAATCGTCACACCTTCCGAACGAATTCACAAATTGAACCGATGAGTGTTACTACCACCTCGGCGCAGAATGGCTCGCTTGATGCACTAGGCAATGGGGGCGAGTCATTAGTGGGCATGGCTATGCTGGGTAAAACCGCCGCCGCTTTAGCCCTCGTTATTGCGATCATTTTAATTTGTACGGCGCTTTTAAAGCGTTGGAGCAACCACACCACTCGTCATGGCGCTCACTTACGTGTCGTGGGCAGCACGGCGGTGGGCAACCGTGAACGTGTTGTCATCGTTGAAGTGGAAGATACATGGCTGGTTATTGGCGTTGGCGGGGGACGTATTACTAAGTTACACGAACGCCCGGCGCCAGAAGAGCGCGCCCCCACCGCCTCATCTCCTCCGTCTTCGCGCTTTGCGCGACGCTTATCTAAAGCGCTAGCCGCTAGCCAGCGCAAAGGGTCAGCCGCTCCCTCCGATCCCTATAAGACGCCATGAGGCAATGGATGCACCTTTCTTGGCCCTGTTTTTTTAAGCCATGTGTTTCAAAAGATTATATTGCTAACCGTGGTAGTCAGCGCTGGCTATGGCTGATTACCGCTATGGTTGTGTGCTTTATCGCCGCGCCAGCGCATGCTCAGCAAATACCCGGGATTATCTCGCAGCCCTTAGAGGATGGCGGGCAACAGTGGTCGCTTTCGCTGCAAACCCTGCTCTTTCTGAGCTCGCTAGCGTTTTTACCTTCAATGCTGCTGATGATGACCAGTTTTACACGCATCATCATTGTGCTTAGCCTATTGCGTACAGCAATGGGCACCCAGGCAACACCGCCCAATCAAGTGCTCTTGGGGATCGCACTGTTCTTAACTTTTTTTATTATGTCGCCGGTATTGGCACAGGTCTATGACAACGCCTGGGTGCCACTGACTAATGAAACAATAAATTTTGAAGAGTTTTTATTACTTGCCCAAGACCCCTTTCGTGAATTTATGCTTGCCCAAACCCGCGAGCCCGACTTGGCTTTATTCGTTCGCTTGGCGGATGTAGGCCCTATGCAAGGACCAGAAGAGTTGCCTATGCGTGTTTTGTTGCCTGCCTTTGTTACCAGCGAACTGAAAACCGCTTTTCAAATTGGCTTTACTATTTTTATTCCGTTCTTAATCATCGACCTAGTTGTCGCCAGCACGCTGATGGCACTGGGGATGATGATGGTACCGCCCATCACAATCTCGTTACCCTTTAAACTGATGCTGTTCATTTTAGTGGATGGTTGGCAGCTTATTATTGGCTCGATGGCTGAAAGCTTTTACATGATATAGCGTGTTGTTGAAATAGCTTTTTATATCAAATAAGCCGTGGCGTTTTATACGCCACATAGGATTTCTACGATGACCCCTGAAATGGTGATGAGCATTGCGTACCAAGGCATGCGTGTAACGCTTCTCCTTGCTGGTCCCATGCTGCTGGCAGCGCTATTCACCGGCCTTATCATTAGTCTGTTTCAAGCCGCGACTCAGATAAATGAAATGACGCTGACATTTATTCCTAAAATCCTTGCCGTGTTTGCGGTGCTGGTGTTTGCTGGCCCCTGGCTGATTGGCTTAATTACTGACTTTACACACCGCCTATTTACCAACATCCCTAATATGGTGATGTAAGCCGATGGTCGAAGTCACTTTCGCACAGCTACAAGGGTGGCTAGTGGCTTTTTTATGGCCGTTTGCGCGCATCACTGCCTTTATGGCCGCCTCCCCGCTTTGGGGGCACTCGAGTGTTCCCAATCAAGCCAAAGTCGGCCTTGCTGCCCTCATTGCCTTTGTGATTGCGCCGATTCTACCAACTATGCCGGCTATCGCCATCATGTCCTGGGCTGGCGTCGGCATTATGATCGAACAGATACTGATTGGCTTGGCGATGGGTCTCGTCATGCATATCATGTTTGCGGTTGTTCAAGCAGCCGGGGACTTTATCGGTCTTCAAATGGGCCTAGCATTTGCGAGCTTTTTTGATACAGCGAGCGGCACCAACATTATGGTGCTATCGCGTATTCTCTATATGATCACACTGCTCATGTTCTTGGCGATGAATGGCCATTTAATGGTGCTTGAAACCTTGATTATGAGCTTCCAAACGCTACCCATTGGCATTGGGACGTTCAACCCAGATGCGTTTATTTTGCTAGCCCGCTACGCGGGGACGATTTTTGCGGCGGGTATGTTATTGGCACTGCCGCTAGTGGGCTCCCTACTAACCATCAATCTGGCATTGGGCATACTGAACCGTTCCGCCCCTCAGCTCACCGTCTTCAATATTGGTTTCCCTACCTCGCTCATCGTGGGTCTGATATTGATGATGGTATTAATGACCGATATTAGCCGCTTTCTGCAGCGGCTATTTACTCAAGGATTAGACTTTCTGCAAAACCTAATCGAAACAATGGCACCTTTAACGTAAAAACCCCATGCTTTTTGTAAAGCCTGGGGTTTTTTAGTAAACCGTGTAAGAACAAAACGCTCGTTACATATAGTTAAATAGCGATAAGCCTTTAATATCGACAAACGCTTTTTGCGCTGCCTGCATACCTACTTGGCGCAAGCTATACTCAGAAATGGCTTCTGCGTAATCAAGATCGACCAGATCGGACAACGTTTGCTCATAGTTCAGCATACGGTTACTACCGACAGCATCAATAACATCAAGCTCATTGAGCCGCGCACCAGCAGAAGCGCGTACGGTTAGGGCATTATCTAGGCTGTTGTCCAGATCGCGCATAGCAGTATTCAAAGTGTTGCGCAGGTCAGCTTTTTTGGTTGGATCATCCGCTGGAAAATCCAAAACCCTGATAGCTTCTTCCATGGTTCGAAAGAGATCAGCACCACGAACGTCCCCACCAGCTTGTGCCACTAAAATCTCATCGTCTTTAGCTGGTTCACCCTCTAACGTAATATTAATACCGCCAAAGGATAACTGCTGACCTGCTCCCGTATATTCACCTTCAGCAACCAAACTACCAGCATCGGTTTGCCATTCATCATCTTCAAAACGCTGTACTTGGTAGATAAACTCACTTTTAGGGTCAGCGCCAGTATTTTCAGTGAATACAATGCGGTAATTGTCACCGTAGCCCTCGGCGTTTACATCACTTATCTGCGGACCAGTGAATGTTACGGTGCCATCGTTTCTAGCGCCCTCTCCAACTAGGCGCTCGCCCTGGGCACTAGTCTTGACCGACTCAGCTATATAGCCCGCACCGCTTGGAACGCTCTTGAAGATAGTCTCGCCATTATCGTTAACCGGCATTAGCCGCGAAGCATCCACGCGCTGTTCGCGTACATTACTATCGCCCTGATACTGCACACTGCCATCGGCTGACTTTACGAACGGCGGGGCATTATCTTTATAGCCCCCAAACAGGTAACGACCGTTACCATCAGTGGCATTGGCTTGGCCCAGCATCGTTTCATAAACGCCTTTGAGCTCACTGGCGATTGACTCACGATCCACGTCACTCAGCGTGTCACTCGATGCTTGAATCAAGAGTGTTTTGGCGCTAGTCACCGCATCGCTAACACTGTTTAAGATGCTTTCAGTCTGTGATAGCGAATTACGTGCCGATACTCGCGCATCGGCATACTGCTGTGTAACGGCTTTTGACTGGTCTACGCCCACTGCCCGTGAAGCAGCTTGTGGGTCATCAGAAGGATTCACTACCCGTCGGCCACTGGCAATCTGCTGGCTAACTTTCAAGAAATCGCTCTGTTGACGATTAATAGAAGCCGTACTTTGGTCGTACATAGTTACGCTGCTAATGCGCATGAAATAGACTCCTATAAGTTAGCTTCGCAGACCTAAAATGGTGTCAAAAATATTGGAAGCCGTATCAATCACACGTGCGTTCGCTTGATAATACTGCTGAAAGCGGATCAAATTAGCAGCTTCTTCATCTAAGCTAACGCCTGATTCAGACTGCTGTACTGCCTTTAATTGATCGGTTAAACCTTGGCGTGCATCTAAATTAACTTGAACAATATTAGTTCGATTACCTACATCACTGACAATAGATGCATAAGCACCGCTGACAGAAGCACTCCCCCCCACAATCGATTCAGCCTGCATATTCTGCAGTGCCAGGGCGTTACGATTATCGCCCGCGCTAGCGTCACTTCGGCTGATGACAAGACTAGCTTCGCCGACTGGAAGTGCATCCAGGGTAAAGCTTAGACCGTCAATACTGATTTTGTCTCCCGCTTCCAGAGGTGTACCAGAAGTAAGGACTGAATCACCCCGTGTAACGGTCACTGTTGGTGTTGTCGGCATAACCGCCAGGTCACCAGTATCGTCAACATTTAGTTCATAACTCTCGTTATCGCTAAAAGCACCGCTTGCAGCAGTTAGTTCGCTAATGTCCAAATCACCTTTACTTTCAACCAAGCTGGCCGCAGCAATTTTATCTAGATCCGTAATATTGCTATCCATACCGCCAGCGGCGCGGCGAACGGGCTGTACTTCAAAACGATCTCCGTTTTGAGCCGTATTAAGATCCGTAAAAACGACATTGACACCGCCAAAGCTTAGCGTGTCTGTAGTATCCTCGAATTCAACATCGACTAACGAACCATCATCTTTACGAGTAACTTCAAATGTTGGTGGTGTAGCTGCAGCGTCAGTCACTTTAATAGAGTAATCGGTCGCTTTTAATGCACTGATATCTTCCAGGTCAAAAGTCGCTTCAACGCTAGCGCTGCCACCATTCTCAGCATTAAAGTAAGCATTTGGCTTACCTAAGCTGAAAAACGCTTCGCCTTGATCTCCTTGTAAATCTACTCCTTGCTGATGCTGCTCATTAAAAGCTAATGCCAATGAGGAGGCTAACTGGCCAATTTGATTCTGCGTTTTATCTAGCGTGTCTGAGCGAAAGCTCATCAAACCACCTAACGCGCCACCGCTAATCAATCCCTCGTCTAAAGCAACTAAATTTCCGTTTCCTTGGGCTCCCTCTCGGTAACCCACTACCACTCTTTGCGGATCACTTTGCGACTCTATCGCTTCAAGTTTATAAGCGGTATCACCGGTAACAAGCGGCTGGCCATTAGGAAGAGTTAGATTATAGGTTTTACCATCTTGGATATTAAGGCGCACATCCAATCTTTCGTTTAACTCGGAAATCATCTGATCACGCTGATTTAATAGGCTATTCGGTGCTTCACCTAATTGCGCTCTTGCTAGAGAAATTTCACGGTTAATCGATGCGATTTGAGTCGTCGTATTATTAATTTGAGTGATTTCATCTTTTATTTGCCCATTAACACCTGACTGCAAATCTTGGAGATAACCATCAAACGAACGGAACTGGGCAGACAATGTATTAGCAGAGCCTAACACACCCTGGCGCGATGCAGGGTCAGAAGGTGCGCTGGCCAAATCTTCAAGGGAGGAAAAAAAATCCTGCATCAATGGTGCCAAACCAGCTTCACGATCGGCAAGCAAGTTATCGATTTGCGTGACTTGCGTGCTATAAACATTTAGAGCACTAGACTGGGATTTGGCATTATTCAGCTGAGCAGCGACAAATGTGTTGTATTGTCGTTCAATATCCGCGACGCGCACGCCAGAGTTATTATTACTTTCGTTAAGAACCGTAATTTCCCGATTGTAGCCAGGCGTATAGACATTACTAATATTATTACTAACCGTATTCAGGGCATTCTGTGCCGCATTAAGGCCGCTTAACCCAATCGAAAACATGCTCATGGTTCAATTCCTTAGGCTGATACCTATACATGTTACAAGTATCGGCAGTGCGCAAAAAAACTTGAGGAAAGGGCTAGCGAGAATCTGCCAGGAAATCGTCACCCGCGTTAAGCGGCCCCATCGACTTCATTACTGCCACTAGTTTATCGGCATAACGCGGGTCAGTGGCATAACCACCACGCTGTAACTCTTGCGCTGCCTGCTCGGCACTCGGTGCCTGGACAACACCGGCATAGCGCGGGTTATTACTGATCAGGCTGGCATAGTCGGTAAAAGCGTGCTCAAACGACTCGTAAACGCGGAATGTGTCGACTACCGGAGTACGTCGCCCATTGATATATTCATGCGTCACAATGTCAGTTGTTTCGCCCTGCCAATGGCTACCTGCTTTGATACCAAACAAGTTATGGCTGTTATTTCCATTGCGAGTGGCAATTTCGTGCCGACCCCAGCCCGTTTCTAACGCCGCCTGGGCCAAAATTAATTCAGCAGGAACGCCAGTGTTGGCACTAGCCGCCTGGGCTGGCGCCGCTAACGTTTGCATAAATTGGTCAATGTGACCTGAAGCTGTCGGCTCTCGCTGATTTAACGCGGACTCATCGACTGTATTACCTTTCTCCACACCTTGGCGAATGGCCTCAAGCTCAGCCAGGAATTGCCCGCTGCCCTGTGAGCTTGTTGTGCCAGTAGCGCCCGGATCTACCGAGAAAGAGTCATCAAGTATTCGGGGCGTGCCACGGGGAATACCGGCGATTAGGGCTTGCAGCTCTTGATCTGCATTGGCTGCTGGCTCTGCTTTTGAAATAGCACCTTGGCGCTCTAACTGCTCAACGAGAACATCCGCAAGGCCCATGCCACGCGAAGCCATCACTTGGGACCACTGTTGATCCAGCATCGATTGATAGGTATTCGTCGCGCTGCTATTCATCAGTCCTGAGGTGGGTGTCGCTTCGCGCATACTCTTCATCATCATCTGAATAAACAACGCTTCAAATTGCTGGGCTGCGCCATCTACGCCAGCTTCAGGGTCGACTCGGGCGGTGTGTTGAAGCCGTTGAAAGCCGCTCACATCCAGGGCGAACTGACTGCTCATATCATTCGCGCTCATTAAATGACCTCCAGCTCAGCGCGTAGCGAACCCGATGCTTTTAACGCTTCTAGAATCGACATTAAATCCTGGGGTGTGGCGCCTAACGCATTCAATGCATTGACCACTTCGTTGAGCTGCGCGCCTTCTACGATTTGCAGATAAGCCTCTTGCTGATCAATTTCAATATCCGCATCAGGTACGACGACCGTCTCTCCCTCGCCAAACGGGTTAGGCTGGCTAACGCCAAACTGGGTATCAATCATGATCGACAGACTGCCGTGGGCTACCGCCGCTTCTCGCAATGTGACGGCACTGTTCATTACGACCGAGCCGGTACGTGAATTCAGCACAACAAGCGCTGGTGCCTCAGTAGGTGTTACCTGAACGTTTTCGACACGGGCCATAAAGTTGACCCTTGCATTGTCATCGGTAGGGCCATCCAGGGCGATGACTCGACCATTTCGTGCGTAGGCAACCGACTGGCCAAACTCGTTATTAATCGCCGTCACCATGCGCTGAACGGTGCCAAAATCGGAATCGTTGAGCTGTAATTCAAGCATCCCACCGTTACTGCCCAGGTTAAGCGGCACTTCTCTTTCCACCAGGGCACCATTGGGGATACGGCCTGAGGCCTGTTGGTTAATCTGAACGCTACTGCCACCAGCCTGTGCACCCGCCCCACCTACGAGCATATTGCCTTGGGCAATCGCATAAGTATCCCCGTCGGCACCTTTTAGCGGCGTCATTAACAGCGTACCGCCTCGCAAGCTGCGCGCATTGGCAATCGACGAAACCACTATATCCAACCGCTGGCCCGGCCTGGAAAATGGCGGGAGATCAGCCGTTACCATCACTGCAGCCACGTTGCGCAATTGTAAGTTCGTACCTGCAGGTACCGTCACCCCAAGCTGGGAAAGCATGTTGGTCAGGCTTTGACTGGTGAAAGGCGCCTGGGTTGTTTGGTCACCGGTGCTATCAAGGCCCACGACTAACCCATAGCCCACCAGCTGGTTATCGCGGACACCGGCAAAGCTCGAAAGCTCGCGAACACTCTCCGCTTGGGCGGGTAGTGCCAGTGAACACATCAGCACTAAGACACCCAGCTGAACCAACCAGGTGTTGCTTGTTCGATAACCACTTAATCGCATCGCTATTGCCCGTCGTAACAGTGTTATTGGTCGCTTTAACATTGATAGCTCCAAATAGGGGCTAGAATGGCGAGACGTTTAAGAAGAAACGTTGTAGCCAACCCATGTGCTGCGCTTCGTTGATATAACCGTCACCCACATACTCAATACGCGCATCAGCCACCTGAGTGGAAGGAACGGTATTTTGTGCGGTAATCGTGCGCGGGTTAACCACGCCTGAAAAACGGATAAACTCCGTTCCCTGATTGATGGCAATTTGCTTCTCGCCCCGTACACGTAAATTGCCGTTATTCATGACTTCTAACACCGATACGGTAATCGTACCGGTAAAGGAGTTATTCGCCTGCGACCCACCACTGCCGGTAAAATCGTTCTCACCGGAAACATCGTAGCCGTACTCAGCAAGAGTATCGAGAATATCTGGAAGCTCTGCCAATTCCAGGCTAGCACTGCCACTACGACCTGCGTTGGACTGCGAATTCTTGCTCGCACTGACTTCTTCATCCAACACAATGGTCAAAATATCGCCAATCGAGCGCGGCCGGCGATCTTCAAAAAGCGGCTGATACCCTTGCCTTGCCTGATAAATAGAGCCATTAGGGATGGGTGGTGGACGATCAACAATACTGATCTGCTCCTGCTCTCCCACCACTGAGGCTCTTGGAATTTGAGCGCACCCGGCAACCACCAGTATTAAGAGCGCCAAGCCAGCTAGTGCAATACGACGTAACATTGGGTGCAACTCCAGCATGACGCAACCTGTTAGTAAACTTTATTGAAAAACCGTTACAGCTGGCTCAAGCGTGCCAACATTTCATCGCTGGTAGAGACCGCTTTGCTATTAATTTCATAGGCGCGTTGGGTCTGAATCATATTGACCATTTCTTCAACCACATTAACGTTGGACGTTTCTACATAGCCTTGGAATAGACGCCCAGCGCCGTTCATTCCGGGCATATTTTCGTTAGGTGCGCCTGAGGCCCCTGTTTCAAGATAGAGGTTGCCCCCAACACTTTCTAAACCTGCCGGGTTAATAAAGGTACTGACGGTGATTTGCCCAACTTCATTATCAATAGCCACGCCTGGCTGGCGGACGCTCACCGTACCGTCTTCACCTACATTCACTGACAGTGCGTTGGGAGGTAAGAAAATAGCAGGCTCAACGGGATAGCCATTAGCCGTCACCATCTGGCCATTTTCGTTTAGCTGAAAACTGCCGTCGCGGGTATAAGCATTAGTCCCGTCGGGCATCAATACCTGAAAAAAGCCTTCGCCATCAATGGCTAGATCACGCGAGTTTTCCGTTTGCTCTAAACCACCTTGGGTATGCAAACGCTCAGTGGCCACCGCGCGAACACCGGTACCAATTTGCATGCCTGAGGGCAGGCGATCCTGAATATTGTTCTGAGCCCCTGGCTGACGCATATTTTGATATAACAAGTCTTCAAACACGGGACGTGAGCGTTTGAAGCCATTGGTACTGACGTTGGCCAGGTTATTTGAAATGACATCTAGCTTGGTTTGTTGCGACTCTAGACCGGTTTTAGCGGTCCACAATGACTTAATCATAATTATGCTCCCTTGGCCGACTGACTCACATCAGCATTGAATGGCCAACATCAACCTTGAATAGATAGAATGCCGTTGGCACGCTGGGCGTTTTCGTCAGCGGTACTGAGCACTTTCATCTGCATATCGTAACGGCGTGCCACATCGATCATTGAAACCATGGCATCGACGGCACTCACGTTGCTGCCCTCAAGCGCGCCGCTCACTAGCTTGGCATTCTCGTCGGCGGGCAAGGCGCCCGGTCCACCTTCCTCATTAGGAGGTGCACGAAACAGGCCGTCCTCACCACGGGTTAGCGCTCCCTCTTCGGGTGTCACTAACTTAATCCGCCCTACTTCGACGAGCGCTTCTGGCCCTACGCCCTCGGGAATGGCACTAATGGTCCCGTCGGCACCGATAGAGACTTGCGCGCCTTGCGGCACGGCAATAGGGCCACCTTCCCCCATCACCGGGCGCCCTACATTAAGCAGAACCCCATCACTGTCAATTTGGAGATCGCCGCGCCGCGTATAGGTTTCGGTACCATCGTCCGCCTGCACTGCCATCCACGCATCGCCCTGCATCGCGACATCAAGTGTGCGCCCCGTAAACTCAACGGGCCCCTGTGAAAAGTCACTGCCGGGCGTGGTGGTCACCGCTGACGTCCGCGTTGCCAGCAACGCCTCACCCTGCACGGGCACAGAACGAGCAGTCTGTAGCTGGGCACGAAAACCAGTAGTACTCACATTCGATAGGTTATTACTCACTATCGACTGTTGATCCATACTGTTTTTGGCGCCACTCATGGCGGTATAGAGCATTCGATCCACGGTACTTACTCCTTACAAGATTGACCGACTATTAAAGATTAATAATGGTCTGCAGGAGCTCGTCCTGGGTACTAATCGACGTCGAGTTCGCTTGGTAAGCACGCTGGGCAACGATGGTATCCACCAGCTGTTTTGCTAGGTCAACGTTGGAGTTTTCCAACACGCCAGACTCAATGGTGCCGAATACGCCGGTACCACCAGTACCTATAATGCCGATACCTGAGGCATTGGTTTCGCGCCATGCGTTGTCGCCTATAGACTGGAGGCCCTCTTCGTTTGCAAAGTTAGCTAATACAATTTGCCCTGCATCACGGCGCTCTTCGTTGGTATAAATACGAATAACACGACCATCGCGTGTTATTTCTAACCCAGCGAGGCTGCCGGAGGTATAACCATCTTGCGTCAGTGTATTTTGCACAGAGTTATTGTTGAACTGGGTAGTTCCAGTCAGTGCAAAATCATAGTTAAGCGGATCAGCACCATCACCCACAATAAATTCTAAATTTGCAAAGGCTTTCGTTAGGCCTGCATTGTCTACCGAGGCTTGGTTGAATGCTTGAGTCGCATCTTGACCATTGGCGGAAGCATTATCTACATCAAGATTCACTGGGGTAGTAGCCGTACCAAAAGCAAGCCGATAACCGGCATCAGCGACACCAACTATATCGTCTTCATCTCTAAGTCCAGCCCCTGCCCCATCAAGATCGCTATATTTAGCAAGCTGTCCATTACTGTTAAACTTCAGCCAGAACGAATTCTCCAGATCTTGCGCAGCATTATCCACTCCATCAAATGAAAGCTTCCCATCAACAGCTTGAAACGCTTTCCAGGTATTATCATCTACCTTTTCATAATACATCGTAATATTGCGTTCATTTCCCAAGGAATCGAACGTAGTGAAACTATTGGAAAAGTGATACGAAACATCGAGTTCAAGTGGATCGCCTGTTGCATCAAAAGCACCGTCGTTATCAACCGTGATTAAATCACCATTTCCATCCACTGCTTGGACAGTTGCTTGCTGCAAACCCTGTCCTGGTACTGTACTGGCATTCAAATTATAGGTAGCTGCCACGTCCGCAGTAGCCTTTGCAGGAATGTCAGCTGATGAAATATTTAGCGCTTCAGGGGCTCCTCCTGGCACAACAGCTGAAAACGGATCATTAGGATCAGAAAGACCATACCCCGTTAACCGCTGGCCTGATGCATTCACCAAAAAGCCTTCATTATCTTGGCTAAATTGACCATTTCGAGTATAAGCGGCTTCACCACTCGTTTGTTCAACCCGGTAAAAACCTTCACCAGCCACTGCCAGATCCAAAGTGCGACCCGAGGTTTCCAAATCACCTGCCGCAAAGTCTTGACGAACATCTGAAATTTTTACGCCCAGGCCCACTTGGCTACTTGCACCGGCAAATACATCAGAAAATATTGCACCTGAGCTTTTAAAGCCGACCGTTTGCGAGTTCGCAATATTATTACCTAAGATCTTTAGGTTTTCTGACTGTGCATTCAGACCGCTTAGTGCTTGAGAAAAACTCATTTCATTCTCCTAGAAGACAATTTATGTTACTAAATCAAAGGATTTGTTTAACATCATTCAGGCTGATTTGACCATAAATCGCCCCTAGGTCCAGCCGAACACCACCGTTAACATCGTTAGGTGTCACGCTATTGACGATCGCATAGTTAAGCGCGGTTGATTCAATGGCTTCGCCTTCAGCGTCCGTCGCCTCTAACTGAACGGCATAGCGATTACTGGCAACCACCTCGCCCTGGTCATTCTCCCCGTCCCACTTGAAAGACTGCACACCCGCATCAACTGCCCCTAAATCATAACGGCGAATAACTTGGCCACCCTGGCCAACTATCGTCGCTTGAACATTGGCGGCGGGCTGGTCTAATTCAATCCCAAAAGGTGTTGAGTAAGGTTGACCTTCGCTATCTTGCTCCAACATGATTTGACGCCCAGGTACCATGACCCCCTGGCCAATCAACCCGCTCGCCTGCAATGCCTGATTGGCATCCATTTGGCTGGTGATGCTCTGTAACGTGCTATTCAGCTGCTCAATACCGCTTACCGTGTTGATCTGTGCGATTTGAGACGTCATCTCCGCGTTTTCCATGGGTTTAAGCGGGTCTTGATTTTGCAATTGCGTAATCAATAGCGTCATAAAGCTATTACGCAGCTCGTCTGATTGACTCTGCTTTAGCTGAATACCACCACCATTGATATTCGACAACGTGGTTGGATCAATAGTACTCATTGTTAGCCCTCTCCCAGCGACAGCGTCTGCATCAGCATTTGCTTACTGGTATTAAACACTTCAACGTTGGCTTGATAGGAGCGCGAAGCAGAAATCATATTGACCATTTCATGCACAGGCTCAACATTGGGTTTTGCGACATAGCCCTCTTCATCCGCTGCCGGGTGGTTGGGCATGTACTCCATGCGTAGCGGTGAGTCGTCTTCCACCACTTCGGTAACTCGCACACCGCCAACGCCATAGCGGTTGCCTTGTGCCTGGGTCTCAAACATGACCTGTTTTGCTCGGTAGGTTTCCCCATCAGGCCCGGCAACACTATCGGCATTGGCCATGTTGCTAGCGGTAACGTTCATTCGCTGGGACTGGGCACTCATTGCCGAACCGGCAATATCAAACGTAGAGAACATCGACATCGTTGCTTAACTCCTCACTAATTTGGCCTGGTTATTCGGGCTGCATGGCATTTTTCAGCCCTTGAATACGGCTGTTGAGCATCGTAAGGCCGACTTGATAACGAACAGCGTTATCCGCAAACTGCGTGCGCTCACGATCCATATCAACCGTATTGCCATCCAAACTAGGCTGGTCGGGAATGCGGTAAAGTAAATCGGCGTTGCCCGCTCCACGCCATGCGGGGCCTTCTCCAGCAATATGGTTGCCAGCGGTACGCGCCAATGTCAGACCGCCACCAGTATTACCAGATGCATTCTGAGTACCGTCTACTGCTTTTTTCAGTTCACTAGCAAAATCGATATCACGCGCTTTATAGTTAGGCGTATCGGCATTAGCGATATTAGCCGCTAACACCTCGTGGCGTGCCTGGCGCAAACCGACTGCTTGCTGATGAAAATTAAAGGCAGATTCCAGTTGATCAATCATGCCGACCCTCGCGTTGAGGCAAAAATAAAATGGATTTTGTTGATGATGAAGAATACGTCTGGAACTGTCAGCCTAAAGCATGGAACAGCTGGCGTTTCTACCAGCATTTCGCGTGATACGGCTGCTACCTTTTCGCTACACTGACTGACCGGTAGCCTCATCAGCCTACTTCCCCAAGCTCTTCAGCAAGTGGCCCCTTCCATGCTACGAAAGCACGTTACTCAGCCAAGCATGCTTTGCTACTGGCAAGTGATTTTTTTATTGGCAATGCTAGCCGTTACAGCTTTGACTAAGGTTCAGGCTGATGACGACGCTCTGCTTCAGCAAGTACACCAATTTTTGTATCAGGAAACCCAGGCATTAGGCGAGGAAGTGGTGATTGATTTACGGCCACCTTCTCCACATTTGCCGGAATGCATTCAACCAGAGCCTTTTTTACCCAACGCCAATCAAGCCCCCTTGGGCCGCGTTTCCGTTGGGGTACGTTGCGGTGAAAACGGCCGACAAGTGCGTTACTTACAGGCTCAGATTGATGTCATTGGTAGTTATGTGGTGGCAGCGAGAGATATTGAGCGAGGCACGTTGATTACTTCGAATATGCTCAGCGAACGTGGTGGTAATTTAGGCGATCTTTCGGCGCAAGCTTTGACGGCTGAAGAAGACATCGTAGGTAAAATCACCCAGCGCCCCATTCGCACTGGCAGCGCTTTTTTGGCTCATTACTTACAAGCTCCTGACTTAGTTGAACGTGGGCAGCGCGTTACTGTCGTAGCGCAAGGTTCAGCTTTTCGCGTTTCACGCGAAGGGGAGGCGCTAGAAAATGGTGCTCTTGGTGAGCAAGTAAGGGTGCGTTTTGGGTCACGCGAAATCATGACTGCCCGCGTCACTGATCGAGGTGTTTTGGTGGTGGATTTTTAACGCATCGCCTAAAGTTATACCCTGCGCTGCCGATATATGGCTATACAAGCTACACTAGGCGCCAAGCGCATCGACGTTGACGATGAGGCAGACAACGTGAAAATTGATAACATTAACTCGCTATTACGCTCGAATCCTACGCAGCAGCGGGATGAAGCGCAAAAAGCAGAGAGCGTATCGCCAGCCACACCGGGCGGCACGACTCGTGAATCGACCCAACTGAGTCAATCGAGTATTGATGAGTCTCAGGATATCGATACCGCCAAAGTTGAAGAGATTCGAGACGCTATTCGTGAAGGGCGCCTGGAAATGCGCGCAGACCGAATTGCTGACGGTCTAATTGCCAATCTTAAAGATTTATAGGGGACGCTTTAAATGAGCCTTGCATCTTTGCTTACCGACCAACGGCAGCGCCTTGATGCGTTAATTTCGTTGTTGTCCAACGAGCAAAACCTTTTAACGCAAGGTGACATTGACGGCGATGCGTTAGCTCAAGTCGCACGCGAAAAGCAGTCATTATTAGCCGAGCTAGAGCGGATTGAAACTGTGCGCCGCAATGTACAGAAACGCCTCGGTTATGATGAAGGTGCTATTGGCGCTAGATCAGCAGCTGTTGATGCTGGCTGTCAAACAGCATGGGAAAGCCTGCTGGAAAAAAGTGAGCGCGCCTCACGCATGAACGAGCTGACGGGACAAATGCTGTCAGTACGAATGAAGCATAACCAGGCAATGCTGGATTACATCCGCCAAATTGCAGAAAAAACGCTGTATAAGCCGGATGGTCGTAATAGTGCTCAACCTGGCAGAATCAACGCTTCCGCCTGATATATTCCCTCGACAAGTTCCCTGCATAACGTTTCAATGAAAGCCCTCCTCACTAGTAGGATTCCAAAGGCTTTCCATGTTCTATTTGCTGCCTCATCATTATACAGCGCTGGTTGTTGGCGCATCGGGAGGAATAGGCGCTGCCATCATTCAGCAGCTACTCTCTTCCTCCCAGCTCGGCCACATTATTACGGTAAGCCGTAAACCATCACAAATTGACCATCCACGCCTTACTCACCTAATGCTTGATGTTTCTCAAGAACAGGATAGGCAGGCACTTCAAAATGCATTGGCTGCCCGGCCTGTTCACTTCTTCTTTAATGCCATCGGCATCCTTCATGATGAAGCTAAACAACTGGTTCCTGAAAAGCGACTTGATCAGCTGAGTGTTGAAAACCTAACGCAGACAATGAATATCAACGCCTTTACGCCTATCTTGCTGCTGGCGTCACTAAAAGACTCTTTCAAAGGGACACACCCTACAGTGATCGCCAGTCTTTCCGCGCGAGTTGGCTCCATCGAGGATAATCAGCTAGGCGGCTGGTACAGCTATCGTGCCAGTAAAGCAGCCCATAACATGCTGCTTAAGACGGCATCAATAGAGCTCAAGCGGCTTAACAAACAATGCACCGTGTTATGCCTGCACCCTGGCACCACCGATACAGCGCTCTCTAAACCTTTTCAATCAAGGGTGCCTGACGAGAAGCTCTTCACGCCTGCATTTGTTGCAGAGCAGTTACTGGCAGTCATCGCTCAACGAACACCTGATGATAACGGTACTTTTTGGGCTTGGGATGGCCAATCTATTGGGTGGTAAGAGCCACGTTTTTTTCTTCCACGCACACAAAAAACCCAGCCGGGTGGCTGGGTTTTCTGCGGTATAGGTGCCTGACGATGACCTACTCTCGCATGGGGAGACCCCACACTACCATCGGCGCTAAGCGGTTTCACTGCTGAGTTCGGCAAGGGATCAGGTGGTTCACGCGTGCTATGGTCGTCAGGCGTAACTGGCTATGTACATCATGCTGTTTGCGATCGTCTCATTGTGCCGCTTGCTCTTCTTGAGCTAGGCCACACGCTGCGTATCCGGTGTTTTAAATGTTGCGTCATCATCGCGACCAGACCCCTTGGGTGTTATAGGGTCAAGCCTCACGGGCCATTAGTACACGTTAGCTCAACGCCTTGCAGCGCTTCCACACCGTGCCTATCAACCAGCTGGTCTCGCTGGGCCCTTCAGGAGGCTCTAGGCCTCAGGGATGTCTCATCTTGAAGGGGGCTTCCCGCTTAGATGCTTTCAGCGGTTATCCCGTCCGACCATAGCTACCCGGCAA
>NZ_JBANSN010000001.1:0-328936 GCF_037070215.1 Vreelandella arctica | reverse complement strand
ATGAAGTACACCTGGCTGCCCTTGAGTGCCTATCTCTCGTTTGAACGTCTACATGAAGAGGTACACCGCTTACTCGGTGGTTACGGAACTGATCACGCGATTAATTTTGAATAGGCACTTACCATCAGTAATCCAGACTTTAGTGTTTTCTCTGTTGCATCCGTCTATTATTCTCTGTTTTGTTTCATTTAATTTATCATTGCGTTTTTCTCTGTCGCTATCCATTACGATAATAGAATTAGTGTTGATTTTTAATATTGAAATCATGTCACTACTATTATCATCTAAGTCGAAGTGGCTTAATGCTCTACCACCATAAAACAGGAAGCTATAGTCAACGCCTTCGATTAAATTGTTATTTTGACCTGATAACCAATGTTTAATGTAGATTCTGTCAGAAGGTCCCTCAACCCAAATTACACAGTTTGCTTGAAATATATCGGATGCTTTGTAACCTAAGTCTTCAAGAAGCTTTTTCTCATCGCCAAAGGTTTCAACTGATCTTCCCTGAGTATGATATATGCTAATATTATCGCTAAAGTTTGCATTTATCATAGCTGACGAATGAGTACTAAAGAAAACTTGAAGGTCTTTCTCTATTGATATTTCTTCAATTCTTGTGAGTAATAGCCTTTGCAGTCGAGGATGTAAATTTATCTCTGGCTCCTCAAGTAAACAAATATCCCCATTATTGCAACTCATTAAATATGATGTGATTTCAGCATATGATCGCCATCCAGATGGGAACCAAGAAAGAGGCAAGGCGTTAGGCATCGCTTTATCCTCTTCTAACCAAGTCTCAATTAAGTTGTCATTAGTAATTATCAGATTACTTGAATTTACTGGGACGTGTTCTTTGGTAGTTCCATCATCATTTTGGGTTCTGTTATAGGTGCCATTTAGTTTCTCTCCTATCTTGTTTAGCTCATCAATATAATTTTCGTTTGGCTCAGTGATAAAATTACTGCTATATGTTTTGTAATGTATTTGATTATGAAGCTTAAACTTTATGCCTCTTAGGATTTTGTTGTTCTCGTCAGTGTTAAACTTACTAATGTCGCCGTAAAAAATAGTGGAATCTGAATCCATAATTCTACAGCCCAAGTATTTAGTTAGACAGTTGTTTTCATTCATCGAACCTGATGAGCTTACAAACTTGAACTCGCCGTCATCAAATGTCACTTTATAGAATGGAGAAGAGCTTGATAAGGGGTTTTCTTTAGGTAGGCTTGGGATAATAGATAAATCAGAAAGGCTGCGTATAATATCAATTATTGTTGATTTCCCTGAACCATTCTCACCTATGAAAATATTGATTTTATTAGGTTCTATTTTTCCATATTTATTATTATGATTAACATTCAATCTTCTGATTGAGTTATATAATATCTCTGTGATTCTCATCGACTACTCAATTGTATACTTTTAAACATAACGCCGCCAACACGCGAAGCTTTGTAGTGAAGGCGCAGCCGGAACGAAAAAGCTGTCGCCGTGATTGGCTTGGTTATGTGCGGTGCTACGCAACATTAACCCCCTTTCCTTGCTCTAGAAATAGCGTCCTCAACTGCCGACAAAGCTTGAGGGCTATTTTTCCAGCAGGTGTTTCTCAGCATAAAAGCCACCATTTCGGCAATATCTTTTGCATTGTGAACCGATAACTTACTGAAGGAATCGATACCAATTTCCTCAAAGCGCTTAACGACCGTCGGCCCAACGCCTTTCACTTCTAACAAAGCGTTTTTTTCGGATTCAGAGAAGGCCACTGTTTATCTCCTTTTAAGCACATAACAGCGTATTAGACGGCGCGTTCTATGATTGAATGAACGTGCCAACACTTTTTCCCAACAAATGCAGCCTGCCAGACTCTCCCAAGTTTATGATTTATTGGGCTATTAATTTCCATTAGGCTGTATAGCCAAAATTCGCGCGCCTGCGGAATTTCCGCTCAGGGTCTAGAAACCTCATTCGTTCCCTGCCCCACCAAACGCCACCCTACCCGCTATCGCATCCATCCCTTCAATCGGCTGCTCGTAGATCCAGGCAATATCTTTATTGTCACCCAGCGAGAAATACACCGTATGCCCTTTAAAGGGGCAGTGGGTGGTCGTTTCTGAAGGGGTCAGCAAATCCATCCGCACGTCTTCACGTGGGAAGTAGTGGCGTGGCGGGTAGCCGGTTTCGCGTAGCTCGAGGGCTTGTGTGGAGTCGGCAAGCAGTTTGCCATCCACATGCACTTGCACGCGCTGGCTAACGGGGTGAAGCGTAATGCGAGGTGCCTGTGGCATTAGGTTGTTCCCTGCGGCTTTTTAGCTCTAGTAAAATTAGCTTAGCAGCAAAGTTCGTTGAATCCCATGCTAGCCTCATCAAACTTTAGGATACGGGCATGACGTGGGTCATGATGATGACATTACTACCGCCCTACCAATGCCTTTGGCTGAAGTAATAAGTGCTTGGGCATTAAGAAAGGGCGTTTGGAAGGGCTTCAGGAAGGCGAGCAGCTTGCTTTGGAAAGCAAGCGAAATGTAGCTCGTAAGCTGATTGCTCGCACCGAAATGGTTGATCCGATGATCGCGGACATCGAAGAGCTGCCCGTCGAAGAGGGGAGAAGTTACGGGCCGATATCCAGCATTAATGCCTAAACAAGCTGGCGTGACCGCCGCCAGCAAGAGTTCAAAACGCTCGCGAGACTATTTTTCAGACCAACCCTAATCCCGCTTTCTTCAGTCTTTACCTAACGATGATGCCTTGCGACTACCCCCTCCACCCTTCCGCCTCGTGCGGGCCTTTTTCTGCTCACGCCCTCGCATCGCCTGGCGTGTTTGTGCAATTCGCATCAGACGTTGAAAGGTGGGGCATTCCAGATGACTTGGCGCCGTGCAAGTCACAACATGACGCAAACCATCACGTAGTGCTGTCAGTTCTTTTATGCGGCGATCCAGGAGATCCGCCTTGTCACTCACCATTTCACGGTCGATTTCCGGCTGTCGTTCAGAACCCAGCATTTCGCGTATCTCGGCCAGCGAAAACCCCGCGACCTGCCCCAGCGCAATCAGCGACAAGCGCGTTAATACGTCCGTTTCGAAAACCCGGCGCAACCCATTGCGCCCAACGGATCTGATCAGCCCCACTTCCTCGTAATAGCGCAGTTTCGAGGCGGGAATGCCGCTTTTACGGGAGAGTTCGGCAATATCGAGCATGGCACTTGACTTCAAGTTGACTTGAAGTAATAAGCTACTTTTCCTCACCCTAGCTTTCAAGGAGATTGAGGAAGATGCCTCTTTTCAATAATCAGGCTCGTTTCACCCACAGGGTCGGCCCTGCATTTACGCTATTGGCAGTCGTTCAGGCCACATTGATTATCACCATCACCTTGGTTGCACCGAAATGAACGGACTGCTGATCGATGCTCTATTGCTCGGCGTTGGGGCGACCGCTTTCATGGATATCGTAGCGCTGTTGCAAAAACGCCTGTTGGGAATCCCCTCACTGAATTACGCGATGGTCGGGCGCTGGCTGGGGCACTTGCCGAGCGGCAGGTTCATCCATCGGCCTATCGGCAATAGCGCACAGATCCAAGCAGAAGCGCCTCTAGGGTGGTTTGCTCATTATCTGATTGGGATCGCTTTCGCGATGACGTTCCTGGTACTTGTTGGGCCAGGCTGGCTCGCCCGCCCTACGCTCATGCCTGCGCTAGGTTTCGGTGTGATGACGGTGCTTGCGCCTTTTCTTGTCCTGCAACCTTGCTTGGGCGCAGGCATCACCGCCCGCAAGACACCTCAGCCAAACGTCGCTAGGCTTCGCAGCCTTTTGGCACATTCCAGCTTCGGTTTTGGTCTTTGGATTGCGGGCTTGGGATGGTTGCTTTGATGTGGCCAGCCTCTACTAACAGAATGCCGTCTGCTGGAAGCTCTTTGTTGCCACCATGCCAGCGTGCCAAACCTGAAGTTGTGGATACCCTTCTTTCCAGTTCACCTCTGGCAGCCTGAACGCCAGGTAGTCCAGGGCGACGGCAATGGCAATGTTGCCCAGGTGAATCGGTGAGGCCTGCTGTTCTTCGCCTAGCTCACTGCCTAGTTGTTTCAGTAGTCGCTGAATGGCTCGCGAACGACGCTGGCCAAGGATGCTATCGTCAATCTCGTTGCCATAATGCTTTCTGGCCACCACGGTCATTAATGCGGCATCCATCAGGTTTTGGCCCAGCCCCGCCCGGTGAAGCACATCATCCAGGCCCGCCGCTGGCAGCATGGGTGGGTTGGGGCTAACGCTATCCAGGTAAACGGCAATGAGCATGGATTCGCTAAGCGTGGCGCCCTCCTCCGTTACCAGCGCGGGAATGCGCCCGGCGGGGTTGGCATTTAACAGATTGGCATCGTCTGCCCAGGGGTCGCACCACTTCAGTGTCACGGCGTCCGCCAAGCCTTTTTCCATTAATACGATGCGCACCAGGCGCGCATAGGGCGAGGTTGCGTTTAAGTAGAGTTCCATTATTGCTTCCCTTGGTGTTTAGAGTGCTGTGTAGCGTGCTTTGTAAGTTGTTGGGCAGAAAGATGCGTGTGGCGCTGCTGTACACCACGGCTAAGCAGCACCAGCAATAAGCCCGCGACGAGGATAAGGCCGCTGATGGCAAACAGTGGCGTGTAGCTACCCCAGGTGCCATAAAGCGCCGACATGGCATAGCCCGCCACTGCCTGAGCGGCTGCAAAAGCGGCGGTGGCTTGCCCCCAGAGTTTCTTGTGGGCGGTTGGCCCTACCAACTCAGCAAGGCGGCCAGAGGTGAGTGCGACAATGCCAGGGATCATCGCCCCCACCATGAAGGAGGAAACCGATTGGCTGAGCAGCGCGAGCGAGAACACCGGCAGCAAGACAGCGGCGGCCTTCGCCGCAAAGGCGATCATTAAGCCACCCTGCCAGCCCAATCGCTGCGCCAGTGCACCAACCATAAACGGTCCACACAGGGCGCCCAACCCGAAGATACCCCACTGCAATGAAGCCGCTTGATTACCCAGGGCGTTTTCCCTGGCGAGATAGTCCACCCAGAACACGGTGTGAGGCACAAAGCCAATCGCATCCAGGGCGTAAGCACCCACCACCAACATCACGATTATCTTTACACCCGCACCCCCTTTGGGGCTATTCCCCCTTGGGCTAGCCGTGCTTGGTGAGGTTAAATGTGCCACGCCCCAGTCGCACAAAAGGCCAGCGGCAATACACAGCAGCCCAAGCGTGCCCCAGGTGACTGTCAGGCTTAACCCAAGAAGCAACGGTATGATGAAGGCCGAAAGCAGTGCGCCAAAGCCAATGCCGGTAAACACCATGGCACCGACACGCGTTCGCCTTTCAGGTGGCGTGGCCGCTAGCGCCAGCGAGGGGCCAACGACCATTAAAGTGGCCCCGGCAATCCCCGAGACCAACCGCCAGAAGAAGAACCAGAGGAAACCGCCCGCCCCGGCGCAGAGCACAAAGCTAAGCGCGATACCCGCGAAGCTTGCGGCCATCACCATGCGAGGAGAAAAGCGCTCACTCAGCGAGTGGGCGGCGAGTGCGCCGATAAAATACCCCAGCAGATTAGCGGCCCCCAGGTAGGCGCCTTGGCTCGCGGTGAACCAACCCTCTTGAATAATCGCAGGCAATAGCGGCGTATAGGCGAAGCGTGCGATGCCAATCGCCGCCAGGGTCGCCATTATGCCTGTCATCAGGGCGGGCAGATCGTGGGTAGTGAGTGTTCGCTTCATCACGCCAATTCCTTTTTGTGCCACCCCTTGGTGGGGTCGGCAGCACGTTGGTACATCGCCAGACTACGCGCGAGGAATTATTTCTAGAAACGATAAGTTTTGATCGCTACTATCTTGTTTATAGATAACCTGACAGGGAGACGGCGCGTGCAACTTAAATCGCTGCGACTGCTCGTGGCCGTGGCCGACACCGGCAGTTTTGGGGCGGCGGCCAAACGGCTGCACACGGTGCAATCCAATGTGACCACCCACATTAAAAAACTCGAGGAGGAGCTAGGCGTACAGCTGATTCATCGAGCGGGGCGGGTTCGCCCTACGAGTGCCGGGTTGGCGCTGGTGGAGTTCGCCGAGCGCATGCTGTCGGCCCACGACGAAGCGGTGTCGCTGTTTAAAGGCCAGGAGAAGGCGTGTGGGCGGCTACGCATCGGCGCCATGGAGACCACGACGGCGTTGCGCCTTCCGCCGATACTGGCGGCGTACCACGCAGCGCAGCCTGACGTTGATATCCAGATCAAGACCGGGCCCACGGCTGAGCTGGTTGAGTTGTTGCTTAACGGGCAGGTGGACTGTGTCTTCGTGGCCGGTCGGCTTGAACATGGCCGCTACCACTCGCTCAAAGCGTTTCGCGAGCAGCTTGTCTTAGTCGGCTCAACGCCGATGACGAAGATGCCCTCTTCACAAGCGCTGCTGACGTCTGCGTTCCTGGCATTTCGCCAGGGGTGCAGCTACCGCCAGCGTATCGAGCTGCTGCTGGCCTCCTACGGCGTCAATGCGGGCAGGATCTTCGAGTTCGGCTCCCTGGACGCGATGCTTGGCTGCGTTGCTGCCGGAATGGGTTACACGGTGCTGCCCCGTAGCACGGTTGAAGCCCACCAGCACCGGTTCGGAATTCACACGCTGGCACTGCCCACGTCCATCGCCAATGTCGATACCTATTTTGTCGCCCCCGAACCAGAAACCTGGACACCCGCCCTGGCAAGCTTCGCTGAAACCTTGCGTGACGCGGTGGTGGTGAATGAACCTCAGTTTACTGCGTCGTAAATAGGATAGTGGCACTACGCTATAACGTTGCTGTCCAAAACACATTCATTCAGGCAAGCCGTATTTCTTGCGAATATCCGCCACACTCGTAATGTTACCCGCTTGGCTATCTGCCATGCCCTTTTCGATGGTCTCCCGAACGTAGATCTCATGCATAAGGTCTTCCCAAGTGGCATTCACAGGAAGTTGCTCAATTAGCTTGTGCGCGTCGTCTTTGCTCATCGTAGCTGACATGGTGACTACCTTTTTTAGGTACGTAGAAAATACTTTTAGAGGATACCTTAGGTTACCGAGAGTGTTGCGGTTTATGCCATTTTCTGCAAATACATCGCGTGTGTCCTTTTAAATACTTTTGATTGGCTCCGCTATCTGCTTGCGCGTGTGCTTGGCAATAAACTCACTGCTCAAATACTTAATACCTATAGCTGCCACTCTTTTAACAACGGCTAACCAGCCCTAACAGCATGTATTGTTGGCTCA
Organism: Vreelandella arctica; assembly: GCF_037070215.1. Lineage (NCBI taxonomy): Bacteria > Pseudomonadati > Pseudomonadota > Gammaproteobacteria > Oceanospirillales > Halomonadaceae > Vreelandella > Vreelandella arctica. The sequence goes on along the minus strand of NZ_JBANSN010000001.1, from coordinate 321,680 downwards.
CTCTATTAGTAGATGCTCGCTCAGCGCGACGAGGTCTTCAGCCACAAAATCCCACGCTTCTTCTGCTTCTAAATCTTTGCTCTGGTGGGGCCCATACTCTGTACGCCGGGGGATAAACGCCGTTTTCATTCCCAATGCTCGGGCAGCCCCCAGGTCGTAATTGTGGGCCGCGCATAACATTACCTCTTCAGGCGGCAGGCGCAGCAGGCCGCAAGCCCCTAAATAGACCTCTGGGTCAGGTTTATAGTGTTGGAATAACTCGGCGCAAAACACCATATCCCAGGGCAGTTTGGCGTGACGGGCAACGTCCACCATTAGCGACAAATTGCCGTTGGTCAGCGTGCCGATAATATAGTGCTCTTTTAAGCGCTGTAGGCCGTTCTGAACATCCGGCCAGGGCTCTAATTGGTGCCAAAAGTGATTGACGCGATCAATGGTCGCCTCGTCTAGCATAATGCCATGGTGATTGAGTAGTTTGACGAGGCTTTCTCGGTGCAGGTCATCCAACCCCATCCAAGGCACGTCACCTTGCCGTACTCGGTTCATCGAAGGCGCATAGTGCTGACGCCATTGATCCGTTATCACTTCACTGGGTAGTTCAATCCCCAGCTCTTTCTGCAGCTCATTGAACTGATGAATCAAACTGGAGCGCCAATCAACAATAGTGCCAAATACGTCAAACACGATCGCTTTCATTATTTTCTCCTTGCCGCTGGATAGTCATTAATAGCCCCAATAACGTCATGGCGATCAGCAAACTCCAGCCAAGCATAAAACTGCCACTGATATCTAACAGCCACCCAAGGAGTGGTGGTATCGATACAATCGCCAGTTGGTTAATCGCCATGGCCAGGCCTAGTACAAAGCCGGTTTTATCAGCAGGTGCAGACTCAGCCACATACGCTACCCAAGGGCCGTACCAACCAAAACCAAAAAAGCCCAGCCAGGCCATCAAGCAACCCAGCATGAGCGTTGAGTGTAGCGGCAGCCAAACCAATACCAGCAGCCCTACGATTACCGCCACCATGCACACCATGACCGGGAAATAGCGCGAGCGACAGCGATCACTCCAGGCCGCCAGCAAAATACGCCCTGCAACCCCGGCCCCTTGGGCTACGAATAGCAACGTCGACGCCTGAAGTACCTCCATCTGCAAACGGCTATGCAGATAGAGCACGGTAAAAATCAAAATGCCGTACTGAACCGAGATCAAACTAATACCGGACGCCATGATCTGTTTCATGGCCGGTTCACGAATCATCGCCAATCGCGATAAGACGACTTTTTTTACGCCACCTTCAGAGGCTCTTGCAACCGGCAACACGCTACCAGGGGCACGGTAAAAAAGCATAAAGACCAACGCCCCGAAGATCGCAATCAGCCCGCCCACTAGAAAAGAGGCGCGCCAACCCCAGGTGATCGCGACGGTTGGCAGTATAATCGCCGCCAGCGCCCCACCCAGCGGTAAGCCCGCCTGACGAATCCCCATGGCAAAGCCTCGCTGAGATTTATCAAACCAAGCGGCTACCGATTTGCTACCGCCGGGTTGGCCGGTACTGTAGCCTGCCCCTACGATGACCAAAAACAACAACATGGCCCAGTAACTCTCAGCCAGCACGGCAGCGCTAAGCGAAATGCCCACAACAAGGGTGCCTACTCCCACCACCAAACGTTCACTGAACCTATCCAGCAGCTCCCCGGCAACCAACAGCCCGACCAAAGGCACCAACTGAGCCGCCGAAACCAGTACCCCAATCTGAAATGCAGAGAGTGCCATATCTGCCTGTATATAAACGCTGATGGCCCCGATACCTTGAACGAAAAAGCATGCCGCTGCTTGAGAAAGGGTGGCTATTAACAAAATGACCCAGCGGTAGTTTTGAGTAGAAGCCATCGGTAGCAGCATCGTCATAGGGGTTCTCAGCGCATTGAGCCTTTACTTAGCATTACCCATTTCTTAGCGTTAAACCATGACGATATCGCAACGCCTGTTGCCAAATCAGCAAGCACCACGACTTTTCTGGTTAGGTTGCGATACCGGATAAAAGAGACGAAAAAGTTGCCAACGTTGCAACGCAAGATCGGTATACCGTTCAAACCACGTCAGAGAAGGTTCTCACATTCTTCATTTCCAGCAACCCATCCCATAGCCGCTGAGCTTCTGCTGCTAGGGGCGCTGTTCGTCTCAGCAGGATAATTTTTAATGGCACATCGAAAGCGTTACCTCCTGCTCGAACAAGCCGCTTAGCCCCGAGGTCTTCTCGCACTAGCGAATAGGGAAGCCACGCAACACCCAGTTTTGATAACGTCATATGACGCAAACTATCCGCAAGACCAGCATCATGGTGTTGCTGTAAATTCAACCCTTGATTCACAAGCATCGCACTCAGCGACCAGCCCAAATGGCACTCTTGGGAATAATTCAAAAATGAGAGCGGGGAGCCACCTGCAGCATGTAAATTAAACAGTGGCTGACCTGCGGCATTTGGCGCGCTAACAGGGATGAGAGACTCGGTATCCAACTCAATTGAAGTGTAACTATCACTCTCTACTCCCAAGCGCCTTGCAATAAGGTGTTCACCATCGAATAGCGCCGCTACATAGTCGGCCTCTCCCTGATCGAGAGCGGCCAGGCACTCCGGCAATGTATTGGCATCAATGCTAAATTTTGCCTGTGTGAACTGCTCTTGTAAGCGGGGCATCCAGAGGGGAAAAAATATCGCAGCCATAATGTGTGGTGAGCAAAATCGTATCCGCCTTTTCTGATCGTTAATATCATCAGCAACGGAGTGGCGAAATCGATCAAAAGCACTAAGCGCTTGTGAAGCTACCATTTGCAGGCTTTGCCCTGCTTCCGTCAGCACTAGCTCCCCTTTACGCCGCTCAAACAGCGCGCTGCCTGCCCACTCTTCAAGACCTTGAATACGACGACTCAATCCTGACACTGAAACATGCCGGTGCTCAGCCGTGCGGCTAAAACTCTTGGTTTCACAAAGGGCCAGGAAATCTCTCAGGATTATCAAATCAGTCATTGAAGGCCTTCCGGCAGATAAGCTTTAGTCTTACTTTAGCTAAATCAATCGAAAGGAAATAGCGCTTTTGAATACTTTCCAACCCCGCTGTCAAAGGCCTTAGAGCTGATTTTGTCGCCCCAGCACCAGATACCCGAACACACGCTTCGCTTAAACGCTGAGTGAAGTGGTGATGGTGGGTGAGCCTCAGCTTACTGCGTCGTGAGGTGGAGAGAAGAATTCAGGGAGTTATGACAGCCTTATTCAGGCTTTTTTCACAAAGTGGGCGGTCACCATCATGTCGCCGACGCCGTCGACCTTGCAGTCCAGCTGGTGATCTTTGCTGTCCATTAATCGCTTGATCACGGCTTTGGTGCCCACCTTGAGTACCAGTGAGCTGCCTTTGACCTTGAGGTCTTTGATCATCGTTACCTTGTCGCCTTCCGCTAACAGCGTGCCGTGGGCATCTTTTACCGTGACGGTGTCTTCCGCCTGAACCTCAGCAGGGTTCCATTCGTGGGCGCACTCGGGGCAGATGAACAGGCTTTGATCCTGATAGACGAATTCGGATTGGCAATGGGGGCAAGGTGGGCACGACATGAATGATGACTTCTGTGGTTTGGTTTAGGCTGCTTATGATACTGAGCCTGTATACCCTTGGCGAATGCCTTCACGCCTGCCCAGGAAAGGAGAACCAGGATGAACAAACGTGACCTGGAAGCAACCTACCGTGATTACATCACCTGCCTCAATAATCAGGATTGGACGAGCCTTGGCCAATTCGTGCATAACGATGCCCACCACAACGGTAAGCACCTAGGCGTTGATGGCTATCGCGCCATGCTGGAAGCCGATTACGAGCAGATACCTGATCTTCACTTCAATATTGAGCTTTTGGCCGTTGATTCACCCCATGTCGCGTGCAGGCTGCGATTCGATGTAACCCCGAAAGGTAGCTTTCTCGGCCTTGCGGTGGGTGGCAAAAAAGTGACGTTTTGCGAGAACGCGTTCTACCTCTTTAGCGATAACAAAATTAGGGAGGTCTGGTCGGTCATTGATAAAGCCGCGATTGAGGCTCAGCTTGGTTAAACGTTGTGGTTATCTCCATTAACAAACGAATAGAGCAGAATATCGGATCGGTACGCCCAGCCTTGGCTTGCCCAAAACGTCTGGGCGGCTTCGTTCTCGGGAAGAATCATCAGGTGTGATTTTTGGATACCTTCGTTCTTCAATGCTTCCAGGCAAAGGCTAACCAGCCGTGTGGCGATGCCTAACCGGCGATGGGCGTTTGATACCGACAAGTGCTGCAAATACCCGCGCTTGCCATCGTGGCCCGCCATAATCGTGCCCACCAGCTCCCCTTCTACTTCGGCCACAAAACTCAGTCCGGGATTGCGCAGCAGGTATTTCTCGATACCTTCCCGTGAATCGGCGTCGCGAATCCTCACGCCTTCACTCTCGCTCCATAGGGCAATGGCGGCGTCATAGTCGTTGATGGTCATGGTGCGGTAGTGCATTAATGGGGTCTCGCTGGGTAATCGTTAGTTAACGCGCTGGTGGCCTTGATCGCTCACTTCGCACAGAGCTCATTCGTTATTCTCCCACAGCTGATTAGCAATTATGTACAGCATTCGGCTGAGCGCCCGCCAAGCGCGTCAGAGAGGTCGGGGCCGGGATGCAGGCGGCCCGGCCAGCGCAACACCATGATCGCCAGAACGTTGCGGTGTTCACCACCCGCCAGCCCCTTTTCCCCCGAGGACGAGGGGATGATGCCGCTGGCCGGGTCCACTGCCGCCATCAGCGCCTTGCGCACCCGTCCCACCAGCGGGTGGTCCTCGCGGCCAGCCAGCAGGAAGGCCAATGCCACCTCGGCTTGGATGTCGGCCGTGGCCCGGGCCAGGATGTTGGCCGTCTCCCGCTCCAGCGCTTCCAGCACCCAAGCGTGCACCTCCGGGTCCACCTTCCGCTGGTAGTAGCGGCTGTCAGCGATGACGAAGTGGGTCAGGCCATAGAGCCAGTTACGGTACTCGGCGTCGTCGAGCCCGGCGACTCGATCAGGCGGGTAGTGGCGTCGGAAGGCCGACTCCACCTCCCGGCGCAGGTCCATCACGCCGAGCTGGTGCAGGAAGTACGCTTGGTTGGCCACCTGAGCGGCATAGATCCCGATCACTGCGCGGTCGGTCAGAAAGGCCGCCCAGTCAACTTCTGCCTGGTAGCCCAGCGCCCGCTCGTGGTTCTCAATGGTCGGCAGCAGGCCGTGGTACTCGGCCTGGACCAGCCTGAACAGCAGCCCCCGGGCGAAGGCGATCTCCCCCCACTCACCCAGCATGGCGCGCCGGGCACGCTGCTTGGCCGTGCGCTGCGAATAGTCGGCAACGATCGCCCGGCTGCGGGCAGCCGCGTACCCGGGCTCGGCCAGGCCGACGATGTCCTCCTCGAGTCGCACAATTAGACGCTCGCCGTAGGCATGATTGAGGTCCCGCCAGCGCTGCTCGCCAGTCAGACGGTAGAGCCGCTGGGCAAAGTGGCGCTGCTTGTCCTCGGACAGCGTCGGCAGCGCCTGCTCATAGATTTCCTGGATGGCCAGACCGGCGTCGCGCTGGACGTCACGCTCCGCATGCGGCTCTATGGCAGCGCAGCCGGCCAACACCAGCACAATCACCAGTGAAAAGAGCTTTCTCATGACGGCCCCTTGGTGGTGTTCACTATCGATAGGCCATCATTGCACAGTTAATGAGCAATTATGTACAAGCATCCGTGGCACTGACTGCCTAATCTAGGGCTGTGTTTCGAGGTGTTGGGTTTCATCAGAAGAGGTAGGCATGAGCAACGCCAGCCGGTTTGAGTTCTTCAAAAGTCATCATGTGCCGACACTGACGGTGCTGAAGGCGGCCATTGCGGATTTTAGCTACGCTCCCCACGCCCATGAGGAATATGCCTTTGGCGTGACGCTGGCCGGGCGTCAGGACTTTTTCAGCGGCGGCCAGTTTCACCGTAGCCCACCGGGCAACGTGATTCTATTCAACCCGGAAGAAGTCCACGACGGGCATTCGGGTGGCGAGCGAGCGCTGGATTATTTGATGGTGTACGCCCATCCGGAACAGGTGAAGCCGCTGTTTGCCGATGCCCTGGGGCACACGCGTGGCGCTGATTTCCGCTCCCATCAAACGCTGATTCAGGATGCGCCACTGCGCCAGGCCATTGTCGAACTGGCACGTTTGGTGACCTCCCAGGTCGGCAGCTGCATCGATCAGGAGAACGCGCTTTATCGGGTAGTAGAGCGGACGGCGCAGCTGGGCGGCCATGTGCAACCCAGCCAGGTGACGCACCGGCCGGATGCCCTGCTGGGCTTGGCGCGGGAGTATATCCACGCGCATCTGGAAGCGGATATGTCGCTGGACGACATCAGCCAGGCCGCACACCTGTCCAAGTACCATTTCTTGCGTCTGTTCCGTCAGCATTTCGGCATGACGCCGCACCAATACGTGATGAATGGCCGGGTCAATGCGGCCCGCGCCGCGCTCGACCAGGGCACTTCGTTGACCGAGGTAGCACTCCGCTTTGGCTTTGCCGACCTGAGCCATTTCAATCGCCGCTTCAAGCGTATTTATGGTATGACGCCCCACCAATATCAGCGCGATATCGCCCGCTAGTCCCACCACGCATAGAGGTTTTACCATGTTAGCAATCATCGCCTATGCCCTGGGCGTCATGTATACCCCTGGGCCTGTGAATCTGCTCGGCCTGAACGTGGGCATCAATGGCCAGGCCAGACAGTCGGTGGGATTTTGCCTTGGCGTGGGCACGGCGATGCTGGCGTATTTATTGGTGTTAGGCTGGGCGGGCGCTGCCTGGATCAATGATGACGCACTGGTGGTCGTAAGCGCCCTGGGGTGTAGTTATATCATTTATCTGGCCTGCAAAATTGCCCGCTCCAACGCCGATTTCAGCACGCCCACTAACGCCCCTCGGCTGGTTAGTTATCGCGATGGGTTAGTCATGCAGTTACTGAACCCCAAAGCCATTGTCGCCACCCTGCCGATTACTACACTGCAATTTCCTGCCGCTGGCATTCATGGGTTTAGCCTAGTGATGTGGGCGTTCGGGCTTGCCATGCTAGCCGCGGGCGCACCTGGCAGTTACGTAGTGATGGGCAGTTTGGTCGGCCAGCGGATTAAAAACCCAGCCGTTGTGAGGCGCTTTAATGGGCTAATGGCCGGGCTATTGGTCGCCGTGGCGTTTTCGATCGGGTTTGAGCATGTATGGCTGCCGCTTACCTCTCCTGCTAGTTAGAACGTTAGCTGATTGCTCATAAAAAAAGCGCCCTGAGGGCGCTTTTCATAACGGCTAGCGGTTAGAAGGAGGTCCATTTCTCGGTGTCTTGCTTGCCACCAATCACATGAGTCGGCAAGCTTTTAGTGGCTCGAGGCTGGCTCTCACGCGGATTTGGCGTAGCAGGTAGCGCGCGTTGGTTTTGGCCGGTGGTCGCTCCTCTAAAGAACGACACCTCGTTCAACAACGACTCTGCTTGGCTTTGCAGTGAACGCCCTGCCGCGCTGGACTCTTCCACCAAACTCGCGTTCTGCTGGGTGACACTGTCCATTTGCGAGACAGCGGTATTGACCTGATCAATGCCTTGGGCCTGCTCTCGGCTGGCGGTGGCAATCTCACCCATCAACACCGAAACACGCTTAACGCCATGAACGATACCTTCAAGCGACTTGCCTGCTTGGTTGACCAGGTTCGAGCCGGTATCGACTTGGCCGATACTGTCCTCGACGAGTTTCTTGATGTCTTTCGCGGCATCAGCACTGCGCCCTGCCAGGTTACGTACTTCGTTGGCCACCACCGCAAAGCCACGCCCTTGCTCGCCCGCGCGGGCGGCTTCCACTGAAGCGTTCAGCGCCAGCAGATTCGTCTGGAAGGCGATTTCATCGATCAAGCCGACGATACCGGCAATCTTGCGGCTTGAGGCATTGATACCTTCCATCGCTTTGACGGCTTGACCTGCGATCTCGCCCCCGGCGTTGGCTTGCTGGCTGACTTCGTGCACGAGCTTGTCTGCTTCGGAAGCGTTGTCTGCATTCTGACGCACGGTCGAGGTGATTTCGTCCATCGAGGCCGCGGTCTCTTCGATATTTGAGGCCTGCTCCTGAGTACGGCGGCTGAGATCGTCGGTGCCTAGCACGATTTCATCGGCGGCGACATTCACGGACTCGGCGTTATTACGAACGGACATGACCACCTGCGAGAACTTGGTTTCCATGCTCTTTAACGCCCTGAGCATCACGCCAAACTCGTCCTTGGCTGAAGCGTCGACGTTGTTATCGAGCCTGCCTTCAGCCATGGCATTGGCGAGTGCTTGCGCCTTGCCCAGCGGCGTCATGATGCCGCGAATCAACCACATTGAGAGCAGGATGCCGAAGATGATTGCCGCCACCATAACGCCGATAACGAAGTTGCGCGTCCAAACATAGTCGCTTGCTGACTGCTGGTTATTGGCGGCGGCTTGCGTGCTGTTACGGTCGATGAGGCCCTGAATCGCTGTGAGCACTTTAGGGTATTCAGCACGTAGCGTGGTGGTGGCAATCTCTCTTGCGGCATCATAATCATTGCCGATCATTGCCGCGTTAATCTCGTCGATACCAGCGCGCAAACTGGCGAGAGACACAATGAACTCTTCGGCTATCGCACGCTCCTGATCATCAGAAACACGCTCAGGGAAGTAATCACTCCAGGCGGCGTCGATAATAGCGTCGTTCTCCGCGACCTCTTGTTGCGTCGTGATGGCAGATGCTGGATTCCGATCACGCTGTTCGGCCGTCACTTTTACCCGGTTGCCGAGCAGTGCTTGGTTGACCTTAATAAGACTACCCAAGGTGAGCACGTTCCCCTCATAAGTCCTATTGAGGGCATCGTTGGTTTTGCTGAGACTGGAAAGACCGATAATACCGACGACGATTAACATCAGGATGCACGCGCCTAAACTTACGGCTAGCCGCAGTTTAACGCTTCGATTTAGAAGTAGCATGGGAAGGTCTCGTGAAAGCCCGCAGCGCGCTGCATTGGGTAGGTGGAAGCAATCTCAGTAACCGCATGCGCTCAGGTAAAAGCGCATATTACGAGTAACGTTGATGCATTATCGGCACGCGCAAATAAAAGTTTAATTTTTTTAAATTTATAAATCGCCAATTTCTTATGTCATTACATGCTACCCACCCCTTTGATGGTCATTAACTTATCATCTGCATGACACAGCTTTGTCACCTAGGAGCGCTAACGTTGCATTGTAAGTCACAATAAAGTGAGCTTATACATTGCAGAAGGTGATCCAATGGAGCCTGTTCAATCCTCTGACTTAATGCTCCGCATCGAGAAAATGGGGGTGACATATCCTGGGAATGTTCTCGCACTTCGACCCACCACCGTTGATTTCCACAAAGGCGAGTTTACGGTTCTACTCGGTCTTTCCGGTGCAGGTAAATCTACGTTACTGCGCTCCCTCAACCACTTGGTGCGGCCCAGCACCGGCAAAGTGATCTCGGCCGAACTAGGTGCGCTCGAAACCATTACTACGGTACGCCGCCATCGGTGCAAAACCGCCATGGTTTTCCAGCACCATCAGCTCATTGAACGCCACACTGCGCTCCAGAATGTGCTGACGGGTCGGCTTGCTTACCACAGCACCTGGCGCAGTTTGTTTCCGCTACCCAGGCAGGAACAGGAGCTTGCCCTGCACTGCCTGGATCGCGTAGGCCTGGCTGAGAAGGCGCTTACCAGGGTCGATCAGCTTTCCGGAGGGCAGCAGCAGCGCGTGGGTATTGCTCGTGCCTTGGCGCAGCAGCCCGCCATGATCTTGGCGGACGAGCCAGTGGCCAGCCTTGACCCAGCCACGTCTGAGCGAGTGCTAACGTTACTGCGAGACATATGCCGTGAAGATGGTATTACCGCCATTATTTCACTGCACCAGCTGGAATACGCCCAGCGGTTCGCTGACCGCATTATCGGTTTAGCGAATGCCCAGATCGTTTTCGATGCGGCCCCCTCCCAGCTAAAGCAATGCCACCTTAATGAGATCTACCACGGTGCGAAAGGGACTGCGTCCGAAGCCGCTGACACCCCTGAACCCAACCTTTCATCTACACATCCTTCCCCGATAAAACTGGAGATTGCCCAATGAAACCGCTATTCAGCTTTTTCTTCGCCATCTGTCTTATGATTGGAATTGTGATGCCAGCCATGGCGGCGGACGCTGATCCAAATCCGGATCTGTTAAAAGTCGCGCTACTCCCCGATGAAAATGCCTCCGAACTGATCAAACGCAACCAGCCATTGAAAGACTATCTTGAAAGCACGCTTGGCAAAGAAATTGAGCTAATCGTCACTACAGATTATTCCTCCATGATCGAAGCTATGCGCTTTGGTCGCATCGACCTCGCCTACTTCGGGCCCCTCTCCTATGTGATGGCAAAAAGCAAAAGCGAGATCGAGCCCTTTGCGGCCATGATTGTGGATGGCAAGCCCACCTACCGCTCCATCATCATTGCCAATGTCGATTCCGGCATTGAGTCCTATGCCGATATCGAGGGCATGAAGATGGCTTATGGCGACCGAGCCTCCACTTCAAGCCACCTGATTCCCAAAACCGTGTTGCTTGAATCGGCTGGTTTGGAAGCAGGAGAGGACTATGAAGCCCATTTCGTTGGCTCCCATGATGCCGTGGCGGTGAACGTTGCCAATGGTAATGCAGATGCTGGGGGACTATCGGAAGTAATCTTTGAACATGTGATGGACCGCGGCCTGATAGATCGCAGCAAGGTTAGGGTGTTGGGTCACAGTGGGGAGTATCCGCAGTACCCCTGGGCGATGCGTTCCAACTTGAACCCGGAACTCAAGCAGGAGATACAAGACGCTTTCATTAGCATTGATGATGAAGAAATCCTGAGCAACCTAAAAGCCGAAGGTTTCGCCGTTATCACTGACGCCGATTACGATGTGATCCGGGAAATGGGTAGTCTGCTCGACCTTGACTTCGCCAAGATGTAAGGGGGCATTATGAATCAGACCAAAACGGATCCGCCGGCCCTTTCATCATTCTCTCCTGACGCGGTGCTGGCCGAACACGCGCGCGGCTGGCGGAGTAAGCTCTTCCAAGTGGGCTCGTTACTGGCAGTGGTTCTCCTGGCGAGTTGGTACGTGGACTTGCTGGATTTTCGCACCCTAGCCAACGGGGTTCCTGCCATCGCCACCCTGCTGGGTGAATCGCTACCGCCCGATTTCACCAATGCCAGGGATTGGATGTCTCCGCTGGTCGATACGCTCGCTATGAGCATTGCTGGCACGTCGATAGCGGTCATCGTTTCCGTGCCCCTGGCGTTCCTGGCCGCTCGCAATACCTCGCCCCATCCCGTGGTCTTCCACGTGACCCGCACGTTACTAAACGCTCTGCGCTCGGTGCCCGAGTTGATTATGGGCATTATCTTCGTTGCGGCAGTGGGTTTTGGCGCCTTGCCGGGCGTGCTAGCGCTCGGTCTTCATTCCATCGGCATGGTGGGTAAATTCTTTGCCGAAGCGATTGAGCATGTCGACCCAGCCCCAGTGGAAGCCGCCAATGCCGCTGGCGCGACTCGCTTACAGGTTCACTGGCACGCGGTGCTGCCGCAGGTTCTTCCGCAGTTTGCCGATGTCTCCATCTATCGCTGGGAATACAATTTTCGCGCCTCGACGGTCATGGGCATGGTGGGGGCCGGCGGGATCGGCTTCGAGCTAATGGGCTCTTTACGCGTCATGCAGTATCAGGAAGTCAGCGCCATCCTGATTGTCATACTCGTTATGGTGACGATGGTGGATAGCCTTAGCGGCCATCTTCGTAAGAAATTTAAGTAAGGAAATCAAATGAAACCAAGGGTTTTCATTACCCACCGGGTACACAACAGTGTGCTGGAAAGGCTGGAACAGAGCTGTGAATTAATCACCAACCAGTCAGACACTACCTTGCCCGCCGCCGAGGTAAAGGCCCGCGCGGCAACCGCAGACGGCATGATGGTGTTTATGCCGGACCAGGTCAGCGAGGAATTTCTAGCTGGCTGCCCCAAGCTGAAAGTCATTGGCGCTGCCCTGAAGGGATACGATAATTTCGATGTGGAGGCCTGTACGCGTCATGGTGTTTGGCTGACCTTCGTACCGGATTTGCTGACAGTGCCAACGGCTGAACTCACCATAGGGCTAACCATCAGCCTAATCCGACATGTTCGGGCGGCCGACGAGTATGTTCGTTCTGGCCAGTTCAGGGGGTGGCAGCCAACGTTCTATGGGCTTGGGATTGCAGACGCCATCGTGGGCATCATCGGCATGGGGCCCATCGGCAAGGCTGTGGCAACGCGGCTCAAAGGCTGGGGGGCAACCTTGCTGTATTCTCAGCCAGACGCCTTGCCCGCTGCGGAGGAGGAAACCCTCGGCGTGGCGCGCAAGTCGCTTGAAGAGCTGCTCGGGCAAGCCGACATTGTCATTTTGGCCCTGCCGCTCAATAAACAAACCCTGCATACCATGAACTCTGCGCGCTTGGCCCTGATGAAACCAGGCGCCTTTTTGATCAACCCATGCCGGGGGTCTGTAGTGCAGGAAGCTGCCGTTTTGGAAGCACTGGAATCCGGGCAGTTAGGCGGCTACGCAGCGGATGTTTTTGAAATGGAAGATTGGGCTCGAGAGGATCGCCCGCAAGAGATTTGCCCCACCTTGCGAGCACATCCCAACACGCTATTCACGGCACACATTGGCTCTGCCGTCCAGGATGTGCGGCTGATGATTGAACAGCGTGCTGCCGACAACATTCTTCAAGCGTTACAAGGAGAACGCCCTCAGGATGCGGCTAATTCGCCCTCTATCACTGAGACAACTCCATGCTGAACTTGGTCTGGCTGAAAAGTTTTACCACACTGGTTCAGCACCGACGTTTTCAGGCCGCCGCCCAAGCTCTCGGTATCGCACAACCCACGCTTTCACAGCACATTCAAAAGCTCGAAGAACAGCTAGGTGCCCTGTTGATACGCCGCAGTAAAACTGGATGCGAGCCCACCAAAGCAGCCCTGGCGCTTATGCCTCTAGCGCTTAGTATGTTGCAACTGGACGAGCGTGCTCGAGAAGTCGTTAGCGGTACGCGTTTACGCGTAGGGGCAAGTTCCAACATCGGTATTTACATGCTCCAGCCCTACGTGAGCACGTTCAAGAACATTCCGGCGGTACCTGAGCTGGATCTTGTGATTGATAACAATCCTAACATTGCTAGACAACTGACTAGCGGCGAGCTGGATATAGCGGTGATGGAGTGGTGGCACCCGAAACCTGGCTTCCAGGCAATGGATTGGCGACAGGAACCCGTGGTTTTAATTACCCGACCAGACCACCCCTATGCGGGCTGGCATGAAATAGACCGGGAAACCCTTGCCGGAATGAGCTTGCTTGGTGGTGAACCCGGAACAGGTACTGGCCGGTTGCTGGCGAATTTCTTTGGCGAAAGAGGGCCGTTCCCGAAGGTTTCAATGCAACTGGGCAGTACCGAAGCGGTTAAACAGGCTGTCAAAGCTGGCCTGGGCGTATCACTGGTGCTGGCGGCTTGCGTCGAAGCGGAGATTCAAGCGGGCTCCTTGTGTGCCATCCCGGTCAGTGATGCCGCATTGGCAAAAAAACTGATGGTCATTTGCCCTGAGACTCTAGCAAGGCAGCCGCCAGTATCCACTTTCGTCAGCCATATATGTCAGTGAAAATCGAGTGACATCTATAGAGCCAGGGAAGGCGTGTGGGTGGCTAAGAATAGGTACCATTGAGACCCACCCCCGCAAGCTTCACTGAAGCGTTAATCGGCATCGCGCAGCCGCACGCCTTCACTTTCGCTCCACAGGGCAATGGCGGCGTCATAGTCGTTGATGGTCATGGTGCGGTAGTGCATTAGTCGGCTCTCAGAGGGCGGCGGCATCGTCTTGTTCGTTCTGCTCGGCAGGGTCGTTGAAGTGGTCTTTCTGCTCTGCCCATTTCAACAAGGCATCCAGCGCCGGGCAGAGCGTTTGCCCCCATTCGGTCAGGCGGTACTCCACTTTCGGCGGCACCTGGGGATAGACTTTACGGGCCACGATGCCATCCGCTTCCAGTTGGCGCAGCTGTTGGGCCAGCATTTTTTGGGAGATCTCGGGGATAAGTTTTCCGAAATCGGAGTAGCGCTGCACTTTTCCATCGAAGAGATGAAAGAGAATGATGAGCTTCCAGCGCCCTTCCAGCATTTTTAATACATTTTCCACATCGCCTGCGGCGGTAGTGGGCGTATAAATCTTTCTCATTGGTAAGCCACTTACCTTTTTGTGCGTTCTTGATAACGCGTCAGTCTAGGCAGAATATTCTCTCACATTAACTTACGAGAGATGACCATCATGAGCTTGTCACTGCCAGACGCGATCACTACTTACTTCAGCATCAGCAACGGTGCGGATGCCTCCCACATTGCGGATTGCTTCACTCAAGATGCCTGTGTGTTTGACGAAGGAGAGACGCATCGCGGGCACACCGCTATTCAAGCTTGGATGCGCGCCACCCGTGACAAGATTGAGTATAGCGTCGAGCCGGTCAGTGTTTCCCAACAAGGCAACACGATGGTGGTTACCGCCACCGTGACCGGCAATTTCCCCGGCAGCCCGGTGCAACTGGACCACCAGTTTGAGCTTGCCGAGTCGCAAATCCAGTCATTGGAGATCCACTAATGAACCTGAACTTGAACGGGCGACGCGTATTGATCACCGGCGGCAGCAAAGGGGTTGGTGCGGCCGCGGTGGCTCTCTTTCGCGAGGAAGGCGCGCAAGTGCTAACAACCGCCCGTACTCGCCCCGGCGACCTGCCCGATGAGCTGTTTGTAACTGCTGACCTGACGACGGCCGAAGGCTGTGCCACGGTGGCCGATGCGGTCAACGATCGCTTGGGCGGCGTCGATATTATCGTTCACGTACTGGGTGGTTCATCCGCCCCCGGCGGCGGGTTCGCTGCCCTTGGGGAGGAGGAGTGGCAGCGCGAGCTCGACATCAACCTGTTTCCCGCCGTGCGGCTGGATCGCGCCCTGCTGCCCGGCATGCTGGCCCAGGGCGATGGGGTGATTATCCACGTGACCTCCATTCAGCGCGAGCTCCCCCTGCCCGAGTCGACCACGGCTTATGCGGCGGCAAAGGCGGCGCTCTCCACCTATAGCAAGAGCTTGTCAAAAGAGGTGTCACCCAAAGGGGTGCGCGTGGTTCGCGTGTCGCCAGGCTGGATCGAAACGGAAGCCGCCGTTGCGCTAGCCGAGCGGATTGCCCAAGAGGCAGGCACCGATTACGCAGGCGGCAAGCAGATCATCATGAACTCGCTAGGCGGCATCCCGATTGGCCGCCCCTCGAAGCCTGCAGAAGTGGCCAACCTGATTGCGTTTCTGGCATCACCGCTGGCAGCCACCATCACGGGCACGGAGTATGTGATCGATGGGGGTACGGTGCCTGTGGTTTGAAGGTGGTCTGAGGGCGGTTTGAAAGTGGTTTATACCGCCCCCTTGGCTTCCCGGCCTGCGATGAGGGCTAGCGATTGTTCGCAAGCTGCATTGCCCTACTGACGATTAGCCATTAAAACCAGTGTTCAATAAACCTTATTCGGCGAGGCACTGGTTCTTTACGTCTGGGTTTTGTTGATGGTCTTGGTGAGCCCGATAGGCTCTGTAGAAGTTGACGACTCCTCCGGCGAGAAACAGCAGGCTGGCGAAAATAAACTGAGCACCCAAGTAGGTGTGCAGTGCATGGGCAAGTGGTGTCTGATAGCTCGGCCAGAGATAAGGAATCGAGGCGGCCAAAAACAGGATGGAGCCGATGACAAACGAGATGGCAACGGCATTGAGTAGCTGCAAGACCACTAAGGTTCCCGCCTGAGTGATCTGCGTCACGTTGACCGTCGCGCCAATCGTAAACAGAACACTGCCAACGATAAAGCACCAGGCGCCCCCTCTTTCCCAGCCCACGCTGGGCAGAAACAAGGCGCTGCCTATCAGGAACAGTACACTGCCGATGATATAGCCTGCCGACATTACAAACTCGAGCATGGTCTTTTTGCCGTGCGAGGGGTGACGGCGGTAATAGCTGATGATTTCTATGCAATCGTTTGCCGCCACCGCTAGATAGATTAACGAGCCCAAAATGAACAGCCCGGCCCCTGCCGCCATGTAGTTCTCAAAGGCTGGCAGGAAGAAGACACTGCCTATCACAAAGGCAGCGGCACCCGCGATATAGGCTGAAGCATTCAGGCCTTCCCATAAAAAACTATCTTTGGGTAACGATGTTCGATAACTGCGTTTTCGGTTAGTGATGTGATGCGGCATGTCACGTCCTTATGTTTACACGAGCTAACAGAATGGCCGTTCCAGCGCTGATTTAAACACTCATTAAGCTTGCCCACGCCACTCGGTAGTTTAGTAGGCTATTGCATTTTACTGCCCGAAGCTGATGCCCAGCCGTAGTGCCTGTAGACCATCAAATTCGACCGTGACTTCATCAGAAAACAGAGGGTGGCCCTGCACTGCCAAATCCAGCGTTGCTTGCGAGCCACGATAAGTGACCGTGACAGCGATTTCAGCTGAGGTACTAACGGGCGCCAGCACATCATACTCAACGTTATCAATGCTAACAGCGGAGAGGCCACGGTCATCCAGCTGTTCTTGGATTTCCCGCTCAACAACCACGCCGTAATAGAAGTAAATGCCAGTGTAGCCAAGCGCTACAATTACGATTAATGAAAAGAGCTTTCCCATTATTTCTCTCTAGTTTGTAAACGCTTTAATGGTTATTGCCTGCCATTAATAGGTGGCGCAACCATTGATAAGTACTATTTTATATCGACTATATTTAAACCATTTTCTGCCCATGTGACACAGCGTAAATGCTTCATATATCGTCGTGCTCTAACTGCTCCGCTTTGTCTTTTAAAGTTTATGAGCATAAAGCACGATAGCACGGAATCTACGCTATCAAATATTCTTGAGAAAGAGAGAATTGGCGCCCGCCTCTATTCCAAGAACCGAGCAGCCACTGCAAGGGCCTGAATCCTTGAAGGTCAGGCCCGAAAAAGCAGGGTAGTAAAAAAAGATTAGTAAAAACTCGTTAGAAAAGCTTAGGGATCGCCAGCGCCACCGCCCGCGCCGTGTATATTGCCGGTGGTGTAGCTGGATTCTGACGAGGCCAGTAGTACGTATGTACCGGCCAGCTCTACCGGCTGGCCGGGGCGACCAAGCGGCGTGCTTTCGCCAAACGTTTCCACAGCGTCTTGTGGCTGGCCACCGCTGGGCTGAAGCGGGGTCCAGAACGGGCCGGGTGCGACGCCGTTGACGCGAATGCCTTTCTCGGCCAGTTGCTTCGCCAGCGCTTTGGTGAACGCGACAATGGCCGCTTTGGTCATGGAGTAATCGAGTAGGATTTTAGGCGGATCGTAAGCGACCACTGAGGTGGTATTAATGATCACTGACCCAGGCTCCATATGGGGTATCGCCGCCTGGGTGATCCAATACATGGCGTAGAGGTTGGTCTTCATGGTGTCGTCGAAGGCTTCATGGCTAATATCCATAATCGACGGCTGCCACTGCTGGCGACCAGCGTTATTGACCAAAATATCTAACCCGCCTAATTGCTCAACGGCCTTTTCCACTAACTCGCTACAAAACGATGCATCACGGATATCACCTGGAATAGCCGCCGCGGCACGCCCTTCGGCTTCAATAAGCTCAATGACTTCGCGCGCGTCTGACTCTTCCGCGGGCAGGTAGTTAATCGCCACATCAGCGCCTTCACGCGCATAGGCAATAGCGGCCGCACGGCCAATGCCGGAATCTCCACCGGTAATCAGTGCCCTTCTTCCGGTTAAACGACCACTGCCGCGATAACTCTGTTCGCCGTGGTCTGGGCGCGGTGTCATGTCACTGGCAAGCCCAGGCCACTCTAGCGGCTGGCGTTCAAAGGGGGGGTTGGGGTACTTGCTTTTGGGATCCTGCATTTGGTTTAACGTGCCTCCTGACTCATTGGTGTTTGAGGTATTACCTGCACCACCGGACGGCGATGTCGAAGATGACTGGGCGAATGCGGGTGCGGCCATAGCAGCGGCCATACCGGTAGCAAGGCCGCCCACCACTTGACGGCGCGTAGGGTCAAATGTGTTGTCGGGCTTCATAATAGTTTCCCATAAGTAACCATTGCGAATAACAACTTGATGCGTGGCCTAAGCCAAGAGCTTTTCCCTGAAAAGCATGCAATAGGGAAAGGCGTCAGCTCGCTTAAAACCCTATTGACCCTAGTTGGGATAACGGCGATTACCAAGCGGAGTACCGAAAGAAGCCATAAACTTAAAAAATGATAGTTATAAATCCAAATTAAAGTAAGCAACTTTAAAAGTAGTACCGGATGCATAATAAAAGCAGGCGCGTTGGCCTGCTCTCATACCTGTTCTCACAACAACTCGCTCTTTACTGACCTTTTATCAACAGGCTTGCGGTTCTCTCACTTCCCGACACGCCCTGACGCTTTCTGCCAGTTCACTGACTAGGCCATGCACACGCTCTACGGCTTCATCGGGCGTATTGGCGTGTTCAATACAGTCGACCAACGCAGAACCTACCACCACGGCATCGCTATAACGGCCGATGGCGGCGGCCTGCTCGGCGGTACGAATACCAAAGCCCACGGCAATGGGTAGCTCGGTGTGTTCGCGCAGTTGACTTACTGCGCCTTCCAACCGCTCTGGCGTAGGGGCACTGCCGCCGGTGACGCCCGCCACGGAAACGTAGTAGATAAACCCCGAGGCGTTCGCCAGCACTTTGGGCAGTCGCTTGGCATCGGTGGTCGGCGTGGCCAGGCGAATAAAATCAATGCCGTGCTGGGCCGCTGGCGTACAGAGCTCTTCGTCATGTTCTGGAGGCAAGTCCACGACAATCAGGCCATCGACCCCGGCCTTGGCAGCATCGGTCAAGAAGCGCTCGACGCCGTAGCAGTAAATCGGGTTGTAGTAGCCCATCAGCACAATGGGCGTGGTGCTGTCTTCTTCACGGAAGCGGCGCACCATTTCCAACGTTTTGGCTTGGGTCTGGCCGTTATTCAAGGCACGCAACGCGGCTTTCTGAATGGCGGGGCCATCGGCCATGGGGTCACTGAACGGCATACCGAGTTCGATGATATCCACCCCCGCTTTTGGCAACCCGTGCAACAGGCGGCGGGATGTCTCGGCATCCGGATCGCCAGCGGTGAGGTAACTCACCAGCGCTGGGCGGTTTTGCTGTTTGAGTGCAGCAAAGCAGTGTTCAAGACGAGAGGTATGGGTCATGACGTTCTCCTGTGTCGCGCTCATAGCTGTTTAACCCCGAATTTTTCGCCAAGGTGATGGGCGACGCTCATCATGTCTTTGTCACCACGGCCGCTAAGGTTGACCACCATTAAATGCTCGCGGGGCAGGCTGGGTGCGCGCTTGGCGACTTCGGCCAGGGCATGGGCGGTCTCTAGGGCGGGGATAATGCCCTCCTGTTGACAGCAAATCTGGAACGCTTCCAGCGCTTCGTCATCGGTGGCGGAAACGTACTCGACCCGCCCCTGCTCGTGCAACCAGGCGTGCTCTGGCCCAATACCGGGATAATCCAGTCCGGCGGAAATCGAGTGGGCGTCGATAATCTGGCCATCTTCGTTTTGCAGCAAGTAGGTGCGATTGCCGTGCAGCACGCCGGGGGTGCCGCCGTTCAGGCTGGCTGCATGCAGGCCGCTTTTCACGCCCTTGCCACCCGCTTCTACGCCAATCATCTTCACGTCGAGGTCATCAAGGAACGGGTGAAACAGCCCCAAGGCGTTTGAACCGCCGCCAATGCAGGCCACCAGCGAATCCGGCAGGCGACCTTTCTTTTCCAGCATTTGGGCGCGGGTTTCATGGCCGATCACGGCCTGAAAGTCACGTACCATGGCCGGGTACGGGTGTGGCCCCGCCACGGTGCCAATGATGTAGAAGGTGTCGTCGACATTCGTTACCCAGTCGCGCAGCGCTTCGTTCATGGCGTCTTTTAGCGTGCCGGTGCCCGAGGTAACGGGGATGACTTCCGCGCCCAGCAGCTTCATGCGGAATACGTTGGGTTGCTGACGCTCGATGTCGGTGGCGCCCATGTAGATGACACAGGGCAAACCAAAGCGTGCCGCAACGGTTGCGGTGGCAACGCCGTGCATGCCCGCACCGGTTTCCGCGATGATGCGCTTTTTGCCCATCTGCTTGGCCAACAACACCTGACCAATGCAGTTGTTGATCTTGTGCGCGCCGGTGTGATTCAGCTCTTCGCGCTTTAAGTAAATACTCGCACCGCCAAAGTGCTCGGTCAGCCGCTCGGCAAAGTAGAGCGGGCTTGGCCGACCCACATAATCACCCTGAAAATAGGCCAATTGGCGCTGGAATTCGGGGTCGTTCTTGGCAGTGGTGTATTCGTCTTGTAGCTCTAAAATCAGTGGCATCAGCGTTTCAGCGACAAAGCGGCCACCGAAGCTGCCAAACAGGCCATTGGCATCGGGCAGGCTCTTGGATACATCGACAGGTTGATTCATCGCGACCTCTGAATGCGTTATCGAACTGTTCAGTAAAAACAGTTCAGTGAAAAACAGTTCAGTGAAAAACTATGAAATGAAAGTAGCGCAAGCAGGGGGAGATAAAAATCGATAAGATGTCAGCAACACGTGAGTTAAAATCAACTATCAGCAGGATAGCCCATGCAACACAGCATGCCGCCGCTTAGCGCCTTGCGCGCCTTTGAAGCCACCGCCCGTTTGGGTAGCGTGACCGCCGCTGCCGATGAGCTAAACGTGACTCACGGCGCGGTCAGCCGCCAGTTAAAAAGCCTGGATGATCATTTTGGTATCGCGCTTTTTGCCAAAGCGGGCCGAGGTATTGCGCTTACGCCACATGGCGAAAAGCTGCAAATCGGTGTGGGAGAGGCGTTCGACCGTCTCAAGGATAGTTGCGCAGCGCTCAAACGTGATGTGGAAGAAGCCCCCTTTACTCTCGCCTGCCCTGGCAGCCTGCTAGCACGCTGGTTGATTCCCCGCCTGGATCGCCTGCACCGCGAGCTGCCTGAGCTCAAGCTAAAAGTCGTGGTGAGCGAAAGCGAACAGCCGGGTACGCAAACGGATGCCAGCGCCACCCTGGCGTTTGCCGAGCCTCCCTGGCCTGCGGGTGTGGAGGTATTCGAGCTGATGGCGGAGCAGATATGTGCAGTGGCGAGCCCGCAGCTGGCGGCCCAGTGCGATGCGACCAAGCCCGAATCGCTGCTTGCCAATAAGCTTTTATATACATCTTCCCGCCCCCAGGCGTGGCCGCAGTGGGCCACTGCCAAAGGGCTAGAGCTGGCACAGCTTGAAACGGCACTAAGCAAAGGCCAGGGGTTCGATCACCTTTACTACTTGATGGAAGCGGCAGTGGCGGGTCTGGGTATAGCCATCGCGCCGCGGCTATTGGTGGAAGACGACCTGAGGAGTGGCAGGCTGGTGGCCCCCTGGGGAAGTATTCAGACTCCTGCTCGTCTTTGCCTGTGGTTGCCCAGCCAAACCAACGTTCTCACTCAATCCCGCCGCAGCGAGCCACTTGCAGAGTGGCTCAAGCGGGAGTTGGCAACTGATCAACGCAGTGCGTTAACTCTCAATAGCGTTTAGCAATTACTAGCGGATAATCTCGCTAATTGAGCGCTTGCCATCCAGTAGTAAGTACTCCTGATTGACCACATCGGGCTTTTGCACAGCGTGAAGTAGCGCATGGGCAACGTTGGCGCGGGAGATTTGGTTGTCGCCTGCTTCCTCCAGTGAACTGGCGAACCGCTGACTGGCGGTTTCGTCGGTCAAACGCCCTGGCTTGAGAATGACGTAGGGAAAACCGCTGTTGCGCAGGTGGGCATCAGCAGCAAATTTCGCGGCCATGTAGGGGCGCATTTTTTCGGGCGCCTCTAGTGGTTTTTCTGCACGCATGGCGCTAATCATGATGTAGCGGGAGAGACCTTTTTCCTTGGCGATATCGGCGGTACGAATGGCGCCAAAAAGATCAATCATCAGCGTTTTGTCTGGCCCGGTGTGAGGCCCTGAGCCCGCCGTAAAGACCACTTGGTCGCAGCCGTCAAAGGCGTGCTCAAACTCATCCTCTAAATCAGCTACCACGGTATCGATGCCGTGCTCTTTGAACCAGGCTGCCTGCTCTTCACTGCGAATCATTGCCTTAATAGGCGTGCCCGCTTTTTGGGCCAGTTTGCAAAACTGTTTGCCAATCTGTCCGTTCGCGCCAATCACTAACGTTGTCATAACGGCTCCTTGTGAATGAGTTACTTATTAATAAGTGCAGGCACCTAGGCGTAATTCAACCTATTGCTGATTAATTCTCCCCTGCACCGGCACTTTAACAAGGACTAGTGGCCTCTCTAACGCTTTGTAAACCGGCAGCGAGACGCCGACATAATGGCTTAAGCGTGAACTTGAGGTGGTAAAGCTATAATGAATCAGTGAGCGCTTTGCGCCTAGTGGTTACCAGGAGGGGTCTATGACCGAGGGAGAACACAGTGTCGGTATTGATGCGAGTAACGATGCTCATACCCGAGCACGTTATATATCGCAAATTCAGCGTATTTCTTCGACTGCTAAAGCAGACATCTCAGCAGGCAGAGCCAGTTATCTTGAAGCAGCAGAGTACTGCCATGCGATGCGCAACAAAGTCATGGAGGAGTATAGGAAACTGACAAGCGAGCAGGGATTGGCGAAAGCAGAGCAGATAAAAAAAAACACCACCTAGCCTTGCTGATCTTTTCGAGCGATACGCGCAACAACTATTTGGTTGTTCGTACCAAGACCTCTCAGCTGAACAGCAGCAACGCATACACCACGAGGTTATTGAAGCTTCTGGCCGCAGCAATGCTGAAGTCTGAGCCAAGTACTTCAGCACCGATAATTGCCAGCTCTTCGATACGAACGCTAAATTCGGCGCTCACGCATTCAAGCCACGACTCCAAACACACGACCGATAGCAGAGGTTAGCGCCATTGCAAGCGCGCCCCAAAACATCACTCTTGCTGCAGCTTTAAAAATAGGTGCCCCGCCGACTCGAGCCGCAACCGCGCCCAACAAAGCCAGGAAGAGCAACGAAAACAGCGCTACCAAAGGAGTTAATAATGATGATGGTGCCCACCAGGCAACCAACAGTGGCAACAGCGCGCCCGCGGTAAAGGTCGCTGCTGATGAGAGGGCTGCTTGAAGCGGGCGAGCCTGACCAGTATCGGTGATGCCAATCTCATCTCTTGCATGAGCGCCGAGAGCATCGTTCGTCATTAATTGCTCAGCAACTTGACGTGCCAATTCAGGCTCTAAGCCACGAGTGACATATATGTCGGCAAGTTCTTCCTGCTCAAGTTCGTAATGTTCAGCCAGTGCTTTACGCTCAATGTTGAGGTCGGCGTGCTCGGTGTCGGATTGCGAGCTCACCGACACATACTCCCCCGCCGCCATCGACATAGCGCCAGCCACCAGGCCAGCAACGCCTGCCAGCATGATCTCACTCTGCGCAGTGCTGGCCGCTGCAACACCGAGAATGAGGCTACTGGTAGACACAATGCCGTCATTGGCGCCGAGCACTGCAGCGCGCAACCAGCCGGACCGGTGAGAGCGATGATGCTCTGTATGGATCATGGGTTTATTTCCATCGTTGTTGAGTCGCGGGACTGGGTTTTAAATACACTGGGCTCCTTCAGAGCCTAGCAGGTCTTTTATGAAAACGACCGATTAGCAATTTTTGCATTTACGCTTTGCAGCAAGAAATCTATTAGTTATTACGCCCACCCTGTAAGCAATAACCTACAAGAACGTAAGTAATTGCTTACAAAGCTGTCAGTTATAACTTACAAAAAAAGCATGCGACTAATGGTAGAATTAAGAATATTTAGCGAACAGCTCGCCTCAAACGTATGTACAAATCTTGAGGCTTGTCGGTACCTCTAGATAAAAATTCTAACCGACAAAAAAATCATTAGGGAATCTCATGTTGAAACGTTCTATTACCGCCTCTATTGCACTGTTAGGTGCGACAACTGCACTTACATTAAGCGCGACCACTTTTGCTAATGATCATCAAGGCGAAATCAATCCTTGGCAACATTGCGGCATCGGCGCTGCTATTTTTGATGACAACACTACCGCTGCAGCGATCTCAAACGTTATTTGGGACTCAGGCACCACTGCCGTGACTTCAGCAACTATTTCACCTGGTTCTTGTGAAGGCGAAGAGATCAAAGTAGCTCAGTTCATCGATGAGACGTACGACCAACTCGCGATGGAAGCAGCCATGGGAGAAGGTAACCACTTAGCCGCTGCACTCGGACTGGTAGGTTGTGACGCTGGCGATGCTACTAGCATTTCTCAGCTACGTAGCGACTTGAGCGCTGTAAGCGCCGACTCTAGCTACTCCTCTATGAGCCATAATGACAAAGCCTACAGCTTTTACACTAGCTTAAATCAAGCGGCTGCCAACTGTTCAGCTAGCTAATGCCATACGTGGGCTGGCCCAGTCAGCCCACTTCGCTTTCTAAAGGATATATTTCGCATGCGGCGGCTTTGGCTGACGATTCTTTTATTTTGCTCACTATCGTCCACCTTTGTTCACGCAAATGTCGCGACCCTTTCTCAAGACTCACAGTGGCTATCACTGCTGCACTTTGACCGTAAAACCCCTTTCTCTCCCCCTAGAAGTGCCGTTATCGACAGCGCTTTTTTCCTTGCCGAAAATGGACGTTATGACCCCCAGGCGGAACTCGTTGCGACGCTTGCCGCCTTACGCAAGCCACCTGAGGCAACCGGCAGTCACGCAAGTTGCCGCTTCCCGGCACGAGCAATGTGGTTGTCAGCTAAAACTGGTGAGCAGTGGCCCGACACTAATTGCTCCCAATTTAATGAATGGCAAGAACAGCATCAGGGCTCTGAAATAGGCCTGATGTTTGCAACGGGCTATCTGGGTAATCCAGCCTCATTTTTTGGCCATGTAATGCTTCACTCTTCCGTGCCAGAAACGCAAAGCTCATCATCTAATGCGCAGTATCTGCTAGACACCAGCTTAAATTTTGGTGCTGATGTACCCAATGACGAAGGGTTGATTACCTACATGGCGAAGGGCCTTTTGGGCGGCTACGACGCGCAGTTTTCAAATGCTTCGTTCTATCGCAATACCACGCTTTATTCTGAACGAGAAATGCGCGACTTATGGCATTACCAATTAGGCTTTACAGAGGAAGAAGTATCCCTATTAACCGCCCACTTATTTGAGATTATTGGCAAAGACTACGAGTACTTATTTTTATCGCAAAACTGTGCTTCCCGAATTGCTAGAACCCTGGAGCTGGTAGTAGAGGATGATCTTACACCTGGC
Organism: Vreelandella arctica; assembly: GCF_037070215.1. Classification (NCBI taxonomy): domain Bacteria; kingdom Pseudomonadati; phylum Pseudomonadota; class Gammaproteobacteria; order Oceanospirillales; family Halomonadaceae; genus Vreelandella; species Vreelandella arctica. The sequence goes on along the minus strand of NZ_JBANSN010000001.1, from coordinate 296,217 downwards.
TTTTCGCCATGGGTAGCGCCTGAGGATCTATTAAGGGCTTTGAGCAACACCACGCATCATGGCAGCCCTTTATTAGTCAAAACGCGCCAAATACCTTCAAGAAGGCTTATTACCCAACGCTCTTTCAATGCCCTAAATAGTGATCAGCAACGTGCAGCTAACGCCGTATGGCCTTCCGAAAATGATTTAAGAATGGAGGCGCAGTCGTTTTCTGAGTTATCAGCAGTGCAGCGTAGTGATGTCTTGGATACGCTGCTCAGTCATGTCTCTTTTTTGCGCCAAACGGGCGATACAAAGCAATTGCCGGAAATAGAGCGTCAACTGCTTCAAGCACGGTTACGCCTTCCTACCGGCCATGCCGAAGTGAACTATGAAACATCGCCTGCAATACATGAAGTAGCAGCGCCCTCATTGGTAGGTTTCAGTGGGGTTCATAATAGCTACTCTACTAATAGCGCTCGTCTAAGGTTTCGACCTCTTCAGTACGATTTGCTCGATACCAATCAAGCTCGTATGCCCAATTCGGCTGTTGAAATTGCTACTGTAGAAATTAATGCCGATGATCAAGGTGTATCGTTAAACCGCTTGGATCTTTTTAACGTTACCAATTTACATACTAATGCCATAGCGCTCCCTACCCTGCCACAAACGGCATGGCAAATATCTGCGGGCATTGAGAGGAACCGGCTAAGTTGTCGGCGCTGCTTTGATGGTGTTGCTAATGTGCTAGCCGGTAAATCATGGTCATTGGGGCCACATTTACCTTATTTTTTAGCAGGTGCGCAATTGCGAACACAGCGGCATTACGATGGCATGGCGGTACCGATGGTGAAGGCGGGCGTAGTGAGTAGTTGGTCGCCAAGCCAACGCACCCACATTCAGTTATCACATCGTAGTAATATGGGTTACAGCGATCGCCAACGAACAGAGTGGCAATTACAGCATCGTTTTGCCCTATCCACTGATTGGGACATGCGGTTTGAATTTCAGCATGACTATTCCGCTAACGAAGCGAGTATTGGTCTATCCCGTTACTTTTGAGTAAACACTGAACAGTTTCCCTCTTTTGGCTTTAACGCTTCAGGGGATGTACGCTTATTGAACGAACATTCAATTAAGGAATTCCCATGCAACGCCGTTTACTGGTTACGTCAATTTCCCTGGGCCTTTTCGCTGCTGCTACCACCGTGCTGGCCGAAACATCGCCGTTGGAACAGCAGATAAAAGATCTGCAGTCATTCCAGGTCATTGCCCACCGCGGCGCCAGCGGCCATGCGCCGGAAAGTACGATGGCGGCCTACGAACTGGCTCAAGAGTGGGGTGTCGATTACCTGGAACTGGACGCGCAAATCACCTCGGACGGTGAGGTGGTGGTGTTTCATGACGACACTATTGGCCGCACCAGTGACGGCGAAGGCGAGATCAATGATTACACGCTGGAAGAACTGAAAGCACTGGATACTGGCACGTGGTTCAACGAGCAAAACCCTGACAGTGCCGATACTGCCTTTGAAGGTGCGCAGATACTTACCCTTGAGGAGTTATTGGCGCACTTTGGGCACGATGCACGCTACTACATAGAAACCAAGTCGCCGCAGTTGAATCCCGGCCTGGAAGAGGCATTGGTAGCACTACTCGAAGAGCACGATTTGATCGAGAGGGGTCGCGTTCTGGTGCAATCGTTTGAGCAAGATAGTTTGCTAAAAGTGCACGAATTAAACGAGAACATCCCGCTTATTCAACTGGTCTGGTATTACCCCAGCGAAGAGGAGGATGGGCGATTGGTGGAGTGGACGGACGTGACGCCGGGGCCAGAAGAGATCACCGATGAGGACTTCCAGGCAGTGGCGGATTATGCAGTCGGACTGGGCACCAATTTCATTTACGAAGGTGAGGAAGTGATTGACGCTGACTTCATCCGTCAGGCGAACGATAACGGCCTGCCGGTACATGTCTACACCATCAATGAAGCCGATGAGATGGAGCGTTTGATGGAAATGGGCGTCAACGGTCTTTTCACCAACTATCCTGATCGTCTGCTCGAACTCGTAGAGTAAGCCGCTTATAAGCACTCAGTACGCCCAGCCCTGGCTGGGCGTTTTTGGTGAATCGCTTTACGCCCTGAAGTCAGTGGCCAGGTCGAGCTGCGCCACTACCTGTTCCACTCGTTTACGGTCATCCCCTTGTAGCGCTTTAAGCGGTTGAGGCAAGCAGGGTTGGCTGACCTTACCGGTTACCTCTGCAATGGTGGCCGCTACCCGCAAGCTGCCACCATATTCACGATAAAGCGCCCATAACGGCTCAAGCGCACTGGAAAGCGCATTAACCTGCTGGGTATCTCCCGCTTGAGCAGCCCGGGTCAGCGCCAGTGCTGTGTGGGGATAGAGCCCGCCAATAACGGAGTACCACGCATCACAGCCAGCGCTTAGCCCTGTAGCGGCGGCCGGATCCCCACTGATACCAATGGTGACCTCTGAAGGAATGAGTGCGCGCAGCCGCGCCACACGCTCACGCGCTTTCTCAATATCATTCACCACAGGCGGGATCTTGATAGAGCGAACCTGTGGCAACTGAGCGATACGTCCGTGCAGCTCATCGCTGAAATCAAAATGGGTGGTGCCAGGATTGTCATACACGCATAGCGGAACACTCAGCGAACGGCTGACGGTTGCATAGAGCTCGTACACTTCATCGTCGGTCAGCTTTTGATAAGACACCGGCGCCAGCAATACCCCACTGGCACCGGCTTGCTGGGCACATTCCGCATTAGCCAGCACATCGCGAGTACGCAATGCGCCTATGCCTACGACAACAGGCACGCCTCCGGCGTTTTCGATACTGAGGTTAGCCACGCGGGCTCGCTCTTCAACGCTTAAATAGGCGTAGTTGCCGGTCGACCCCAGCACACCAATGGAGTCCACACCTGCCGCGGCCAAGTGCTTCACTAAGCGAATAAACTCACGCTCTTGGACGCCCTGTTCGTTCATGGGGGTTAGCGGAAATGCACTCAGGCCGGTGAACATGGCGGATGATCCTTTTAGGATGGCAGAGGGGAATTTTCAAATAGCCTTAAAATGAAATGTGTATCGCACAGACGCTTAACCATTAAGCTCAAGCTCTCATGAGCGCCGCGAAGCATAAGTCAATCTAAATTGACAAAATTAAATGAACAAAAATTAAAAAACAACTGCCACCAAGAGCCCTCACTCTTCTTCAACATAACTACCTGTTATTTTTTTTAATTTGATGTAGTGTTTGTGTATATGCCGTATCGTTACGGCACAGTTTTTTGGTGCTTATCCCTTAGCTAATCAAAGGGCACTGAAGATAAAAAGCAATGCCGATAGACTGCGAGGGAGAACGCGTCATCAACTCATACACAGATAAAGTCCAATATAGAACTGCATCGTGCATGAACCTGGCGTTCATCAATCAACCAGTAAGATACCGCCCATGCCTCCTCCTGTTTTGAGCGGTGCTCTAATGCGATTGGCGTTACTGGCAGTGGTCACCCTCGTTTTGCTGGTGATGTTCACTTTCACCTGCACAAATGCCATCGCTCGGGAGACCCCTCTTTTTTTAGTCGCCCATCCTGACGTCTCCACCCGCTGGTTGAATCGTGATACTACCCGCGCGATTTTTGCGATGCGTCAACGCACATGGCCGGATGGCCAAGCTGTCAGGGTCTTCGTTTTAAATAACAGTGATCCCGTACATGCTCGCTTCACCAAAGAGCAATTAGCGGTATATCCGCACCAGCTTCAGTTAGCCTGGGATCGCATGGTCTTCTCGGGAACCGGCCAAGCCCCTGACCGCGTCGCTGATCAGGCAGAGATGCGCGAGCACGTTGCCACGACACCCGGCGCCATTGGCTACCTAGAAAGGGAGTATCTGGATGATAGTATCCAAGTTATCTCAATGGAGTGAATACCGTGCTGTTGCCGCTCTGTTAGGCGTTGTTATATTAGGAGCTTCTACCCAAGCCCGTAGCGATGAAAACGTTAGGGATACTCTGCAGATGCATGGCTTTCTTAGTCAGGCGTTAGTCGTTACTGATGATAACGACTTTTTTGGCCCCAGCAGCCAAGATGAAGGTAGTTTCGAGTTCACCGAAATCGGTCTCAACGTTTCATTACGCCCTCATCAGGATGTGTTACTTGCCGCACAAATGCTAAGCCGCCGTGCAGGTGGCGAAAGTAGTGATGCTTATCCAGAGCTTGACTATGGCCTTATTGATTACCAAATAGTTTCCGACCAGCAGCGCACCTTTGGTATTCAGCTAGGCAGGATTAAAAACCCGTTTGGGTTCTACAATCAAACACGCGATGTGGCATTTACACGCCCTAGCATACTGTTACCCCAATCACTTTATTTTGACCGCACCCGCTCACTGGCTCTAACAGGGGATGGACTAACGCTCTACCTGGAAGAGCGATTGGATAACGGCGTTATAAGAGGTCAGCTTGGTTTAGGGACACCCCAGGCTGACGGTGGCTTAAACCAGACGCTTCAGTTGCATCGTATCCGGGGCTCTTTCGATCCACAGCAGTCTGGCATTGCACAAGTACGCTATGAGCATGATGCAGGACGTATCGTTGCGGCTCTAAGCCATGCCCATGTCAGATCCCAAATAGATACCCACTCCCCAAACGTGAGTGATGGAGACTTTTACTTTAGGCCCTGGGTATTTTCGTTGCAGTATAATCAAGAACTCTGGAGTCTAACGGCTGAGTATGCACTGCGCCACTCAGGGTTAAAAAACTTCAATCAACCGGCTTTAAATTTTGATACGACCGGTGAAAGTTGGTATGTGCAGTATACGCGGCGCTTTTATGACGATTGGCAGTGGCTAATCCGTTATGACAGTTTGGTCAGTAATCGTGATGATGCGTCAGGCAAAGCCTTTGAGGCTAATGGCCTGGGGCCTGCTCACTCTCAGTATGCAGATGATTTAACCTTTGGTTTGCAATGGACGCCGCACCCTCAGGTAATGCTGGCAGGCGAATATCATCATGTGGATGGTACTGGCTGGCTGCCCCTTCAGGACAACCCGGATTCATCAGCCACCAGCCGACGCTGGAACATGTGGTTGTTCCAGTTATCACTGCGTTTTTGATGGGTTACTCGATTCTGGCTAGGATGCTATCGCGATGAAAACACCCGCCCTTTTTCGAACCCCTCAGCGCCTTAGCCTGACTTGGCGTGTTATCGCGTTGAGTAGCTTACTGCTTTTAGTATTAGTTAGCCTATTTACTTGGCTGGGCCACGAAAATCTCACCCGCCAGTTTCAGGAAAGCCGAAGCCAACACCATGAACGTCAACAGCGTGAAATTCATTTAGCGTTAACGCGTTCCTCCGAGAATTTACGTCAATTAGCCGGATTGACCGCTGCTTCAGCAAGCTTAGGCCCACCTTTACAAGCAGGTAATACTATTGAGGTGGAGCAAGCGCTGGATTCCCAGTGGCCTGCACTCCAGCTTGAGGCGGGAATCGATGAAATCCTAATCATTAATACGCGTGGCCAAGTCTTAGGCACATGGGGCTCCGGCAATTCAGAAGCGCAGCTACCCATACTCAGTTGGGTGCAACGAGTCATGAATACCGAACGGCCACTAACCACGCTTCGCTGTGCCGCTAGTTGCCAACAATTTGCTGCAGTGCCGGTACTGGTAGATGGCGAAAGTGTCGGCATGGTCGTGCTGTCCCGCTCATTAGCGGATGTCACTCGGCAGGCGAAAGAAGTCTCTGGCAGCGAAATCGCGTTACTGGTCAAAGGCGCTATTGAAGACAGTGAAGGCCGTAATGTAATGGCTCAACGACAACTGAAGGCATGGAATGGGTATCTGCTCGCACTGACCAGTGAAGAACAAAGCCTAGCACCGTTGCAGCGAGCAGCAGAAACCGCGCCAGTGGAGCGTTTGATAGAGGCACCGTTACACTTTGAGCATACTGGCAGGCATTTGGAGCTTAGCGCCGCACGCATGGTGGAGAGCAGTGAGCGCAACGATAATGGTTACTTCCTGCTGATATCGGATATTACCAGCCAAATTAATGCCATCAATAACGATACACGCACCCTATTGTTCGTTGGTGTGCTTGGCTGGATTGCCGCTGAATTACTCCTGCTCGTCATACTGCTTGGCCCTATGGCACGGCTGCGTAGAGTCGCTGGCTTGCTACCCATACTGGCGAGTGGGCAATTTAGCGATATACGCTCCGCCCTTCCCAATCATCGCCATCGCATTGCAGACGAGATAGATATACTCGAAGTCACCACGCTTGAGCTTTCTCATCAACTCGAAAGGTTGGAAAGCGAAGTACAAGAGCGCGGTAGCCAATTAGCTGAGCGTATTGATGAACTGGCCCAAGAGCGTGATTTCGTCAATAGCTTACTGGATACAGCCCAAGTATTTATCGTTGCCCAAGACAGCGCAGGACGCATCAGCCTCGTCAATGAGTACACTCAATTGATGTTGGGAATAACAGGGGCTTCCCTGCTTGGGCGCAATTTTGTAGATGTCTTCGAGGCTGGCGTCTTTACCACAGCAAATACCGTTGATCTTCCTCAACAAGAAGAGAAAACACTGCGCACCCCCGATCATCATCTCCACACTATCGCTTGGTATCATGCGCCTTTGCATACAGGTAATGAGGAACCGGTATCGCGTATTTCCGTTGGCCTTGATATCACTGAACGCAAGGCCGCCGAAGCGCGGCTAACCTGGCTTGCCGAGCGAGACCCGCTGACCGAGCTATACAACCGGCGCTACTTCCAACATGCGCTGCAAATCGCCATTGAGCGCTCTGCCACTGCAAAAGGGGCGGTACTGCTGCTGGACTTAGATCAGTTCAAGGAGGTTAACGAGCTAAGCGGCCACCACGTGGGCGACAAACTATTGCGTGAAGTGGCCGATACACTGTTCCATAAGCTAGGCCGCCGTGGCGTCATCGCCCGCTTAGGGGGAGACGAATTTTCGCTGCTACTCGAAGATACCAATGCCGACCAAGCAGTAACCGTCGCGCAATATATCGTTCAGCTGCTAGACGGTATCGGCTTTGTAGTCGGAGAGCGGCGGCATCGGGTCACGGCGAGTATTGGTATTGCGCTGTTTCCCACCCATGGCAATACGCCTGCCGATCTAATGGCGAGCGCCGATGTGGCTATGTACAAAGCGAAGGAGAGTGGCCTTCAGCACTGGCACCTTCTTTCTAAAGCTGAAAATGCCAAAGATGAGCTGCAGGATCGCGTTTACTGGGTTGAGCGGATACGCAGTGCGCTGGAAGAAGACAGCTTTGAGCTAATGGTTCAACCTATCATTAGGCTAGAAGATCAAGACATAAAACATTACGAAGTACTGCTGCGAATGCGCAACGCAGATGGCAGCTTAGTTTCTCCCGCACACTTTATTCCTATCGCCGAACAGAGCGGTCAAATCGTGTTGATTGATCGTTGGGTAGTGCGGCACAGCTTAAAAGCCCTCAGCCAACTTCAAGATCGAGGCATTACGTTTGCAGTTAACCTTTCCGGCCAGTCCTTGCATGATGAGGGGCTAAAGCAATATTTAGCCGAGGAAATAACCGCCAGCGGCGCTGACCCTCACCATTTAATATTGGAAGTGACAGAGACCGCAGCGGTTACCGATTTTTCTGCTGCACGTGGTGTATTAAAAGCCGTGCGCAGCCTAGGGTGCCGCACCGCTCTGGATGATTTTGGTGTTGGTTTTAGTAGCTTTCACTACCTTGGGCAGCTACCCGTTGATTACATTAAGATAGACGGCTCTTTTATTCGCAGTTTGTTAATTAGCCCCGACAGCCGCGTTATCGTTCGCGCTATAGCGGATATAGCCAAAGGCTTTGGTAAGCAAACTATTGCTGAGTTCGTTGACCAAGAAGCATTGTTGCCCATATTAAAAGGCTATGGAATAACATATGGGCAAGGGTACCATTTAGGTAAGCCCACCAAACTTACCGAAGAATTTTTTGGAATCAGTTACTTATAATAGAAGCAGTTTAAATTTCATTCTTGGACTGAAAAGGATAGCGCGTGATGTCTTCACCTCGTATAGCAACAAATAGGGAAGCACCTTCAGCATTACTGGAAAGGTTTATTCAAGAATTTAAATTTAAACTGTGTATCACTGAGCAGGAAAAGCATAAAGTTTACCGTTTAAGGCATGAGGTTTACTGCGAAGAGCTGCAATATGAAGAACCGACTGACCCTTACAACAAGCTCGAATATGATATTCATGATCAAAATTCTATTCATTGCTTGATTGAGCATTGCAGAACCGGCCTGGTGGCCGGATGTGTGCGAATCGTCATTCCAAAGCCTTCTAGCCCTCAGCCGCTAAACCAGCTTCCTTTACAGGCATATGGCAGTCAGAGCCTAACACATCCGGAATTCCATCCTGAAAAGCTGGCTATCAATAGTTACTATGAAATTTCTCGCCTTGCCGTTAACCCTCTATTCAGAACAAAAGCAAAAGAAAAAAACATGTTAACAAACACAAGCGCTATTACCTGTTTTTCCCTAGAGGAAAGGCAGCTATTCCCATTACTAGCAAGCGGGCTATTCATTACAGGTTATTCATTAGGAAAGCAGCTAGGTAAAATACAGGTGTTTGCCATGATGGAACCTAGCCTGCCTCGCCTTCTCGCGCTAACAGGGTTTCACTTCACCAAGGTAGGAGAAACCATTAACTTTCATGGCAGAAGAAGCGCCTACTACATAGATAAGCAAAAAGCAGAAAGTGGTTTAAAGAAAACGTTACTACCCTTATATCTGCACATACAACAAACTCTCGCCCCTCAGTTAGAAGAAATGCTGGCCCAAGAAGCCAGCATTTCTCTTACCATTTAAACAAAAAGGCCTGTTATAAACATAGAGCCTAGGCTTCGGCGGTTGAGCTCCCACGATCATCCAAAGTGTTCGAACGCTTAAAATCATTAACCGTAACGCTGGTAAATTTCTCCAAGAAAAATACTAGCGTTTCGGGATATCGAAAGCGCTCTACAAAGCGCTCTTGACCTTCTTGCGAACGCCGCGTCACGCTCGCTTGATAGCCACTGTTAGATTTTGTCACTTTAACGCTATTTTCTCGAGCACCATCACTGGTAACAGCGGTTAGGGAAGAGTTACTCGTTAGTAAGGCATCAAGCTGCTGGGCAGCCGTGTGTTCTTCTTCAGTCGCCCATAGAGGTTGATCGCGATCCCCGTAGTGGAAAAGCATAATTACCAACATGACGGAAAAAATACTGCTGGTAAGCATCCAGGTTAATAAAACGCTCGATAAAGGTGTGGTGAGCATTACGACTAACTGAATCACAATACCCACCGCTAGTATTCCCGCCAACGGCCTCCACATACGCGGGTTCATAAACCGCCGCTTCAGGGTGTACCCCCACAGCCCAATTACTGCTAATGCGCCCACCAGCAAATACACGGGAGAGAGCAGTGTACCGCCACCTGCTAATAAGGCGATGACACCGATGATAAGTATCACTGTGTAGAAAGCTGCTAATAGGCGGTAAGCGCGGTCTAGATTCATCAGTCAATCTCCATGCTTAATGGCCGGTGTCATAAGTGGTGTACCGGCCTTTGTTTTTATCGGCTATGGTTCTCGTCATACTTTATGCAGTATAGGCAATGTTGTGAGTTCTACACGCCACGCCGCGTCAACGACTTAATTTAAGTTTATATTAAAGCCCCTGGGCGCCCCGACGCAGCCAATCATGCACAAACGCCAGCTTGCGACGAGCGTTCTCAGAAAGCACAAAGGGATAGAGGTCCGGCAAGCCCATAGAGCGGTTAACATGATTAACGCCCACGGTGAGCGCCGCTGCCACGTAAATCAAGCGATCGGCATCTGGCTCCGCATATGGCTCCCACTGATGACTGGGCAGCTCTGGTGAAGAGAGATTGGATGCTGCAAAGCTATCGGCGATATCGGTTAAATGCAGCAAATGCGCGGCCGTCTCGGCCCAATCCTCATGGGGGTGTGCAGATGCGTAAGTGGTTAAATAATGCTCTTTCCAATCAGGGGGCGGTCCGTTTTGATAGTGACGTTGGAGCGCAGCGGTGTAATCCTGGCGCTCGTCACCAAACATTTCCCGGAAAGCAGCAAGAAAATCTTCGCGCAGGCTAAGCCGCCACCAAAGCATATGCGATATTTCATGGCGCATGTGGCCAATCATGGTGCGGTAAGGCTCTTCTAACGCCTCACGCCGTGTTGTCACCAGAACAGGATCTACCTCGGCCACGCTGATGGTGACGACACCTTCAATGTGCCCCATGGGCACGGGCTTTTTGCCTTCCGCTAGAAGATGAAAAACCGGCGGCGCGCCTGGGTCTTCGGGGCGGAACCAGTGCCAGCGGCCCAGGTTATCCAGCACCCAGCGCTTCGCCGCTTCGGTTTGGGCCCAGTTCGGAATCGCGTTAGGAAGGCTGGGATCGGGCGCCAGCGCAGTCATCGCACAAGAGCGGCAAAAAGCGCCTTGTTCGGGGGCTATCCAATTACAACCGATGATGTCTCGATTAATACAGAACGGCGGCATAGGCACAAAAGCCCGGGCCTGGGGATCATAGGCGACGGGGACACCGTCAGCCGTCGTAAGATTGTCGAACCAAAGAGAGCCGGAACCGACGGGGTTAGCAAATACGCGCATGCGGTGGAGCTCCTGAAAACGAGGAAAAGAGATCATCAAATAAACTGTTGAGCTTTCTCTTCTCCTAAATCCTAATAAAAAGTGCTGCGCTTATTTATTCATTGCAATACTGTTCATTTCAAAGCCATTTCTTTTCCAAGCTATTTCATTTCAAGGCTACTTCATTTCAAAGCCACGCTTGATCAAGAAGTCACGCATATGCGGGCGCAGCTTGGTATCGAAAAGTGGCTTGAGATTATGCGACCAATCGGTATTTTTATTACTGCTGCTACGCGCTTGATAGTAAGCCTGCATAGTGGCATCAAAGCGTTTCACCTGCTCACCGTCTTCAGTGTAGTAGTCTTCTTTTAGAACCGCTTCCACTGGTAGGCGCGGTTTTACTTCAGGATCATGGTCCGGGTAGCCAAGACACATACCAAACACGGGATAAACATGCTCAGGTAGGCGTAATAGATCACTAATTGCTTGGGGATTATTACGTATGCCGCCGATATAGCAGATACCCAACCCTTCAGATTCAGCCGCCACTGCAACGTTTTGCGCCATCAGCGCCGTATCTACCGTCGCTACTAACAGTTGTTCAGTCATGCCGCGCACTACGTTCGCACCCGTCTTCTCAGATGCCTCAGTAGGCCGTTTCATATCGGCGCAAAACACTAAAAAGTCGGCACAGGTCGCAATGTATCCTTGCCCTCCCGCCAGTTCCGCAATCTGTTCGCGATTAGCCTGATTTTTAACATGGATAACGGTATATGCTTGAACATGGCTGGACGTAGCAGCGCCCTGCCCGGCCTTGATAAGCTCAATGAGCAATTCCCGTGGGATCTGGCGGTCGCTGAATTTACGGATCGAACGGTGGGATTTAAGTAACTCAATAACGTCGTTCATGGTACCTCGTCTTGGCATATTGGCTGTCGCTAGTAAGCGCTAAAACCACCTAGCATAACTCCCTTATCCTATCGGCTATGCCAAAACCTCACCAGTTTTTGCCAGCATCGAATGCCAATCGCTCTTCTGCCGATGGTTGCACCATAGCTACCTTTTAAGCGCCCTCTTTTTAGTGTCGTGACTCTGATTCTCTTTGTTGTTTCTTGCTCCAGCGCTCCAGCAGTAGATACACCATGCACGCCAGCCCCAGCGGGAACAAAAAATAGAGCGCGCGATAGCCGATCAAAGCAGCAATAATCTCGCTCGTTGACACTTGATGTTGCAACAAAGCGATGAACACAGCTTCAAGCACACCCAGGCCTGCGGGAATATGGGTCACCACCCCCGCAATACTGCTGACAAGAAGAATACCGAGAATAGTAGGATAGAAAACGCCCTGGGGTAGCAGTAGGTAGACAAGCGCGGCCATCAAGGACCAATTAGCTGCGCCTAACAACATTTGGAGCAGAGCTAGTCGTAGCGAAGGGAGAACGATTTCATGACCCCGCCATAGCCAGGTGCGTCGCCGTGAATAACGACACGCTGACAGATAGAAAAGGCAAACAAGCAATAAACCCGCCCCAATAAACTGCAACCCTAGCGTGCCAACTTGCCAGTGCGCAGGCAACTCAATCAGCCTAAGCGTAAATAGCGTTCCGGCAAGCAGCATATAGCCCAGCCAATTGGTGGTTAAGCTCACACTCAGCACACGCGTCACGGTCGCCACTTTCAAGCCAAACTTTGTGTATAGCCGATAGCGCAAGGCAATGCCGCCAACCCAGGCGCCCAGGTTGAGGTTAAAGGCGTAGCATACGAAGGCTAACGGCAGCACCTCCTTGATCGGCAGCTCATGACCGGTATAAAACTTGCCGAGCAGATCATAACTGCTGAAGACGGCAAAGCTTGTGGCAGTAATACCAAGCCCCATCATGACCAGGGCAGGACTATAGCCGCGCAGCGTTTCGATGACGGCCTGCCAGTCCATGTTCCGGACCAGTGAAAATAATAAGATCGCGACCACCATAAAGAGCAGCAAAGTGACGCCATGCTTCAGCCAACGCCCCCAGGCATTGCGCAGTTTAGCGCTCGCTTTTTTGCTGTTTGACTGCATCCGGCTCACTCCTCTGCACGCTTGTGTTTGTGCTTCCGAGACCTGGGCGCCAACGTTTCCATCCGAGCCACATGAGCGGGTAACCATCCCATTCGCCTGGGAAAATGACGCAGGAAATGAAAACTCACGAACATAAGCGGCGCCCGCCACCAGCGGCCTTTTTCCGCGACTTCGGTTGTTATCCTTTTACAATTGCTCTCGATAAGCTCAGATAGGTGTTTATGGATCTGTTGGTTGAGCCCAGCGTCGCAAACGAACAGATTGGCTTCCAGGTTCAGTGACAGGCTGAGTGGATCGAGATTGCTTGACCCCACCGTTGACCATTCATGATCAACAATCGCGATCTTTCCGTGTAAAGGGTGCTCGGTATACTCGAAAATGCTAATGCCCTGCTGCAACATATAGCTGTAAAGCGAGCTGGAGAACATTCTAGCCCAGGGCATATCGGGACGACCCTGCAAGATCAGCGTGACGTTAACGCCCCGTCGCGCCGCGTTTCGCAATTCATGAAAAAGACGATAACTGGGAAAGAAGTAGGCATTAGCAATGACTAGATGTGACTTTGCCGAACGAAAAGCCTGGAGATAATGCTCTTCGATATCATTACGGTGAAGGCTGTTATCACGAATAGCCAGACGTATAGCGGCGCTGCCAGCGGGGGAAGGCAATGCCCGAATCTGCGGCAGTCCCTGTACCGCTTGATGCTCTACCAGTAGCGCTCCAGCCGCATCACGAATGTCCATTACAATCGGGCCCCGCACTCGCAAGCCATAATCTTGCTTGCCCATGACATATTTGTCGGGCAGGTGATCGGCGCCGAAGTTGATACCACCGATAAAAGCCACATCGCCATCCACCACGACGATCTTTCGGTGAAGACGGCGAAACAGGTTAGTACGCATACCGAACAAGCGCGGTTTGGGGTCATAAACATGCAGGTGAATGCCAGCGTCTATCAGCTCTGTTATGTAGTCGTTGTCCAGATCCGCTGTCCCATAGCCGTCTACCGTGACGTCAATACGTACCTGCCTAGCGGCAGCGTCAAGTAGAGCTTCCTTAAGCTCCTGTCCTACTTCATCATTGAAAATGATGAAGGTTTCAATTAATACTTCTTCGCGAGCCGAACGAATGCAGTCAAATACGCTATTAAAATACTGACTTCCATTGATTAGCAATTCAGCTTCGTTACTCTCCGTCCATTGGAAATTCACAAGCATATCTCGGCAATGAGGGGTACGTGATCAGACAGGTGAGTCCAGGGTTTTCGAGACAATGCGCGGGGATTACGCACTGAAACGTTACGCACATAGATACGATCAAGGCACAATAGCGGCCAGCGCGCCGGAAACGACTTCGCTGGGTGACCATAATGGTGCACGAATGCTTCAAACAGCCCACATTCCGTCAGCACATGGTCTGCCTGACGCCGCCAGTCATTGAAGTCTCCCGCGACAATAACCGGCTCGTCATCCGGCAAGGTGTCGAGCAGTTCACACAGTAGCTTCATTTGCGCTAGGCGATGTCCCTGCCGTAACCCGAGATGAACGCAAACGGCATGCACCCCACTGTGGCCGGGCACATCCAGTTGGCAATGGAGCAGGCCACGTTTTTCGGTGTCCCGAATGGAGACATCCTTATTGTCGTACTGCAGTATCGGGTAGTGGGATAACAGCGCGTTGCCATGGTCGCCATGAGGGTAAACAGCGTTACGACCATAGGCAAAATCTGGCCATAACGTGTCAGCGAGGTATTCGTACTGGGGCACGCTGGGCCAGTCATGAAAGCGAACCGCATGTTTTTGGTGCTCGCCTATCACTTCCTGGAGAAAGACTAAGTCTGCGGATAGGGTCGTTACCGCCTCACGCAGCTCCGGCAGGATATGACGTCGATTAAATACATTGAATCCCTTGTGCACATTGAGCGTCATGACCTGTAACGACGCGACAGGCGTAATAAGTCGTGTCCCCTTTGTTGCAGACTGTTCCTTGGCGCTCACCAAACACTCCCCTTCTGCTCCAAGACATGGCCCGTAGGGCAACCCATCAAGGAAAAGCGTAGCAGGAGAGCCTTGGTCTTGCCTTTTACTGGCCTCTTCTTGAAGCCAATGGCAATCTCTGGAGAGCAACGCGACAGAACAAATTACAACAAATGTATTATCGCCCCGCGTATACCGCGTTGATCAATCCATAATTTGCCTAACGTAATGGGAAGCTTAAACCGACGCTTTCCCGCTGCACCTGGATTAAAGAGCAACTTTCCTGACTGGGTTTCGTTGCGAGATTTGTGAGAATGGCCGTGCAGAACGGCATCGCAAGGAGTCGATGGGTCAAAATCCGCTAAACGATGAACAAGGTGCAGATGATGGTCATTAACCATAATATCCTGATGCACTGGCAAGCTCCCCGCCCATGCAGCCGTGTCGATATTGCCCAGCACGCAGTGAACCGGCGCCAGAGTTTTCAGGTATTCCAAGATCGCTTTGTCCTCTTCTTTGCTGCCCACGTCTCCCAAGTGCAAAATTAGCTCGCACCCCTGCAGCAGGACAAGTGCTTCATCACGCAACAACCCGTGAGTATCGGCAATAAGTCCGACGGGAGAAGCAATGTTGTAACTCGGCATTGATGAGTTCATTAATACGGTTTTCTCGCTTTTTTGCACTTTATTATCGTAACAATTTCGTCGCTTTTATTGATAGAACGCTACGTAACATTACTCAAATAGATCATATTTTTAAATCAACAGAAATATCGCGATGTAATTGTTTTAGTTTTTCGTTATCTATCTAATAAGTTAAGCAACAGCAAGCTATACTATGCTGGCTATCATAATATGACTGCCCTTGATGGAATAATAACGACGCCAGGAAGCCGACATGACCAATATTTCTCCAAACGCACCCAGGCAAGAGTGGAACGCCAATGGCTACGCCCAGAATGCTAATTTTGTACCTAAGCTAGGCAGCGAAGTCGTCAAACTGTTAGCGCCTCAACCTGGTGAACGCATCTTGGATCTTGGCTGTGGCGATGGCGCGTTGACAGAGCGCTTAGTGCAATTAGGGGCCGATGTACTAGGGATTGATGCTTCAGAAGAGATGGTGGAAGCAGCACGACAGCGTGGCATTACCGCGCGCGTGGTCGATGGTCATCAGTTGCCCTTTGATCACGAATTTGACGCAGTGTTTAGCAACGCGGCGCTGCACTGGATGCTTGATCCCCAGGCTGTCTTGGCAGGGGTTAAGCGGGCGTTGAAACCTGGGGGCCGGTTTGTGGCCGAGTTTGGTGGCCATGGCAACGTAGCCGCCATTTGCACCGCGCTGATTGCCGCCCTGCAGTTCCGGGGCATTAGCGCGCGCGGGCGCCATCCCTGGTACTTTCCTACTACACATGAATACGGCCGTATACTGGAAACAGTAGGCTTCAAAGTAGAAAGCATTGAGCTAATTCCTCGCCCCACTCCTTTGCCTACGGGCATGATTGGATGGCTTGAAACGTTTGCCAGCCCATTTTTACATGGGCTTGATGAAGATGTGCGAGAGGCCGTGCTGGAAAATACCTTAACGCTTTTAGGCCACAGCCTACGGGATGAGCAAGGAAACTGGACAGCCGATTATGTCCGTCTACGCGTTTCAGCCCGCGCATAAAACCTGACAAGCATCTAAAAAAAGCCGCCGATAGTAAACGTTCACTGTCGGCGGCTTTTACTTAAACCAAGACCTAGAATTCATCCCATTTGTCAGCGGTGGCCTTTTTGCTTTGCGTTGTTTGCCGGTGTGGCGTTGCTTCAATGTGCTGATTAGTGTCCTGCTCTTGCGTAACATGATGGTGAATTAGCGCACCATTGCTACTGGCACTCTCATCAATGCGGAAAGTAGCCATCAAACCGGCTAGTTCGCGGGCCTGTCTCTCTAAAGAGCTTGCGGCGGAGCTGGTTTGTTGAACGAGAGCAGCATTTTGCTGGGTTCCCGAGTCCATTTCAGTAAGTGCTGCGTTGATCTGTTCAATGCCACTATTCTGCTCTCGCGTCGCGGTCGAAATTTCACCCATCAATGTGGTGACTTGACGAATTGCATCCACTGTTTGATGAATAGTCTGCCCACTGCGCTCCGCTTGTTCGGCACCACCGTTAATTTTCGTGGTGGTTTGCTCAATCAAACTACGAATCTCTTTGGCTGAGTCGGCACTGCGCGTCGCCAATGAACGCACCTCGCTGGCCACCACAGCAAAGCCGCGACCTTGCTCCCCGGCACGCGCCGCTTCAACCGAGGCATTAAGCGCCAAAATATTGGTTTGGAAGGCGATAGAATCAATCACACCGATAATATCGTTGACTTGGCTCGCGCTAGCGGCAATCTCACGCATTAGTTGCACCGTACGCTCTACCTCTTCACCACCTGACTCCGCAGACTGCGACGCTGCGACTGAAAGCTGATCAGCCTCTTGGGCCGTTTCAGCATTTTTACTCACCGTCGTCGACATCTCCTCCATGCTGGAAGCGGTTTGTTGTAATGCTGAAGCCTGCTGTTCGGTTCGCGAAGAGAGATCGTGACTTCCCGCTGAAATATCACCCGCACCACTGAAGACTCGCTCGCTGCTGCCTCGTAATGCTATTACCAGCTGTTTTAACTTCTCCTGCATAGCCGCCAGGCCACTGAACAACTGGCCAATTTCATTACGGCCACGATCCTCTATGTGCCCTGTTAGATCGCCATCGGCAATCCGAGCAAAATACGCACTGGCGTCGCGTAGTGGCCTTACAACGCTACGCATCATTGCCCACCTAATCACCACCGCCGCCAGGAGTGAAATTACTAGCAGGGTAATGGCAATGACACCAATCACAGTGGCTAAGTGGTTCACCTGTTGAAGGACACTAGCGCCGCGTCCTTCGGTATAGGCAATAAATCCACTCATGGCTGCATCAAACTCAGCGCTTAAAGCTCCCAGCTCTTCTTGGCGGCGCTGAATTTGAAAAGGAGCGGCCTCAAGCAATGGGGAAATACCCTCTGTCACAAAGGCTTCATAAGCGCTGATAATGGCATCACGATGTGGTGCCAAAGTGCCTTCAGGGTTGATTGGCACAGCACGAAACTCATTAAAACGTGCCTCTGCTTCAGCGACTGCCTCTACCGCCATGGCAAGGCTTTCCTGCCCTTTTTCGGGGTTGCCTTGCGTGCTAAAACTCGCCGAGCGGTCTAAGAAGGTTTGCGCTCTTAATGAGTGCACTTGTGTGCGGTTGGCTAAGTTGGTGAGTCTTACGTTGGTGGCTGTCAGTTCCTCAAGTGCTTGAGAGCTGTTGTGATTCGCATAGAACCCAAGCCCGCTGATCAACCCAATCATCAGCACCAGCAAGGCTAACGCGGCAGTCAGACTCCATTTAATAGAGAGGTGCTTCATCCGGTGATCCCTTTTTCATTTATAAGTCATTCAATTAGGTATCGGCGAAGCTCAAGACAACTGAAACGTTCCGGGGTAATTTTAGACGTTTGTATAATAAACAATAGACTTAACGGTACTGTGCACACACGCGACAAGCGGGATCACGGCGAACTTGAAAATGTCGCCATTGGCCGCTCAAACCATCAAACGTGGATAACCCCTGGTGGGCAGTGCCTGCGCCGCTTAGCAGCTTAAATGCTTCAACCGCTTGAAAGCAGCCAATCAAGCCTACCAGTGGCGCCATTACCCCACTCTCTGCGCAACTAAGCGCTTCGTCACCACTGTCATCGGGTGGATATAGGCAGGCGTAGCAAGGGCACTCAGCCTTGCAGGGGTCAAAGACGGCCAGTTGGCCTGAAAAACGAATGGCTGCGCCGGAAATCAATGGAACTCCAGCCTTTTGTGACGCCGCATTGACTGCATAACGGCTTGAAAAACGGTCGGTACAGTCCAGCACCACGCCCGCTGAAGCCACTAAGCGCTCAAGCGCTGCGCCTTCTACATGCTGGTCTAACGCCACGACATCGCAGTGCGGATTAAGCGCTTGCATGCTGGCCTGGGCAGAGTGGGCTTTATTTAATCCCACACTTGCCTGCTGATGCGCTATTTGGCGCTGAAGATTAGAAAGTTCGACGTGATCGGCATCCGCGATGGTGATTCGCCCTACCCCGGCAGCCGCTAAATAAAGCGCCGCCGGTGAGCCCAAGCCACCTGCCCCAATAATCACGGCGTGAGCAGATAGCAGGTGCTCTTGGCCCTCGATATCCACTTCGGGCAGCATGATTTGACGGCTATAGCGCAGCAGTGCCTGATCATCCATCATCGGCTTATTTATCCTCAAATTCCTCAAAATCAGGAATGTGTAAATTGAAGTTCTCTTTAACTTCTTCCATTACCACATAGCTTTTTGATTCTTTCACCCCAGGAAGCGTTAACACTACATCGCCCAACAGTTGGCGATAGGCCGACATTTCGGGAATACGGCACTTTAAGATGTAGTCAAACTGCCCTGACACAAGATGACACTCTTGAATCTGGGGTAGTTTCTCGACCGCGCGGCGGAATTCATCAAATACGGCGGGCGATTGTGTTTCTAAACTGATTTCGACAAAGACTAGTAAATTGGCCTTCAAGGCACGCGGATCGAGGATTGCCTGATAGCCACGGATAATGCCAGCTTTCTCCAAGCGTTTAACCCGCTCGAGACAAGGGGTTGTGGATAACCCTACTTCCGAGGCCAAATCAACATACGAAATACGCGCATTGTCCTGCAAGCAGCGCAGGATTTTAAGATCGATACGGTCCAGCGTTCTATTTTTAGGTTTCATGCCAGTGTCCTTCATGCGAGCCCCTTGCTAAGGGTTGTACTAAATGGCGCTGAGTGATCAGACCATTTATATACAAATTCTAATCAACCAGTTAGTTATTAAAATAGCCTCTCAACATCAGCGCTTGAGGATTTGCAGCGGTTGTTGACATTAGCGCTGTCGATTTAACCCGCTGAGTTTAAGTGGCTGTTATTAGGCGCCCTAGGGTAACCCGTTCATGCCCTCCCAGGTCTCGAACACTTTCAACGTTCTGATAGCCAGCACTGCTTAGTGCCATGCGTACTTTTTCCGCCTGTGTATAACCGTGTTCAAGAAGCAGCCAGCCGGACGCTGTCAAATAGTGCCGAGCGGACTGCACCAAGTGCAACAAATCCGCCATGCCATCAGCGTTTGCAACCAGCGCCGAGCGAGGCTCAAAACGCACATCGCCTTCGGCAAGGTGAGGGTCATCGGCAGCAATATAAGGCGGGTTACTAACGATAATATCGAAAAGCGTACCGGCCTCAGCATCGCTTTCCAGCGCGCTAAACCAATCACTCTGCAGAAAATGGGCGTTGGTAATACACAAGTCTTGCGCATTGCTTGCTGCCAGCTCGACCGCCTCGTTACGCACGTCTACACCGAGCACTTGCCAGCCTGGCTGCTCGCTAGCAAATGCTAACGCAATGGCGCCCGTGCCGGTTCCAAGGTCAAGCAGTCGGCCAGTGGGCAGCGTCGCCCGGTTAAGCGCAAGCTCGACTAACGTTTCAGTATCGGGACGGGGAATTAACGTATTGGGAGAGGTCGCTAAACGCAGCCCCCAAAATTCACGCTCGCCGGTTAGGTAGGCCACTGGCGTGCCCTGGGCACGTGCGTCGATGAGTGCATCGAAGCGCGAATGCTCCTGGGAGGAACACATTTTATCGCCCCAGGTGTACAGCCAGGTACGATCCCGCTCAAGCACATGGCACATCAGCACTTCAGCATCCACACGCGGCGAGGTAGACCCCGCCGCCTGTAACCGTTGTGCCGCCTGTTTCAACAGCGCATCAAGCGACATTAGACGTCCTGAAGGGCTGAAAGCTGTTCCGCTTGATACTCGTGAATCAGCGGATTAATCACATCGTCCAACTGCTCGCCACTGACCACTTCATTCAGTTTATACAGGGTCAGGTTAATGCGGTGATCGGTGATGCGACCTTGCGGAAAGTTGTAGGTGCGGATGCGTTCGCTGCGATCCCCCGAGCCTACCAGCGAGCGACGGGCATCGGCCTGCTCCTGACGCTGGGAATCTACCGCATTGCGTTTGAGCTTGGCTGCCAGCAGCGACATCGCTTTGGCACGGTTTTTATGCTGACTGCGCTCTTCCTGGCATTCCACTACCACGCCGGTTGGTAGGTGAGTAATGCGGATGGCGGAATCGGTAGTGTTAACGTGCTGACCACCAGCACCGCTGGAACGGTAGGTATCCACACGCAAATCGGCTGAGTTGATATCGATATCACCGACATCGTCGACCTCAGGCATGACCGCGACGGTGCAGGCAGACGTGTGAATACGGCCCTGAGATTCGGTCGCCGGTACGCGCTGAACCCGGTGGGCGCCGGATTCAAACTTTAGCTGGGCGTAAACACCATCGCCCTTCACCCGGGAGATGATCTCTTTGTAACCGCCCTGCTCGCCGTGGCTGGCGCTGACGATTTCGACCCGCCAACCGCGCTTTTCCGCATAACGCGAATACATGCGGAAAAGATCACCGGCAAAGATGGCAGCCTCGTCGCCGCCGGTTCCTGCGCGTACTTCTAAAAACACCCCACGCCCATCGTCAGGGTCTTTCGGCACCAGCAGACGCTTAAGCTCGATATCTAATTCTTCTAACCGCTCGCGCCCTTCGCTCAGTTCCATCTCAGCCAATTCGCGCATGTCAGCGTCGCTGTCGCGGCTAAGCTGCTCGGCTTCATGCATATTGGTTTCGATGTCACGATAGCGCTGCCACGCGGCCACCAGCTCCTCTAACTCGGAGTATTCTCGTGAGTAGTCGCGGAAGCGCTGCTGGTTATTGATCACTTCCGGATCAGACAGCAGCATCGCCAGCTCTTCAAAACGTTCTGTAAAGCTGTCTAAGCGTTGGCGCAAAGTCTCTTTCATGCGGGCGTATCATCCTTCTGGCGTTTTACCGGGGGCGCAGGCGTGGTTTCAAAGGCTGGCTTAGCAGGCAACAGTAGGCGCGGCGCGGCATTCAGCAAGTCGTGATGCTCCTCTGAGGCGGCATCACGTATGGCTTGAGTCGGCTGGTGCAGCAGGCGGTTGGTCAACTGATGCGCCAAGCGCTCAATGACTTTAGCAGGGTCTTCACCGCGCGCCAGCCGCTCTAACGCTTGATCGCGTGAAAGATCGCGCAGCGCTTCGCCATGCTGGCGATAATCACGGATTAGTTCACCACCGTTGCGAATACGTCGTGCATGCTGCCAACTGCCCACCCCGTGCTCAATCAGCGATTCCGCTTGATCTGCAGCCACCTGGCGATGACGGCGATTCTCTTGAATCACCTCTTCCAGATCGTCGACGGTGTAGAGGAACACATCGGCCAACTCGCCTACTTCGGGCTCGATATCACGCGGCACGGCGATATCGACCATAAATACCGGCCGATGGCGGCGCTTCTTGAGCGCCCGCTCCACCATCCCTTTACCGAGGATAGGCAGCGGGGCCGCGGTGGAAGAGATGACGATATCGGCATGCTCAAGGGCGTCGGGAATCTCTTGCAGGGTAATCGCCGTCCCCCCCAAGGGCCCTGCCACGAGCTCGGCACGTTCGCGGGTGCGGTTGGCGACAGTAAGCTGGCGAACACCGGCTTCGTGTAAATGCCGAGCGACCAGTTCGATGGTTTCACCAGCGCCAATGAGTAACGCGCGTGAACGGCTAAAATCATCAAAAATGCGGCTGGCCATACTGACCGCCGCGTAGGCCACTGAGACAGGGTTTTTGCCAATACCTGTTTCGGTACGTACCTGTTTGGCCACCGCAAAGGTGTGCTGGAACAGGCGCTCAAGCTCACCGCCCAACCCTTTAGACTCACGCGCCTGTTGATAGGCATCTTTCAACTGGCCAAGAATCTGCGGTTCGCCCAGCACCATAGAATCCAGACCAACCGCTACGCGCATTAAATGGCGCGCCGCATCGTTGTCTAGATAGTGGTAGGCACAGCGGGTCAGCTCATCGACGCGTAAGTTATGAAAGCGTCCGAGCCAATTGAGTACCGCCTGCTCGCCAGCCGCATCCGTGACACAGTAAAGCTCCGTGCGGTTGCAGGTCGATAGCACCGCCGCTTCACTAATTTGTGGCAGATTTCGCAATTCAGCCAACGCAATGTCAAGCTGCGCGGGCGAAAAAGCCACCTGCTCACGCACGGCCACGCTGGCGGTACGATGATTTATTCCCAGGGCAAGAAGCGTCATGCGTTATGCGTCTTCGCTAGTGTGTCGGACTTTCGCCGACCGCCGGTCTTAAAGCGGCCGCACCGTCAATTAGGGCTTGCTCAAACAAGTCTTTGGCGTGGTTCAAGCGCTGCCTATAAAATAGGCATAAAGATTGCTGACCACTTTTTCAAGGAGGAACATTCTATCACAGCAGGCTATCATCTGG
Source organism: Vreelandella arctica (assembly GCF_037070215.1). Taxonomy (NCBI): domain Bacteria; kingdom Pseudomonadati; phylum Pseudomonadota; class Gammaproteobacteria; order Oceanospirillales; family Halomonadaceae; genus Vreelandella; species Vreelandella arctica. The sequence continues at coordinate 273,127 of NZ_JBANSN010000001.1, read as the reverse complement.
CCCACACCACTTTGCCGCAGGCAGGCAAGCCGCTATGCTGAGCATTCGGCCACTTAATCGAGAGACGCATGCGACCTCGCTCTACACTTCTCGGCTCTACTGTTCTGAGCTTTTCATTTTTGCGCTTTGCTTTTCCAAGCGCTGCTGTACGGCGTTCGTCGCTGCTACCAGTGGCCGCCGCAGCGTTACTCCTGGGCGGCTGCCAATCGACGTCCAGCCAGCAGAATGGCCCGCTGGGCACATGGGCCGATGACCCAATGCGCGAGGCCCCGCCTATAACGCGAGGGCTAGATGCCGCAGGGCTTAGCACGCTGCTGGGGGCTGAACTGGCTGGCCAGCGAGGCGATTACCGTTCGGCAAGCCAGGGCTATCTTGAAGCGGCGCAGCGCTATCGCGAGCCTGCACTTGCCGAGCGTGCGACGTTCGCCGCCCGCTTTGGCAACGAGGCCTCTTTAATCGAGGCTTCTGCGCTACGTTGGCGTGAGCTGGCCCCACAGGCAGAAGCACCTAATCGCTTATTGGCGGCTTTTTCATTACAGCGCGGTGATTGGCTCGACAGCCTTGAGCAACGTATTGATGTTGTCGAAGCTGGCGGCCACGGAGATTTGGCTGCCTTTGCAGAAATTGCGGTGGCGGAAGAAGCGCCGCTTACCTTAATTGCTCAGCAGTTGCGTGCGCACCTAGCCCAGCCCAACGCTGACCAGTTAGAACATCACAGCGATGTACTGCTGGGCACAGCACTGATTGAAGCCGCCCTTGGCGACACCGCTGTTGCCCAGCGGCGGCTTGATCAAGTCGCGCTGCTGGACCCTGAATCAGCGGCGTTATGGTTGGTAAGAGCACGCCTTGCGCTAGAGACGGAAGACTACTCGACTGCTCAGCGGGCGGCACAACAGGGCTTGGAACTCGCGCCTGACGATGTGCGATTTATTTTGCTACTGGCCCAGGCCGAGATTCGCCTCAACAACATCAGTGCGGCCGAGACACAAACTAACGCACTGCTGGAGAGCCATGGCGGCAACCAGGATCTACGTTTATCGCTGGCACAGCTGTATCTGGAAGAGGGGCACCCCGAACCCGCCCAACGCCTGCTGCAGCCGCTGATTGGCCAGCCAGAGGTGCCGAATCTAGCCTATTACCTGCTCGGGGCGATTACCCAGACCCAAGGCGATACCGACAACGCGCTACTTTATTACCGCCAAGTCAGCGAGGGGGATGAATTTGTGCCCGCTCGCGCGGCTGCGGCGCAAATGCTGATTGAAGAAGATCGTCTGCTTGATGCCCGTGCCTTTCTGCGCATTGAGCGGATGCGCTTTGACAACTATTTTACTGAACTGGTGATGCTCGAAGTCCAGTTACTGGACGAAATGAACCAGCCTACCGACGCCAACGCCTTACTGGATCGTGAAATCACCCGCACACCTGACGATGCCGCTCTGCTTTATGTGCGTGCCATGCGCCGCTGGGAAGCAGGTGACATTGAGGGTATGGAGCGGGATTTACGCCAAGTGCTGCGCACCGACCCAAACAATGCCGAAGCGCTCAATGCGCTAGGTTATACGCTGGCAGACCTTAACCTGCCTGGGCGCCTGCAAGAGGCGTTTGACCTCATTGAGCGCGCTTACGAAGCCGACCCTGACAACCCCGCCGTGCTCGATAGCATGGGCTGGGTGTACTTCCGCTTGGGCCAGCCCGAAGAAGCGCTTCTCTGGCTTGAAAGCGCTTATACCCAACTACCCGACCAAGAGGTCGCTGCCCATTTAGCCGAGGTATTGCAGGCGCTGGGGCGTGAAGAAGAGGCACGCCGCCTGATCCAACAGATTATGCAGCGCACCAACCTGCATCCTCAGATCGACAACTTGCTTGAGCGCTATCCTGAACTAACACCGCCGGTGGCACCCTAACGCTACGTCACCCGACGGCGCCCCATCATGTTACGCTTGCGCCGTCATTACCCAACATGGAGCCCGTTTATGCCGACACTGATGTCCTTTCCGCTACGCTCACCTTCTTTCCCTGCCTATACGCGCTTGTGGGTATTGGGCCTTGCCCTCTTGTTCTTAGCAGGGTGTGCCTCACAGAGCCCAGTGGATGAAAGCGGCAGACAAGCGGGTCAGTGGGAGCGTCAACAGGGTGATGTAGCAGCATTCGAGACTTGGACACTTGTCGGCAAAGCCGGACTGCGCACCCCCCAAGAGAACGTCAGCGCCAACCTGGACTGGAATCAGACCCCTTACTATTTCCGTATGCTGATCAGCGGGCCGTTTGGTGGCGGGCGCAATGTGCTTGAGGGTCGTGAAGGTCGCTTCTCACTCTCCAATAGTGACGGACGCTTTGAAGCAGAAACGCCGGAAGCCTTAATGGAAGAACAGCTTGGCTGGTCACTGCCCGTTAGCGCAATGCCTGACTGGGTACGCGGCCTACCCGGCGAAAATGACAACTATCAGATGGAAACCGATGAACTCGGCTTCCCCAGCCACTTGACACAAGACGGTTGGGAAATTGACTACCGCGACTGGGAACAGTTTGAAGGCATGTGGCTGCCACGCCGGTTAATCATGAACTACGACGATGTACGCATCACGCTGGTCGTTAATCAGTGGCAAGCCAGCGACGAGTAAACCGTTTAAATGAACGCGCAACTTACTTTACCCGCCCCGGCCAAGCTTAACCGCATGCTGCATATCGTGGGCCGTCGTAAAGACGGTTACCACACACTGCAAACGCTATTTCAATTTATTGATCTTAATGATCACCTTACGCTGGCTGCCCGCGATAATGGAGAGATCCATCTAACCCATGAGGTCAGCGGCGTAAACCACGATGACAATCTGATTGTGCGTGCCGCCCGTTTATTGCAGCGTCACAGCGGCACTCGACTAGGGGCGACCCTTTCTATTGAAAAACAGCTGCCTATGGGCGGCGGCTTGGGTGGCGGCAGTTCCAACGCGGCTACCACGCTAGTGGGGCTCAATCACCTCTGGCAGCTTCATCTATCGTTAGACGAATTGGCACGCTTAGGCCTGCAGCTGGGGGCCGACGTGCCTGTCTTTGTGCACGGCCATAGTGCCTGGGCTGAAGGGGTAGGCGAGCAGCTTACCGCAGTGACGCTGGATACCCCTTGGTTCGCCATTATTCATCCCGGCATAAGTGTGTCCACACTTGACGTCTTTCAAGACCCGCAATTGACACGTGACAGCCGCCCCATTACTATGGCGCGCGCACTGCAGGGGGGAGCGCCGGAGTGGCGCAACGACTGTGAAGCCGTCGTAAAGGAACGCTATCCGCCAATTGCGGAAGCCCTTGATTGGCTCGAACAGCACGCACCTAGTCGGTTGACCGGCACGGGCGCTTGTTTGTTTGCTGCTTTTGAGACGCAGCAAGCAGCACAGGCAATCGCGCAATTAGCGGGTCAACGTTGGCCGACATGGGTAGCACGCGGGCTCAACACCTCTCCCCTACATGATGCTCTGGGCTATTTATAACCCCGCTCTGGGCAGTTTATAGTCCCGCTCTGGGCTATTACAGCCCCGCTCTGGGCAGTTAAAAGCGCCCGGTCAGCGCGTTAGGTTATTGCTGGGGTATCGCCAAGTGGTAAGGCACCGCTTTTTGGTAGCGGCATTCCCAGGTTCGAATCCTGGTACCCCAGCCAACCCAACAATGGCCTGCGTTTTTACCCCTGATTCCCAACACTGCAAAGGTGGCTGCGCGTGTCAAAATTGATGGTTTTCGCCGGGAATGCTAATCCCGCACTCGCTCAAAAAATAGCCGAGAGCTTAGACAGCCGTATGGGTAACGCGACGGTGGGTCAATTCAGCGACGGCGAAATTGCAGTCGAGATCAATGAGAACGTGCGCGGTAAGGATGTCTTCATCCTGCAATCCACCTGTGCACCGACAAACGACAATCTGATGGAGTTGATCCTGATGGTCGACGCACTGCGTCGCGCCTCGGCAACTCGTATCACCGCTGTTTTGCCCTACTTTGGCTATGCACGCCAGGATCGCCGTGTGCGTTCCGCACGTGTGCCTATTTCCGCCAAAGTGGTTGCCGACATGATGGTCAAGGCAGGCGTTGACCGTGTGATGACCATGGATCTACATGCTGATCAGATCCAGGGTTTCTTTGATGTCCCGGTCGACAACGTCTACGGCTCACCCATTTTGCTGGATGACATCGAGCGTCAGAATTATAGCGACCTCGTTGTAGTCTCCCCCGATGTGGGTGGTGTGGTTCGTGCACGCGCCATCGCCAAACAGCTGAACGCCGATCTCGCCATTATTGATAAGCGTCGCCCCCAGGCTAATCAAGCCCAGGTGATGCACATTATCGGTGAGATTGAAGGCCGTACCTGTGTCGTGGTCGACGATATGATCGATACCGCAGGCACGCTATGTAAAGCCGGTGAAGCGCTCAAAGATCACGGCGCCAAGCGCGTCGTGGCTTATGCAACGCACCCGATTTTATCCGGCCCAGCGGTTGATAATATTACCAACTCCGTACTGGATGAAGTGGTGGTGACCGACACCATCCCGCTCTCTGACGTTGCTCGTCGAAGCGGAAAAATTCGCCAGTTGAGCGTTGCCGGCCTTATCGCGGAAGCGATTCGTCGGGTCAGCAACGAAGAATCTGTCAGCGCGATGTTCCACTAAACGCCTGACGATATAGCCCCCTTTTGGGGCCACGGAAACGCCATCGTCTGGTCGCGGTCGATGGCGTCTTCCTTACTTAAACCAAGAGGCAATTCCATGTCTGATTTTATCCTGAAAGCCAGCGTTCGTAACGACCTGGGGAAAGGTGCGAGCCGCCGCCTGCGTCGTGCGAACCAGCAAGTACCTGCCGTTGTATACGGTGGCGAAAAAGGCGCGCAGTCTATCTCCGTAGAAAAAACCGCGTTCTACAAAGCGATTGAAGACGAGTCCTTCTTCTCCTCGGTCATCAAACTGATGATCGAAGGCAAAGAAGAGCAAGTGGTTGTTCGTGACCTGCAGCGTCACCCGTTCAAGCCGTTGCTAACTCACGCCGACTTCCTGCGCGTTGACGCTACCCACGAAATCACCATGAACGTGCCGCTGCACGTGACCGGCGAAGAAACGTGTGTAGGCATTAAAGACCAAGGCGGTGAACTGCACGTACTGGCCAACGAAGTGGCGATCAGCTGCTTGCCGAAAGACCTGCCTGACTATCTTGAAGTCGACATTAGCGCACTTGAACTCGGCACTACGCTGCACCTGTCTGACCTTACCCTGCCGGCTGGCGTCACCTCTGTTGACCTGTCCCACGGTGAAGAGCACGACAATGCAGTACTCAGCATCACCAAAGTGAAAGTCCGTGTTGAAGAAGATGAAGACGGTGAAAGCGAAGGCGAAGAAGATTCCAGCGCCGAGTAAATACCCGTTAAGCATCCTATGAGGGCCATGCCTGCATGGCCCTCATGATGCTGACATGATGTTAGAATCAAGCGCCTCGGCGCTTGATTTTTTTTAGGGCTGACGCTGGCGCGATGTCAAAAATTTCTCCTAGAAATGGGTATGAGGTGGGAATATGAGCCAGGTAACGGCCATTATTGGATTAGGAAACCCCGGCGCGGAGTATGACGCCACTCGCCATAACGCTGGCTTCTGGTTGGTCGATGCAATTGCGCGCAGCGCCCATGCAGAGTTGCGCCCGGAAAAGAAGTTTTTTGGCCACTACGCCAAAGTCCGCCTAGGCGACCATGAGCTGCACCTACTCAACCCCGCCACCTTTATGAATCGCAGTGGTGCCGCAGTAGCGGCCTTAAGCCAATTTTTCAAACTGACGCCCGACAATTTGCTGGTCGCCCACGACGAACTTGACCTTCCGCCTGGGCAGGCACGCTACAAAACTGGCGGCGGGCACGGCGGCCATAATGGCCTACGCGATATCATTAGCGCGCTAGGCGATCAAAAGCAGTTTCACCGGGTACGTATCGGCATTGGCCATCCTGGGGAGGCACGCCAAGTCACTAATTATGTACTAGGGCGGCCCGGCAAGGCCGAACAAGAAGCGATCACTCGTGCCATTGATGAGTGCATCACCACGCTGCCATTAGCGCTAGCGGGAGACTGGGCCAAAGCGATGAACCAGTTACACAGCCTTAAGTCAGAATAAACGCTGTCGAAAACTGGCTAGTGACGCCGGTAGCTGACGGCTAGTGCATCTCGTAGAATGGCGATTATATTTACGCCCTACCACCTTATTTTCAGGAATATTTTATGGGTTTCAATTGCGGCATCGTCGGTCTGCCTAACGTCGGCAAGTCCACGCTATTTAATGCACTGACGAAGTCAGGCATTGATGCAGAAAACTTCCCTTTCTGCACCATTGAGCCAAACGTCGGTATCGTTCCGATGCCGGACCCGCGTCTTGATAAGCTCGCCGAGATCGTCAAGCCGCAAAAGGTACTGCCGACCACCATGGAGTTCGTCGACATTGCTGGCCTAGTCGCCGGGGCTTCCAAAGGCGAAGGGCTGGGCAACAAATTCCTGGCCAACATCCGTGAAACCCAGGCGATTGCCCATGTGGTGCGCTGCTTCGATAACGACAATGTTATCCACGTGGCAAATCAAGTCGATCCTCGTGCCGATATCGAAACGATCAATTTAGAATTGGCGCTGGCCGACCTGGATACTGTCGAAAAAGCTAGCCAACGCTTGGTTCGTTCGGTGAAAGGGGGTGATAAAGACGCCATTGCCACCAAGGCGATTCTTGACCGTATTCAGCCCCACGTTGCGGAAGGCTTGCCGCTGCGCAGTTTTGGTTTGAGCGAAGAAGAGCAGCGTCAGGTGAAAAGCTTCGGCTTTTTAACCCTGAAGCCGACCATGTACATCGCCAACGTCAACGAAGACGGTTTCGAGAACAATCCTTACCTGGATATTGTTAACGAGATTGCCGCCGAAGAAGGCGCGTTGGTAGTGCCGGTGTGCAATCAGCTGGAAGCCGAAATCGCTGAGCTGGACGATGAAGAGCGCTCCATGTTCTTGAGCGAGATGGGCATGGACGAGCCGGGCCTTGATCGCGTGATTCGTGCGGGTTACTCCCTGCTAGGTCTGCAAACCTACTTCACAGCTGGTGTTAAAGAAGTTCGCGCCTGGACAGTGAAAGAAGGCGCAACAGCCCCAGAAGCAGCAGGCGTCATTCACACCGATTTCCAGAAAGGCTTTATTCGTGCCGAAGTCGTCGCTTATGACGATTTTGTTTCACTGGGTGGCGAGCAAGGCGCTAAAGATGCCGGCAAGTGGCGCCTGGAAGGCAAAGAGTACATTGTTAAAGATGGCGACGTAGTGCACTTTCGTTTTAACGTATAAACGGCCGCGCCAACATTCTCAGCAATAAAACATTGACTAAAATCAGTGTTATCAGTATCATTCGCCCCCGTTGAAAGGCTACGTAGCTCAGCTGGTTAGAGCACATCACTCATAATGATGGGGTCCCCTGTTCAAATCAGGGCGTAGCCACCAAAGCTTATTGAAAAGCCCGCTGATTCTGTCAGCGGGCTTTTTTTTGCTTTAACTCGGCTGTGGCTATGGGCGCAACACGATCAACTCAACGTGGTGCGGTTTAAAAATTGCGTCAGCGCGCGAGTAAGGTACTCCACATCTTTAGTACCTGCAGTTTCTCGAATGGAGTGCATCGCCCACTGCGGGATACCAACATCAATAGTGGGTACGCCTAACTCGGTCGCGGTAATCGGCCCAATCGTGCTGCCGCAACCCATATCTGCCCGGGTCACAAACGACTGCACCGGGACATCCGCTTCACGACACACATCACGAAACAGCGCGCCGGTAACGCTATTAGTGGCGTAGCGCTGGCTCGCATTAACCTTGATCACCGGGCCGCCATTAATCGCCGGGCCGTGGCGCTCATCGTGCTTGTCGCGAAAATTGGGATGCAGCGCATGGGCGTTATCGCAAGAGATCATCAGCGACGACTGAATCAGCTGAATCAGTGACTCATCACTGCCCTTCTCACCTCCCTTGCCTCCCAGCTGACCATTAATGCGCTTTAGCACATCCGCCAGAAAAGGACCTTGAGCGCCGCTGGCGCTGGCACTGCCCACTTCCTCGTGATCATTGGCTACTAACAGGGCGCCCTGACGACCATCGCTGCCTAATAGCGCTTCCAACCCCATAAAGCAGGAAAGCAGATTATCCAACCGAGCGCTAGCCACTAGCTCCTGCTTGACGCCCACCAACGATGGCGGCTGTACATCGTAAAAACCCAGTTCAAAGTCAACCACTTCTACGGCACTCAGACCGTGCTGCTGCTCTAGCCACTGCGCCACCAATTCGGCTAACGTGGCTGCCTCACTTTGCATCAATACCGGCGCCATTTGTGTCTGCGGATTTATCGGGCGGCCGCTGTTCACGTCTCGATCAAGGTGGATCGCTAAACTCGGTATGGTGGCAATAGCACGGTCGACATTGAGGAGTACGCTTTCCAAGCGCCCATCAGCGTGGCGCACATGTACGCGCCCTGCCAACCCTAGGTCACGGTCAAACCAAGGCGCCATCAGCACACCGCCGTATACCTGCACGCCTAACTGCAGCCAACCCGCAGAACGCTGCGTGGCGTTGGGCTTTAAATGCAGGCCGGGGCTATCAGTATGCGCACCAATCATGCGCAATTCGGTTAATCTAGACTCAGGTAATTGAAACGCAATAATGGCTGAGTCGTTACGGGTAACGTAGTAGCGTTTGCCCGGCGTTAGCTGCCAATTCGCCTTTTCTTCCAGCCGCTGAAAACCGGCTTGCTCCAATCGCGAGGCCATATTGCCTGCAGCATGCCAGGGTGTCGGTGATTGACGCAGAAAGTCACAGAGACGTGTTAAACGATCAGCGTTGAAAGTCTCGGACATGGAAATCCTCTTAACAGTAATGATTGAGTCTCATAGTGCAGGCGACCTGCTACAATACTCCCTCGACCTACGCAACTCATGGGTCACATTGCGTGTCTAGGGAAGAATGAGTGTACACAAATCCGGGAGAGCTTGACTGATGAGCTTGTTTGCAACGCTTTCGCGTTCGGTCGCCCTGGCTGTCATGCTGGTTGTTTCCAGCCCAGCCGCCTTGGCGCAACTCGAGCCGACCGACGAACAACGCCAGGCGGCGGTGGAAATTGCGGACTCGCTCCGCTACGGACACTATGCTGACGTAAATTTTGACGAAGCATGGTCGCAAGACACATTCCAACGCTATTTGGACATTCTTGACGGTCAGCGCGCTTACCTACTGCGCAGTGATATCGAAGCCTATCGCCATCTAGAAACCAGCATGGCAGACGCCATTTTTAATGGCGATCTAGACGACGCTTTTAATCTGTATAACGCGTTTAGTGAACGTCAACGCACTCGCGTTGAGTCGCTACTTACTCAGCTCGACGAAGGCCTTGATTTTAACTTTGAAAGCAATGAACGCTTAGAGATTGATCGTGAAGATGCCCCCTGGGCCTCCCGGCAAAGCGAACTCGACGAGCTATGGCGCAAACGGCTCAAAAATGACGCTTTAACCCTGGCCTTAACCGACCAGGACAGCGAACAGATTGAAACCAATCTGCGTCAGCGCTATGAAGGCCAACTGACCCGCCTGGAGCAAACCGAGCCTGAAGACGTGTTTGGCGTACTCATGGCAGCGGTCACGGGCAGCATCGACCCGCACACCGGCTACCTCTCCCCCCGCCAGGGTGAGTCGTTTGATATTCAGATGAGCCTCTCGCTTGAAGGGATCGGCGCCCTGCTTCAATCGGACGGCGAGTACGTCAAGGTTGCAAGCCTAGTACCCGGTGGCCCAGCAGAGCGCGCAGGCGTTTTGGAACCAGCAGACCGCATCATCGCTGTTGGCCAGGAAGAAGGCGAGATGGTTAATGTCGTCGGTATGCGTCTGGATAACGTGGTTGACTTAATTCGTGGTCCTAAAGGCTCCATCGTTCGCTTAGATGTGGTACCTGCCCAAGCAGTCGATATGACTCGCTCGCAGATCGTTGAAATTACCCGCGATACCGTCAGCCTTGAAGATCAAGCTGCCAGTAGCGAAATCATTGAAGTCGAGCGCAACGGCGAGCCGCACCGCCTTGGGGTCATTAACGTGCCCACGTTCTACGTTGATTTCGACGCTTGGCAAGCCGGTGAAGAGGAGTACCGCAGTACCACACGCGATGTTGCCAAAGAAGTCGAACGCCTTAAAGAAGAGGGCGTAGAAGGTATCGTGCTTGATCTGCGCAACAATGGCGGTGGTGCCCTGCAGGAAGCCAATTCATTGATCGGCTTGTTTATCGACCGCGGCCCCACCGTACAGGTACGCGACGCCCAGGGCCGCATCCAGCTCTACGGCGACAGCGAAGCAGGCACGCTCTATGACGGCCCGTTAGGCGTATTAGTGAACCGCCTCTCTGCCTCTGCATCGGAAATTTTCGCTGGCGCTATTCAGGATTACGGTCGCGGCCTAGTGCTCGGTACGCCTACGTTCGGCAAAGGCACCGTGCAAACGCTTAATGATCTGAGCCATGGCCAGATCAAGCTAACTCGCGCCAAGTTCTACCGTATTTCTGGCGATAGCACCCAGAACCGCGGCGTAGAGCCGGATATCGACTTCCCCAGCCTGATTGACCCCGAGCGTATTGGTGAAAGCAGCTTGGATAACGCATTAGCGTGGGATACCGTTCAGAACGTTCAGTATCGCCGCTATGGCGAACCTGAAAACATGCTGGAGCAACTCATTGCCCAACATGATGCACGTGCGCAGGATAATGCCAATTTCCGCTATCTTGAACGCCAGTCCACACTTGCTCGTCAGCTACGCGAACAGCACACCAGCGTGAGCTTAAACCGCGAACAGCGCGAGCGTGAAATGGAAGCCCAGGAAGCCGAACAGCTCTCATTGGAAAACCAACGCCGCCGTGCGCTGGGCATGGAAGAGCTGGATGAGTGGATGGACGCTCGGACAGACGCCACGGCAGGAATAGGCGGCGAAGAGAGTGATGATGCTGCTGCCTCACAAGAGAGCGAAAGCGAAGAGGATGAAGCACTGGCCGTCGATCGCGCCTACGTGTTGGAATCAGCAGAGATACTTCTCGATTACGTCCATTTGCAGGATTCTCAGCGGTTAGCGGCTAAGCGTTAACACGCACGGTTAAAGCACGCTGAGAAAAAACGCCGACCCCTTTATAAGGGTCGGCGTTTTTATTACGCTATTTTAATCACCTAGCCTGCCTCAGCATCGCGTTAACACAGCGCCGCTCGGCGGGCAGGCCGATCACCCATTCGCGTTAAGCGCTGCGTGAGTGCCGCTAATTGCACAGCGCTGCCTTGGGTGCCCGCCTGAACAATATCGTGGACCCAGGCAGGTAATTGAGAGGCAAGGCGGTAATAGACCCACTGCCCCTCGCGCTGATCGCTAAGCAACCCACATTGACGTAACTGAGCCAAGTGCCGTGATACTTTGGGCTGCGATTCCTGCAGCGCATGGGTCATTTCACACACGCACAGCTCCTGCTCTTGAGCAATTAGCAGCACCAGCATCAAACGCGTTTCATCGCTTAAACACTTAAATACTTGCAGCGCCTGGGGCGCAGTCACGTTGCCCACCATAAACTTCCTAAACTAATGGATTATCAATGTAGTTTACGTCACTAAATCGGTTGACGGTAAGCACCGATAGTTCTAATGGTGAACCAGCTCACACGCCAGACACAACAAAACCGCCTATACATTAGCTGGCAGTGGGTATAGCAAAAGAGAAAAGGAAACACTAGAAATGAACGCTTTCAGTCAACGCAGAGAAAACTAGGCGCTAATGAAAAGCAAATAAGCAGGGGGAATTAATTGGCTCCTCGAGCAGGACTCGAACCTGCGACCCAATGATTAACAGTCATTTGCTCTACCAACTGAGCTATCGAGGAATCATGCACTACCCAGAACGATACGCCGTAAAAAGGCAGCTAAAGAGGTACTAACGATATTACAACTTGGCTCCTCGAGCAGGACTCGAACCTGCGACCCAATGATTAACAGTCATTTGCTCTACCAACTGAGCTATCGAGGAACATCATAAGTTGTCGTGTTTTAAGCAAAGCCCTTCGCTTTAAAGCGGTAGCGAAGATTGGCTCCTCGAGCAGGACTCGAACCTGCGACCCAATGATTAACAGTCATTTGCTCTACCAACTGAGCTATCGAGGAACTGCTCAAACACGGTGCGTAGTATACCCATTGAAATGTGATGGTCAAGTATCGATTATGGCCGAATGCTAGCCCCAGGTTTCTTGTGCCCGTATAATGGGGATATCTAAAAGTGGCATGGCCCACTATCCGACACTCCATTCATCCTCGTCCCTTGACGACTCATAGATGACAGGTACCGATGGCGAAGAAGCTCTTCATCAAAACGCACGGCTGCCAAATGAACGAGTACGACTCCTCCCGCATGGCGGATCTACTCGGCGAATCTCACCAGCTCGAACTCACTGATAATGAGCGTGAAGCCGATGTCATTCTGTTAAACACCTGCTCGATTCGCGAGAAAGCGCAGGAGAAAGTTTTTCATCAGCTGGGCCGCTGGAAAAAACTTAAAGATGCCAACCCCGATCTAGTGATTGGCGTAGGTGGCTGCGTGGCCAGCCAAGAAGGCGAAGCCATTCGCAAGCGCGCACCGCATGTGGACATGGTATTTGGGCCACAAACCCTCCACCGCGTTCCTTCGATGCTGGATGCCCGCAGCAATAATCAGATTGCCGCTGTGGATGTCACTTTTCCTGAAATTGAAAAGTTTGACCATCTGCCCAAGCCCTCCTCCGATGGCGCCACTGCATTCGTATCGATCATGGAAGGCTGCTCCAAGTACTGCACCTTCTGCGTGGTTCCTTACACCCGTGGCGAAGAAGTTTCACGCCCCTTTGAAGCAGTTATGGATGAAGTCATCCACCTTTCCGATCAGGGCGTGCGTGAGATCAATCTGCTGGGCCAAAACGTGAATGCCTATCGCGGTGAAAATCAGCTTGGCGACGAGATCGACCTGGCCGAGCTGATTGCCTGTGTGGCGGCTGTAGACGGGATCGATCGCGTCCGCTTCACCACCTCGCACCCGGTTGAGTTTACCGACAGTCTCGTAGAAGCCTTCGCCGATATCCCAGAGCTGGTGAGCCACCTACACCTGCCGGTACAGTCAGGTTCAGACCGCATTCTTAACGCTATGAAGCGTGGTCATACGGCGGCGGAGTACATTGAAAAGATGGAGCGTATCCGCGCCAACCGCCCGGATATCAGCTTCTCTTCAGACTTCATTATCGGTTTCCCCGGCGAAACGGAAGAAGATTTTGAAGCGACGATGAACCTGATTCACCAGATTGGCTTCGACCACTCGTTCAGCTTTGTTTACTCCGCCCGCCCCGGCACACCTGCTTCTGGCCTGCCGGATGAAACACCGGAAAGCGTGAAAAAGCAGCGCCTGGCAATTCTGCAGGAGCGGATTATTCAGCAAACCGCGCAAATTAGCCGCCGTATGGTCGGCAGCACGCAGCGTGTACTGGTTAACGGCTTTTCGCCCCGCGACCCCGGCCAACTCTCAGGGCGTACCGAGAACAACCGCGTGGTGAACTTCCGTGCCGCCAACCCCACCGAGCTAATCGGCTACTTTGTCGATGTGGAGATCACCGAGGCCTTCCCCAATTCGCTGCGCGGTGAACTGGCCTCACCCGAGCGCTATTAAACGTTCCCTTTGCACCGCCATTAACACAGGTCATTGCCCCGCTTCAGGCGGGGCAGTAAGCTGAACGATACACACACTAACGAGGGGTTCCCCACTCTTGAGCCAGCCAACACCTCAGGCCAATCGCATCATCACCTTAAGCCTTGAACCCAATGATCCGCAGCGCCTTGCTAGCCTTTGCGGCCAGCAGGACGAGCATTTAAAGCTGATTGAAAGCCGCCTGGACGTGACGCTGCGCAACCGAGGCAATGTGTTCCAACTGGCGGGCCCCGCCAATCGCATTAAAGCAGCGGCAAACGTACTGGAACATCTCTACCGCGAAACGGCATCCAGCGAACTTGAAGCCGATACCGTCCACTTATTCCTACAGGAATCGGGGCTTGAAGCGATAGAAGATGAAGAAGATGGTAGCGGTAGCAGCGACGAAGTGATCATGCGCACGCCGCGCACCATGATCAAACCGCGTGGCCTTAATCAGCAGCGCTATGTGTCCAGCATCCGCGAACACGATATCAATTTTGGTGTTGGCCCTGCGGGCACAGGCAAAACTTATCTAGCGGTCGCTGCGGCGGTTGAAGCGCTCAATCAACAGGAAGTACGCCGCATTCTGCTTGTGCGCCCTGCCGTTGAAGCGGGTGAGAAACTTGGCTTTCTACCCGGCGACCTGGCCCAAAAAATCGACCCCTACTTACGTCCTCTTTATGACGCTCTGTACGAGATGATCGGTTTTGAACAGGTGGCCAAACTGATTGAGCGTCAGGTAATTGAGATTGCCCCGCTGGCCTACATGCGTGGCCGCACGCTTAATAATTCCTATATCATTCTGGATGAGAGCCAGAACACTACGCCAGAACAGATGAAAATGTTCCTAACCCGGATTGGTTTTGGTTCTACCGCCGTCATTACCGGCGATGTGACCCAGGTCGATTTACCCAAGGGGCAGCGGTCAGGGCTGATTCAGGTGCTCGACGTATTGAAAGACACCCCAGGCATTGGCGTTACCCACTTTGCCGCCAAGGATGTGGTTCGCCACCCGTTGGTTCAGCGCATTATCGAAGCCTACGACATGTTCGAGTCTCAGCAAGAAGTGGAAGAGCGTGCTCGCCGTGAAGTGCGCCAGCAAGAACGTGATGCCCGCATGCAATCGCGAGAAGGCTCCTGGGATAGTTCGCGATGAACGAGCCTACGATTGATGAGCTAATAATTGATCGTCAGGCAGCGATCAACGAACCCCTGCTACCCTCTCTGACACAGCTCACCCACTGGGTGGGCTGTGTTTTTGCGCACCACCCGGATGACCAGCGTCGGGAAGTGACTATCCGCTTTGTGGATGAGAGCGAGAGCCAGACGCTTAACCGCGACTACCGGGGCAAAGACAAAACCACTAACGTGCTGTCGTTTCCCTTTGAGAGCCCGCCCGGGGTTGAATTACCGCTACTGGGTGATCTCGTGATTTGTCACGCCGTGGTGGCTCAGGAAGCTCGCGAGCAGCGTAAACCGCTTGAGCATCACTATGCTCATATGGTCGTGCATGGCATCTTGCATTTAATGGGCTACGATCATATTGATGATCAGGAAGCAGAAGAAATGGAGCAGTTCGAGCGCGAACTATTGGCTGAGCTGCACATTCCCGACCCATATGCTGACACTACCTCCGATGGCATTAATGGCTAAACGCTTTGGGTTTTTATTATTTGATAGTGGGTGCGTTAATTCAGGTAACAACGAATCTGGTACTATCCCCCGCATCGGTGATAAAACAGCTACCTGACAACGCCGTAAATAAGATAGCAACTGTCTGCCCGCAAACGAGAGAATTGACGCATGAGCGAAGACCGATCGAGCAACCCCAATCAAAAATCCTGGCTCGAGAAAATCTTTGGCGCCCTTTCCGGAGACAATGACGAACCCAGCTCACGCGATGAGCTGATGACGTTTTTACGCCATACCGCAGGAAAACTAAAGCTGGATCAAGACGCCATCATGATCATCGAAGGCGCGCTTGAAATCAGCGACCAGCAAGTACGCGAAGTGCTGATACCGCGTTCCCAGGTGTCCGCCATCGCGCTGGATCAAACCAGCGACGGCTACCTACCCCTCATTCAGGAAACCGGCCACTCCCGCTACCCGGTGATTGGTGAAAACCTGGATGATGTGAAAGGTATTCTGCTGGTAAAGGATCTGTTACCGCTACTCTCCCAAACGCAGGCCCAGCGTGACGCTTTCAAGCTTGATGATATCTTGCGACCGGCGATGTTTATTCCTGAGTCAAAACGCCTTAACAGCCTGCTCAAAGAGTTTCGTGATACCCATAATCACATGGCCATCGTCGTTGACGAATACGGCGGCACTGCGGGCATTATCACCATTGAGGATATCCTTGAGCAGATTGTCGGCGACATCGAAGATGAACACGATACCGACGAAGAGGATGATATCCGCGAGATCGAAAATGGCCGTTTTGCCATTCGCGCGCTAACCCCCATCGAAGACTTCAACGAACGCTTTGACACTGAGTTCTCCGACGATGAGTTCGATACGGTTGGCGGCCTGGTAATGCAGCAGTTCGGCCATCTGCCTCGGCGCGGAGAACATACCATTCTTGGTGGCTGGCGATTTGTGATCCTCAATGCTGACACCCGGCGCATTCGTCTACTCGAAGCCTACCGTGACACGCGTCGTGATGACGAAGAAGACGATGACCAGGAGAACAAGCCAGCCTAGTCGCTGATCGTCACTCTGCTCTCTATCCGCTTTCTCGCACTTTACCGTAGATAGGTTATCGCTATGGGTTTACCCCCCGCGTTTTTGTTACAGCTGCTTGCCGCCCTGGTTGCTGGTGGATTCACCACCCTAACGGCCTCACCGTTTGAACTGTGGTGGCTTGGCCCGGTAGCGATTGGTTTACTTTACACGGGCCTGCACACGTTAACCCCCGCCCAGGCGGCTCTAAAGGGGTGGCTATATGGCGTGGCGCTCTTCGCCAGCGGCACTTCGTGGGTGTATGTCTCTATTCACGATTATGGCTATACCGGTGTACCACTGGCCGTTTTCCTAACTGTGCTGTTCGTGACGATTTTGGCGCTGTTTTTTGCCGGCACCTTCTGGCTCTATCGCCGCTTCACATCCGCTCGGCTCGCGTTTATCAGCTTTGCGGGCGCCTGGGTATTGGGCGAGGTGCTACGAACCTACCTGTTTACCGGCTTTCCCTGGCTGCTACTGGGCTCTGGCTATGTCGATTCGCCACTAGCCGCCTGGGCACCCGTTGGTGGCGTCTATCTGCTTTCTCTATTAGTAGCACTTAGCGGTGCGCTTGGTGCTGAACTACTGCTGCGCCGTCGGTGGTGGGCACTCGCACCACTGGCAGCGATTTGGCTAGTCCCGTTGGCATTGCCTCAGCAGTGGACCACGCCAGTAGATGAGCCCACTCGTGTCGCCCTGTTACAAGGTAATCTGCCGCAGCTGTTGAAGTGGACCCCTGAAGGGCAACGGGAGGCCGCTAACACCTACAGCGAACTAACTCGCGAAGTTGCCGACGACGTTGACCTGATTATCTGGCCTGAAACCGCTCTGCCGATGATGGAAACCCAGGCCCGCCCAGTGCTGGAACGAGTGCAATCTAACCTACCGCCCGATGTCGCCCTGCTCACCGGCATCGTTCAGCGCGACGACCAAGAGCGCTATTTCAATAGCGTCATTGGCGTAGGCAATGTAGAGGGCAGCTACCAGAAAGAGCACTTAGTGCCTTTTGGTGAGTACTTGCCGCTGGAAAGCGTACTCCGCGGGGCGATCGATTTCTTTGACCTTCCAATGTCGACCTTTACCAAAGGCGAGCACGAGCAAACACCCATGCAGGCCGCGGGGATAAATATAGGCAATGCGATCTGCTATGAAATTATCTACCCGCAGTTAGTTGCCCGCCGCGCGCAAGACAGCGGTGTCATCATGACGGTCTCCAACGACACCTGGTTTGGTGCCTCAATCGGCCCCCACCAGCATTTGCAGATGGCCCGTCTGCGAGCGCTAGAGAATGGCCGCTATGTGGTCCGCGCTACCAGCAACGGTATTACGGCGATTATCGACCCCGAAGGCCATATCGTGGAGCGCGCCCCGCAGTTCGAAACCACACTGATAACCGGTGAGTTCTACGCCATGGAAGGTTTGACACCGTTTACCCGCACAGGCAGTTGGCCCGCTTGGCTGCTAGCAGGCTTGTTGCTTTTACCCGGCGTCGTTGCCGCGCGCAGCAAACGTGACGTAAAAAGCTGATACGTAAAAAATCTGATACATAGTACTCGCCCGTAGCAAAATGGCCCGCGTCCTTTGTAGGACGCGGGCCATTTCGTTGTTTCAAGCTAGCGCTATGGGCAAGTGAATGCCAAAAGATTAGGCAGCGCTGTTTTTCAACGTCGCCATATCAATCACAAAGCGATAGCGTACATCGCCTTTTTCCATGCGCTCAAAGCCTTCGTTGATGTTGTTGATATCCAACATCTCGATATCACAGGTAATGCCTTGGTCAGCACACAGCTTGAGCAGCTCTTCGGTCTCGGCAATGCCGCCAATCAGCGAACCGGCAACCACACGGCGTTTGAAGACCAAGTTAAAGGCTTCAATGGCTGGCTCAATAGGTTCAAGCAAACCGACAATAATGTGCGTACCGTCGTACTTCAGCGACTTCAGGTAAGGGTTAAGGTCATGCTGTACGGGTACGGTGTCGAGCATAAAGTCGAAGGTATCAGCCACGGCATCCATCTGCGCCTGGTCGCTGGAAACCACCACGTGGTCAGCACCGTTGCGCTTAGCTTCTTCAACCTTGGCATCTGAGCGGGTGAATACGGTGACTTCCGCACCCAACGCCTTAGCCAGTTTAACGCCCATATGGCCTAAGCCACCCATACCAATCACACCAACTTTATGGCCTTGACCGACGCCATGGTGCTTGAGCGGTGAATAGGTCGTCACACCGGCACAAAGAATCGGCGCTGCTGAGGCTAGATCGATACCATCAGGCATCTGCAGTACAAAGTGCTCACTCACTACGATGGCGTCGGAGTAGCCACCCTGGGTTATGGTGCCGTCTTGGCGGTCTTCGCTACCATAGGTCATGGTGAAGCCTTCCAGGCAGTACTGCTCTACGCCATCTTTACAGGCGGCACAGGTACGGCACGAATCCACCATGCAGCCAACACCGACTAAATCACCGGCTTTAAAACGTGAAACCTTATCGCCGACCGAGGTCACGCGGCCGACAATTTCATGGCCGGGGACGACAGGGTACTGGCTCATTCCCCAGTCATTGCGGGCAAAGTGAAGGTCGCTGTGGCACACGCCACAGTAGAGAATTTCAATCGCCACGTCGTCCGGGCGCGGCTGGCGACGGTCAAAACTGAACGGTGCTAACGGTTTGTCCGCAGCAAATGCTGCATAGGATTTGGCTTGGCTCATCGGTGGGGCTCCATCTTGACTTCGCAACTAGACTTAAAAGCTGTTTTTTTCAAAACCAACTTTCAAAATCAGCAGACATTTCCTCGCGTGCGAGGTATGCCGACAGTATTGGCCTAATCCGTAAGGATAGCGATGAACGAAGCTACGCCATTTTTGCCAATTACTCCGATAGCACGTAATAAAATAACAAAAAATAGCTTAAAATCGCTATGATTATGCAAAAGCCACCAGAAACCAGAGAGAACCCCATGGCCTCCACCGCTCAGGCTGGCAATGCGCTGGCTGCTGTTATTGCACCACTCATTAAAAGCGACGGTATCAGTCAAACGACTCTGCCCGGCGTATCGTTACTCTGTTTAAGCCGCCACCAAGTGCGTACGCCGCTTCTCTATGAACCAAGCCTGACCATTATTGCCCAGGGGCAAAAGATGGGGTATCTGGGCGATCGTGAAATCCACTACGACCCCGGCCACTATTTAGTTCAAACGCTGCCCATGCCGTTTGAGTGCGAAACTTACGGTTCACCGGAAGCCCCGTTGCTGGGTATATCGGTACGCCTGGATCCGGCACTGTTGAGTGAGATGGTGACCGCCATGGGCGAGGCGGTACAACAGAACCAAACGCCACTGCCAATGGCATCAGTCGCCATGAACGATGGTATGCAAGACGCCGTACAGCGTTTGGCGCGCACACTGCATGCGCCTGTTGAATGCAAAACGATGGGCACGGCGCGTATTCGTGACGTGGTATTCGAGGCATTAAAGGGGGAGCAAGGCCAAGCGCTAAGGGCGTTGGTATTGGGGCATGGCAACTATTCGCGCATCGTGCAGGTGCTTTCGAGGCTTCATGCCAATTTTGCTGAAGACTTTAGCATTGAACAGCTGGCAGCCCAGGCCAATATGAGTCCGTCGACATTTCACCAGCACTTTAAGCAAATTACCCGTGCGTCACCGGCTCAGTACTTAAAGCGGCTGCGCTTAATCAAAGCCCAGCAGTTACTTTTGCAGGACAACCACAACGTCAATCAGGCCGCTGCGGCGGTTGGCTACCGCAGCGTGCCTCAGTTTAGCCGCGACTATAAGCGCTATTTTGGCGAGCCTCCGCTTCAACACCGTCGACAGGAACAGGCGTTACAGGCCGGACATCGGGGCGCCATAGCGTTTTACAGTCATTACTGATTACTTGGCAAAGTCTATTTTGCAAAGATCTGGCTCATATCTTTGAACGCCTTGAACTCCAGGGCGTTTCCGCAAGGGTCGAGCAGGAACATAGTGGCCTGTTCGCCCACTTCGCCTTTGAAACGTACGTAAGGCTCAATCACAAATTGTGTATCCCGCGCTTTCAGTCGCTCGGCCAGGGCTTCCCACTCATCCCACTGCAAAATCACGCCGAAATGCGGTACTGGAACGTTGTGACCGTCCACGGGATTGGTATGAGCGCTCTCTTGTCCCGGCGTTTTGGGTTGCTCGTGAATGACTAACTGATGGCCGAAGAAATTAAAGTCGACCCACTGCTCACTGGAACGCCCCTCTTCCAGGCCAAAAACGTCATTATAGAATGCCCGTGCCAGCGCAACATCGTAAACAGGAATCGCCAAATGGAAAGGTGAAAGGCTCATCGTCATCTCCAGCTTAAGTCGGTTTATGGGGATTGAGTGACACTTTGTGCTGCCACGCTGTATTCATCCTAGGGCGACGCATGGGAAAATAAAATCAATAACTATTTGGCTGATTCACAAAAAGGATTTATCAATGATCCGTGAGCTAAAGACGCTGATCGCGGTTGCCCAGGAAGGCACCTTTGCCGCAGCGGGTAACAAAATTGGCCTGACTCAAGCAGCGGTCAGTGCGCAGATGAAACGCCTTGAGGGAGAACTAGGCCTTGCCCTGTTTGAACGCAAAGGGCGTGCCGCCATATTGACCCAGCGAGGGCAAGAGACGTTGAAGCAAGCCCACGCCCTGCTGACGCTCTATAGCACGCTGGGCGTATCCATGTCAGGCCAGCCAGCCACACAACGGATCAATATCGGCGCCATCGCCTCCATCCAGCGCTCGCTACTGCCTGATGCACTCGCGCGCTTTCATCACGCTTATCACGATTGCTGTACCCACGTGGTACCGGGGCTTTCCATGGAACTGGTCAATCAGGTCGACGCTGGCGAACTGGATATGGCAGTGATAATTCGCCCGCCCTTTTCGCTACACAGTGATTTGCGCTGGACACCCCTAGCTCACGAGCCTTTTCGGTTAATCGTGCCGCCGAATATCAACGGCGACCAGTGGCGGGAACTGCTCTCCAACCAACCGTTTATCCGCTATGACCGTGCCTCTTTTGGGGGCAGACAGGTAGAGCGCTTTCTACGTGATAACCACTGCAATGTGCGCGAGGTATGCGAAGTCGACGAACTGGAAGCGATCATTAAGCTGGTCGCCAAGGAGGTAGGCGTGGCGCTGGTTCCCGAGGCCATCGCCCATTCACGCTGGCCAACCGGCGTGCGTGCGATTGATTTAGGCGAGCGTACCTTTCATCGTGATATAGGGCTGATCCATCCTACCAGTGGTCATTTGAGCGAACCCGCCCGAGCGCTTGCCCAATTGATTGGCGAAACGGCAGAACAACCTGATAATTGTGTTTAGCACGCAATCAAAGCCACAGGAGTTAATGCATGAAACCAGAGGATCTGGAAAAGCTAGTCACCCGTACCATGCCCTTTGGCAAGTATGAGGGCCGCCTGATCGCCGACCTCCCCGGCCCCTATTTAAACTGGTTTGCCCGGGAAGGATTTCCTTCTGGCGAGATTGGCCAGCTGCTTCATCTAATGCATGAAATCGATCACAACGGGCTTGGCCCGTTGCTTGACCCACTGCGTAAAACGCCCAGCCAGCGCGGCGAAACTTAACGTTGGCAATCTTCGCGCTCGTTGAGGGCGCTCTGAAACTCAGCCCGGTAAGCCGACTCGTGGAGGGTCGGGTCTTTGGGAAAACGGCCTAAAGCGACAGCTAACTCAAAGAAGCCCGTAGCGGGTAACCCATCGCCCCGGCGGCTGACGACTAAGGCGGCGATAAAAGGTGTTTGTTGCGCGGCGTCTTCACGCATTAACTGCTCAAGCGCTTGGGTAACTTGCCCAATGGTGCGCGGCGGCGTCAGCCCCAGCTCGGTGGCCACCTGCTGGTAGGTCATTGGCAGGGCTTCTTGCGGTGCGCTGAGAAGCAACTGACGTAAAGCGGTTACGTGATCGGTCATGTATATCCTATCGTCAGGTATTAAACGTTCAGATTGCCAATTGGCGTTGTATTTGTGCTAAGAATAGCTGGAAAGGATAGCTCAAAAGAATCGCTGAATACGATGTGACAAGGAGAGAACATGGCAATGCAACTGAAAGCGTCACACCCACGCGGTGGCCGCTGGCCAGGTATACTGGCAGGTTTAGCCATTCTGCTGCTTGTAGTGGCGGTACTGATGATGGCGGGCGCTGGCCCGGCTTATCGGGGCGAACTTATCAGCCTGGGCGAGGCGTTTAACTTACTACGTAACGGCGTCTATGCCGCAGGTGGTGCGGTGGCAGTCAGCATCATTACGCTGCTGCTGAGCATGCTCGCTCGTCGCTTCACATCAGCCTTGATGGCCTCGCTGGTCATTATCGCTGCGGCGGCGCTGCTTTTCGTACCTTGGCAGCACTGGCAACGTGCTCAAGAGGTACCGGCCATTCACGACATCACTACCGACACCCAGAACCCACCTGCTTTTGAAGCCTTAGCCAACGCGCGGCGTGCTGCCCCTAACGCGGTCGATTACCCTGGTGAGACAACCGCCCTGCAACAGCGAGCAGCCTACCCTCACATCAAGCCGATAATTGTAGATGAATCTCCGCAAACCGTACTGGCAGCTGCCCAAGCAGCGGCGGAAGAGTCTGGCTGGCGCATCGCCCGAATTACCAACAATCACATAGAGGCCACTGCAACCACGCGCTGGTTTGGCTTTGAGGATGACGTGGTCATTCGCTTAACCGAGCTGGACAAGGGTGTGCAGGTCGATATGCGCTCGGCGTCACGCCTGGGCGCAAGCGATGTGGGCACCAATGCAGCGCGTATTGAAGAATTTTTAAGTGCGCTGGAAGCACGGCTCGAATAACGGCTCTACTTCCTTCCCAGTCCCCTTCTCAGCCGCCGTTTTTAATGTAAGGAGTCCTGCCTGTTGCCAGCTTCACGCGCTAAAATTTGCTCCGCGTCCAGCGTGGCGATGGGTACTTGGTGCTGGACTGGAATATCGCCGCTCAATTGAAGCGCTTGGTAACGCAGGGCGCAAACGCGTAAAAACGAGGTGAAGTTACCCAAATCGTGCCCGGCATCAATCGATTCATGATACAGCCGGGTAATCATCTGGGCAGTATTCATTCCATCTCGCTGGGCGATCTCTTCAAGAATGTGCCAGAAATAGTTTTCCATCCGCACACTGGTGACCATGCCATCGATACGCAGCGAGTGCGTCGCACTGCGCCACAGCTCGGGATTGGCTTGAATAAAGAGTTTACACATAGGTGTTGCCTCTCGGCGTAATCTGTTCAAACGTGTGTTCAAACTACAAGCATAGCGGGGAAAAACATAGCGCGCCCAGCCGGGGCTGGGCGCAAAGGTAATTATGATAGTGCGGCTAGCTTTACTTATTTAACAGTGCCATAAATTGCGCCAGCCATGCCGGGTGGGCAGGCCACGCGGGAGCGGTGACCAAGTTGCCATCGGTCACCGCATCCGTCACTTCCAAATTGGCGAAGTGACCACCAGCAAGTTCTACCTCCGGCTGGCAGGCCGGGTAAGCGGAGCACTGCCGGCCCTCAAGCACTTTTGCAGCAGCCAAGAGCTGCGCACCATGGCAGATGGCCGCCACGGGCTTGTTGGTCTCGAAAAAGTGCTGAACCATTGTCAAGACTTCCTTGTTGAGACGAAGGTATTCCGGTGCGCGGCCACCCGGTACAACCAGTGCATCGTAATCGGCGGGGTTAGTGCTGGCGAAATCAGCATTCAGTGCGAAGCGGTGCCCAGGCTTTTCAGAATAGGTTTGATCACCTTCAAAATCATGAATCGCGGTTGCCACAGTATCGCCCGAGGCTTTACCAGGGCAGACAGCATCTACCTGGTGGCCGACGGCCATAAGTGCTTGAAACGGCACCATGGTTTCATAGTCTTCAGTGAAATCGCCGGTGATCATTAAAATACGCTTGCTGCTCATCTCAGTACTCCTTTTACCTATTTATCTTATGGTTATTGATCGAGTGTGTGAGCACACGCGAGGCGTGTGAGATGAGACTAGCAAGCGCTTTCCACCAGCAGGTAGTAATTGCTTACTACGTTGTAATTTCTTCCTTCTGTGGGAGTGACAGATGACGCTGTCCTGCCGTATCGCTTACCCGAAAGCGCCCTACCAGTGAATGCATATCACCGGCACGATCATCCAGTGTATGACTGGCCGTCGTGGCTTCTTGTACCAAGCGGGCATTTTGATGCGTCACCTGATCCAATTGCGAAATCGCTTGGTTGATCTGGTCAATACCTGCCGACTGTTCATGGGTCGCCCCAGCGATCTCGGTAACATAGCGCGTCACCTCACCCAGGCTATCAATGATCTCCTGAAGGTGCTTACTGGATGCGTTGACGAGTTGCTCGCCCTCGCTCACCTTAGCAACACTGTCGTCTACTAAATGACGAATTTGGGCCGCCTCCTCAGCGCTGCGTCCCGCTAACTTACGTACTTCCTGAGCCACCACAGCAAACCCGCGCCCCTGCTCGCCAGCCCGGGCGGCTTCCACGGAGGCATTTAGCGCCAACAAGTTAGTTTGGAAGGCAATATCGTCGATGGCTTTAATAATAGAGGTGATTTTTTCACTCGCCTCACGGATATCGCCCATTGCTGCCGTGGTACGCGTTGACACATCCCCTGCGGCACGTGCACGTTGATCAACGTTGCCACTGGCGTCTTTCGCCTGGTCAGCATACTCAGCCGTTTGCTTCACGGTAGCGGTAATCTGTTCAAGACTTGAGGCCGTTTCAGCCAGCGACGCTGCCTGCTGGTCGGTTCGTTGTGAGAGATTTTCATTGCCTGCCGCAATCTGTCGGCTGCTCGCCGCGATGGATTCAGCGCTTTCACGAATTTGCGCCACCATCCCTTCAAAAGTATCCATCATGCTATTAAACGCTTGAGCCGTCTGGCCTACTTCATCGTTGCGTTTAAGCTCAAGACGCTTGGAAAGATCAGCGTTCTCGCCAGCAGCGCCACTGATGCTTTCCATCTGGCGGCGCATTGCCACGAGCGGGCCCAACACACGCACCATTGTGCGCCAGCCAAAGATAGCAAGCAGCGCAATCACAATCAGTGTGACCATAATCAGTAACGAACGGCCAGCATTGGCTAACGTTTCCGCCTGGGTCGCGGCACTGTCAGCCTGTGCCACGGTATACGCTTCAACGTCACTTAACGCCGAGCGCATCTGCGCCATGGCTTGAGCGACATTGGTGAGCGCCGCTTGTACTTGTTCATGGAGTGCAAGCTGCTGCAAACGAAGCGCATAGACAGCGTTATCATCAGACACCATCAGCCCTTGCAGCTCGACAATAACCTCATCAAGGTTATTAATTAGCGCACGCTGCTCTACTTCGGTACTCGGAGCACTAGCGATTGCCGCCAACGACTGACGGGCAAGCCCGACCTGCTGGGCAATTTCATTGTGACGCAAATTGACCAGCGCATCGGAGCTCTCCAATTGCATCATTTGGCGGCCAAGATCCGATAGCTGCGCTAATGCCATGCGCGCGTTACCGCTTAAGCGTCCTACATCCACTTGCGCGGTAAACATATCGTCAAGTAGCTGGGTAGGCAGCGTAGTCATACCATCTTCACGCCAAGCTTCCACCAACTCAAGCTGGTCACGGTCACTGCGCACCTGGGCTAATGCGGTACGACCAGCAATATCTTCAGCGCTAAGCATCACTTGAGAGACAAGCGTTTGCATAGCACTAATACGTTCCGCCATCTGTGTTTGCAAACTCAGTTCTTCACGGCGAATCGCCTCAAGCGCCGTATCGCCTGCCAGTAACGCCTGATAATGACTATCCAATTCATTCAGGCTTTCACCGTGTTCCACCCCACTCAGCCCTTGGCGGGCGTTATGAAAGCGTTCATCCAACGCGGTTTGTGTGGTGATCTCATCAAGGCCTGCTGCGTTCTCAGCAGCAAGTAGATCCGCATGGCGTTGACCAAACGCGCCCATGGTGAGCACCATGCCCCGGCTGGCATCCTGAAGCGGTAATACCTCACCGGTGATATAGCGCTGCGAGTCGATGAGCCGTTGGTTGGTAGTCCAACCTGTTGCTGCTAGCACCACGGCGCCAAGCACTGCCGCTAGGAACAGGCTGATCAACATGGCTCTAATACTTAACGTTTTTTTCATTATCTGATTTCACTTGTGTCAGGGTCTTACAGGTAACTTAAGCCTAAATGCGGACGCTGTTACGGTAACAGGCTCGCCCACTCCACCGACTCAAAACGGCCGTTTGTGATAATGGTTGGCCATACCGCATCGCTAGCCTGATGATCATTGCGCCCAAGGCTGAGCGGCTCCTCCAGGCCAATATCGATGGCGCCTAAGCCCAGCAAGCCATCCACAATGGCATCACGATCCGGATCAGCGCCAGCCGCTTTAACACCTTCTACAAACACCTTCGCGGCGAGATAACCTTCGAGGGAGATAAAATCAGGCTCGCTACCGCGGGCGTGAGTTTCAAGCGCCTGGCGATAAGCTTTAACAGCAGGCAGTTCGGCATCCAGGGGCGGCACAACTTGGGTAATGATGACGCCTTCTGATAACTCGCCAAGCTCAACCATCAGCGCTTGGCTGCCCACAAAGGAGACATTCAAAAACACTGCATCGGGTAGATCGTTGTGGGCTTCACGGATAAAGTCTGCCGCGGGCCCGTAGGTGCCCACAATAATGATGGCACGTGGTGTGACTGGCGCTTGCAGAATGGTTGCCAACCCTTGGTGAATATTGCGCGTACCACGGGTAAATCGTCCATGTGCCAGCGCAGCGGTATTTTCAACGCCATGGGAGGTTAACGCTTGGATAGCGCCATTGTATCCTGCGTCGCCAAAGCTATCGTTCTGGGTAAAAAAGGCAATTTCCTCGGGCAGAACACCCGCTTCCAGCAGCCCATCCACCATCGCGGCGGTTTCCTGCACATAGCTGGCCCGGTAATTGATCACATAGCGGTCGGGCGGTGTCTTGCGCAATACGCCAGCACCTGTGAACGCACCATAAAGCAGCGTTTCATACTCGTTATAGATGGGAATGGTAACGGTGGCCGTCGGCGTACCCACGTTGCCGATCGCCGCCAACACGTCATCTTCTTGAATCAGTTGGCGGGTATTGCTGGCGGCTTTAAGTGGTTGGTATTGATCATCGCGTGCGATCAAGGCAAGTGTTTCACCATTCACCCCGCCTGCTGCATTAACCTCGGCAAAATAGGTCTCGATACCTTTTTGCATACCCAGCCCTAAAGGCGCAGCGCCACCGCTGGAAGGGGCGACAATCCCAAACGTAAGCTCTGCCTGCGTCAATGGTGAAACCAACAGCCCAGCGAATAACGTTATCCTCAACAACCTCGCTTTAATCATTTGTTTTTTAAAACATTTTTTTATTAACAATAGCGTTCCCAGTCGTTGCATTGATCTGCTCCTTGCTAGCTAGATCACTTCTCCACCCTATAAATGGCATGTTGAAAAACAGACAATGGGAACCATCGCATGCCTCCTACATTACCGATCTGTTACCTATTACTATCGGCAGCAGAATATACGACTAAAGGTTAGTTATCGTTAATTGCTAAGTAATTATTATTATCCACTGTGTAGCTACATTGAAACAAAGGGAAAGAATAGAAAAACAACCTTAAAAAATCATGATTTTATGTAAATTAAGCAGCTGCTAATCAGGACGCTCTATCGCAAAACGATCGCTAATGCGGATGTAATCACTGCCCGCTAGGCGACCTACTGGTTTGAGAAGATCCATATCCACATGGCGGCCGTCCCATAGCGCGTCATCAATATGAATAGAAACCACTTGCGCCAGTACTAACGTACCTGCCAAGGGTTGGTCACCGAACCGAATCATATCGAACAGTTTGCAGCCAAACGCCACAGGCGCATTAGCAATCCGCGGAACGCTCACGCCCGGCATAGCAGCCTTTTCAAGCCCGGCCAGGGTAAACTCATCCTCTCCTGGCGGCAGGCTGGCACTAGTGGTATTGAGCGCTTCAATTAACGCTTCACTCCCCACATGCACAACGCATTCTGCAACGTCATTTAAATTACGCACCGTATCTTTAAGCTCACCGCTGCCATTGAGCAGTGGTGAAAACGCCAGCACCGGCGGGTTGACGCTAGCGACATTGAAGAAGGAGAACGGTGCTAAATTAGTATTTCCCTGCTTATCCTGGGTAGACACCCAGGCAATGGGCCTTGGGCAAACAACGCCAGATAACAAGCGGTAAATAACACCGGGGCTTAGGGGGGAATCATCTAACAGATAGTTACTCATTTTGGGCTCCTTGACGGTTAGTGTTCAGGTTAGTATCACTTTATAACAACAAGGCCCACTAGGCCCTGTTTTACTATTACCGATGCGACCAGTTTAAGGAATCCTCTCTATGAAGATTGTCATTGCCGATGACTACCAGGACTGCGTGCGCCGTTTAGATGCCTTCAAGCAGCTAGAAGGCCACGATGTGACGGTGTATCACGACACATTAACCGACCTAGACGGGCTGAGTGAACGGTTCCAGGACGCCGAGGCGTTAGTGCTGATTCGTGAACGCACGCCTATCACGGCAGCCCTACTGGCGCGCTTGCCCAACCTGAAAGTCATTAGCCAAACGGGTGGCGGTGCAGCGCATGTGAATATGGCGGCTTGTCGCCGCCATGGCGTCACTGTCATGGCGGGCACTGGATCGCCTTATGCAGCGGCAGAATTAACCTGGGGTTTAGTCCTGGCGGCAATGCGTCATATACCGGCAGAAGTTGAGAACCTGAAAGCGGGCCGCTGGCAGTGCACGTTAGGTACCGGCCTTAAAGGACGCACACTAGGCATTTTTGGCTACGGAAAAATCGGCAGCCTAGTGGCACGCTATGGTCAGGCGTTTGAAATGAACGTGTTGGTGTGGGGTCGGGAAGGCACCCGCCAACGCGCCGCTGAAGCCGGGTTAGAAGTAGCCGAAAGCCAAGCTGCGTTGTTTCAGCGCTCAGATGTGCTAAGCCTGCACCTTCGCTTGAACGACGAAACCCGCGGTATCGTCACTGATGAATCACTCGCCCAGATGAAACCTACATCTCTGCTGGTAAATACTAGTCGTTCACAGTTAGTGGTGCCCGGTGCGCTTGAGCAGGCGCTTATAGCTGGGCGCCCTGGTCAGGCAGCGGTGGATGTCTTCGATGCGGAACCGGTCATTGAAAACTCGTTGCTGGCATTGCCTAATTTAGTCGCCACGCCTCACCTTGGCTATGTAGAAAAAGATAGCTATGAGCTCTATTTTGGCGATGCCTTTAGCAACCTGCTAGCTTACATGGATGGTCAACCGATTAACAATTTAGCGGGCTAACGGAGCGCGCTAAGTAGGCTAACCATCCCCGTCTCTGTGCCAATTGTGCTAGCCTTATGGGTTCACAAGTAACACAGGGGCCATTAATGCTCACCATTTCTAATAACGTTACCCTGGCTGATTGGGAGATTGATATCAGCCAAATTCGCGCCCAGGGTGCTGGCGGCCAGAACGTCAATAAAGTCGCTTCAGCAGTACATTTACGCTTTGATATTCTGAGCTCTACGCTGCCGCCTCTGTATAAAGAGCGCTTAATGGCGTTATCGGATCAGCGCATTAGCAAAGAGGGCGTGGTAATTATTAAAGCCCAGAGCCATCGAAAGCTTGAACTCAACAAAGAGGATGCGCTGGCACGTTTAAAAGAGCTGATTCAGAGTGCCACCAAGCAGCAAAAAGTACGCCGCCCCACCAAGCCCACCAAAGGCTCGCAGCGCCGTCGTGTTGATCACAAAACCCGTAAGGGAAAAATTAAGTCATTGCGCGGTAAAGTGTCGGCGTCATAATGCGCCAGCCAGTTCTTCAGAGCCTATCTTAATGAGCACATATTCTACCGTCCGCCCACTCTCGCCGTGCGTGCAGATCTGCCAGATCGAGCCATCCACTTCATTGTGCAATGGCTGCGGCCGTACGCTAGATGAAATTGCTGTCTGGGGCGCCATGACCGAGGCCGAAAAAGCCCCGGTATGGGAACGCTTGGAAAGCGAAGGCTATGTCTCTGATGGCCATGTTTCTAAAGACTACGTTTCCAAAGACTAAGTTTTCACAGACTACGACTCTAAAGACAATGCCGCAGGCTGATGACGGTCACTCAAGATATGATGCAACTCACCGCACGCCACCATCGGGTCATCACAGTTGATCACAATATCCGAGCGCGACAACACGTAACTGCGGCCGGTAATGGTATTTTCCACCACTTGGTAAGCGCCTTCCTGATGCGTGCCAATGAAGGTGCCGATAAACCCCGTTTCACGCAGTGAAACCGTCTCTAGTTTGTCGCCTATACTCAAACGCCCTTCATAGTTCATCAATGCCAGGCGTGCCGAGGTACCAGTACCCGTTGTACTACGGCAAATAACGCCAGGATGAACATAGGTGGTTGAGCGTGAACGTATATAACCTTCCGTTACCTTCTCTTCAGGTCCCATAAAGTGCAAAAACGGCAGTGGCCCTACGTCACCCAGCGTGTAGTGGGAAAAGCCTCGCTGCGCTTTAATCGCTTCGACGATTTTATAGGCACACTCGGATAGCGCACGCTCTTCATCACGCGTCAGTTTAAAGCCCAATTCAGTGGCATCCACTAACGCATAAAAACCACCGCTGTAGGCGATGGAGTATGTGACATCACCAATGCCCGGCACATCAATCGTATCGCGATAGGTGTCGATATAGCTGGGCAAGCCGCCACAGGTAACTGACTCCACCACGCCGTTATGCACTTTGGCTTCGATCTGCACCAAGCCTGCCGGCGCTTCCAGCTTAAAGCGCTGTATCCCTTCCTGCTTGGGCACAATACCGCTCTCCAGCACAGCTGTCGCGGTACACAAGGTGTTAGAGCCAGAGTAAATGGGATAGCCCATTACTTCCATAATGATATATCCCGCGACCGCTTCCGGGTGGCTGGGAGGCACTAACAAATCGACTGACATTTCTGGAATGCCGTAGGGCTCTTCAAGCAGCAAGCGACGTAAACCGTCGGCGTCATCGCGCAGGTACTCCATCTGCTCGCGCACAGTGGCGCCAGGCAAAATATCGATGCCACCGGTGACAATACGGCTAACATCGCCACCGGCGTGAGTATCCATTAACTGGATGGTATGGAGGTTAGGCACTAGTGGCGCTCCTGAGCGTCAGAAGAGGAATTTTCGAGGGCGAACGGAGCACCATGAGAGGCCCACTGGGCATCGGGAACAAGCACAATTTTACCCAGATAGTTGCTGTCCCGATTAACAAAATAGCGCTCGGCCGCATGCAGATTGGAAAGCTTAAATGCCGCATGAAGCACAGGCTTTAATTCACCGCTGCGTATCCATGCCACAAGCTGTTCAGCCTCTTCACGGGTGCCGTGGGAAACGCCAAAAATCTGCACTTGGTACAGATAAACGCGCGTCCACATCATTTCGCTCAGATTGCCACCGCTGGCACCAGCAATGGAAAGGCGCGGGTAGCTCTTGCGCCCCTGCATATCAACAATCATGGTGTCGATAAATAGATTGGTCATTTCACCGCCGACCAGATCCATCACCGCATCGATCGGTTTACCGCTGGTCGTTTCCAGCACGCGATCCACAAACGTCGGCAAGTCGCCACGGTCAATCACCGCTTCTGCGCCTAGTGCTTTGAGTGCGTCAGCTTTGTCTAGCTGGCTTACCGCATAGGGAATAGCGCCCACAACGCGGCAGAGCTGAATCAGTGCGGTCCCCACGCCACCGCTGGCACCACTGACCAACACGCGCTCACCAGCACTCACCTTGGCGGCGGTCATCATGTGGTAAGCAGTTTGATACGAACACATGCCCATTGAGGCAAGCTCTGCATCGTGCAGCTCAGGGTTGGGCACGTGATAAAACTGATCAGCAGGGACAGCGATATACTCAGCAAAACCGCCGTCGGCGCCATGGCCGTAGTAGTCAGGGGTGAGGTTAATATCACGGCGCTCGTCGGCGTAGATATTAAAATCGAGCAGCCCTCGCTGGCCAATGCGCTTTGCGTCGACCCCCTCTCCGACCGCCACGATACGACCTGCCACATCGGCCCCTTGAATACGCGGGAAGGTAAGCGTCGGGGTGCCGCCCATGGCAAAGGAAGTTACATCACCTTTATCTTTGGTGGGGTAAAGGCCTTCACGCGCTTTTCGGTCAGTATTGTTCTTTGCCGTAGCAGTCACCTGTACCAGCACTTCGCCCGCCTTGGGCTTAGGTGTAGCGACATCCGGATGGTACTCCAATTTGTCGATACCGCCATGTCCAGTCAATAGCATGGCGGCCATCGTCGGCGGCACCGTGTGTTCAGTTTCGGCCATGAGCTGACTCCTTAATATGGGTATATTGGCGCTCAAATGACAATAACAAACTCTTGCCGAGTCTCAAAAGCCATATAAGCGGCAATGGCGGCAACGCGTGGTTGCGAGGCCGCCAGAAGAACAAAGCACACTTATTAATATTAGCCAATACAGATATTAATTAAACATAAGCATTAGCTAAAGACAGGGACACCAATCAACGCGGTGTGCAAGTAAAAAGCAAAGACGACATACGCCACCAGCCCGATGAGTACGGTAGAAATAGTAGCCATTTTCGTGGTGCTAACTGGCGCAGCTGGCGTTAAACGACCACGCTTTTTGGCAGCTTTAAACGCCAGGATTGCCCAGATAAGAAAGGCTGCAAAAAAAATAATATCGCCTAAGCGGCCGTTGGCTAGCAGGTGAGCAAACGCCCATATTTTCACTGACAGCATCATCGGGTGGCCAAGCTTGGCCTTAATAGCATTATGGGGAACATAAGCCGCCACTAGCATAATAAAGGCAGGCAGCATGAGCAGCGCGACCGCATGGCGCATTCCCATGGGTGGTTGCCACACATAAATGGGGTCAAGGCGCATCTGGCCAAAGCCGTAAATGGCAATTGCCAAACCGATCACAGACACTGCCGAGTAGGCTATTTTCCACGTGGTTTCGCCGAATTTGGCAATTTGCTGCTGACGCCAATTTTCAGCGAAGATACGTACAGAGTGACTGCCTAAAAAAATCAGCAGCCCGATGATCATAATGGTCATGAAAAATGCTCCCAGTGAAAATGCTAGTCGACGGCTTGATGCCTTATAGTCTTGGTCGCTGCAGAGGATGCCACACTCACCCCTCAACCACCTATGCATGCGTCAACTTTTCGTTTCCTGGCGAATCGTTCACTGACGAGCTTAGAACCAGTGTTTGCGTTTAAATAACCAAATCAATATGCCGCCGATGCCCAGCATTGCTCCCAATACAAAAAAGTAGCCGTACTCATAGCGCAGCTCGGGCATATTTTCGAAGTTCATGCCGTAAATCCCAGCAATAAATGTCAGGGGTACAAAAATTGCGGTAATAACGGTGAGAACACGCATGGTGATATTTAGCTGATGAGAAGAAATAGAGATATAGCCATCGACTAAGTCACCACAAATGTCATAGTACATTTGGGTCAAGGTATAGAGACGTTCAAAGCGGTCCGCCACATCGTTAATAGCGTGCAGGGTTTCGCTCTCTTCTCGGGGCAGATGCTCGTAGTCATAAGCCGTCAGTTCTTGAGTAATGCCTTTGTGGTAACTAAAAATGCGGCGCATTTTGACCAATCGAGAGCGATAAGTAATGATTTTGCGCATCAAGACATCGTTGCCGTCTTCTAACAGTTCATCCTCTAGATCGCTTAATTCAGTTTCAAACTCAAGCAGGCTATCGATATAAAATCCGGCTGAGATATACATAACGCGCAGCGCGACCTGCTCCGGCGAATGCGCCAAAAGTGCTCTTCCGTGCTCGTTAAATAGCCGCTCAATGCTTAACGCTTCACCAGGATGGAGCGTAACCAAAAACCGTTCGCCCACAAAAAAACAGACCTGTTGAGGCAAATAGTTCAGCTCGGCATCGAATGAGGAGATGCCGCGATAAATAATCAGCGTATGGTTATCAAACTCTTCTATTTTAGGCGGATGACGCTCTTTATGGGCATCTTGAATCGCCATCGGGTGAAATTCGAATGCCTCTAAAATCGACCGTTCGCTCTGCTGGGTCTCCCCCTGCATATCAATCCAAATATGGCTTCCCGGCGTAGCCCGCCACACAGCTATCAGGCTTTCACCGCCCTCATGGGTCTCGCCTTCAGGCGTGGTCAGAATAGTTCGAATCATGATCGTCCTTGAATATTTCCGGTCTCGGGGTTTGTACGAAAAGTCGCTGAGCGAAGACCAGACTAGGCAAAAATAGGCGAAAAAACGGAGTTTACAGAGTGTAAATGAGTATTTTGAGCCGATTTTTAACAACGTATGGGCGAGCGCAAGCAGTTTTCGTACCAAGCCTAAGAAGCACTATCCAAAGGCTGCACTATACGAACTTGGGCTTTTCCCAAGCGCTTGGCATCATACATGGCAACATCGGCTCGCTTTAATAGCTCGTTGGCCGTTTCAGCACTAGTCGGCATGTACATGACAACACCTATGCTTGCACTGATATTCAGCGCCGCATTGCCAGCAGCAAACGGCTCTTCAATCACCTGTATTAATTTTTTAGCCAACGGCTCAATCGCCATGGACTCACTGCCTTCTAATAGCAAGACAAACTCGTCTCCGGCCCACCGCGCTATATAGTCGGTTTCACGGACGGCCCCCGCCAATCGTTTAGCCATCACACGCAGCAGCTCATCCCCCATGGCATGGCCATGAGTGTCGTTAATCGCTTTAAAACCATCCAGGTCCATGAATAAAACTGCTAAGGGCTTTTGAGTACGCCGAGCGCGGGCCATCGCATCAGGCAGGCGTTCATCCAGGGCGCGTCGATTCGGCAGTTTGGTTAATACGTCTTCACGGGCCTGTTGATCGCGCAAGCGCTCTAGCTGCTGCCGTTCGGTAATATCATGGATAAAAAGACTGCGTCGTTCGCGGCCATCAATGGTCAATGTCTTGATGCGGACCTCGACGGGCAGTTCCTTGCCATCATGGCACCGCGCTGTAAAGGTGATAGGGGCTTGATCACTCTCAGTTGGCAAGCCATTCGGAAAGAGTAGTTGTGTGATTGGCCTTGCCAGCACCGCCTTGCGTGGCCAACCAAACATTAGCTCAGCCGCTCGATTCCAATCCAGAATAACGCCCTGTGAATCAACGCTGATATAGGCGTCATAGGCGGATTCAATGACCAGGTTGAGCTCGTTGGTGCGCCGTTCAATTTGGCACTCCATACTGTAATGAAGCTCGCTCAACGCTCGCTGAGATTCCTGTGCTTTTTTTCTCTCTCGGATCAGCCGCTCACGCAGGCGAATTTCATCAGTCACAATCGCCGCTAAATCTTTCAAAGCCGCCAGTTCCTGCTCACTAAGAGTACGAGGTTTAATATCAATCGCGCAGAGGGATCCCAATGCAAGTCCATTGGAGGTGCACAGCGGAATACCCGCATAAAAGCGAATCCCATTCGGGGCGGTCACATGGGGGTTTTGCGCAAATCTAGGATCCTTGCGTGCATCTTCAACAATTAACGGCTCTGAGGCCGTCACTGTATAAGCGCAAAAAGCCACATCTCGCCCTGTCTCGCGGGTTTCCACGCCCACGCGCGACTTAATCCACTGACGCTCAGCATCAATCAACGTGATCGTTGAGATAGGCACATTTAGTAACTGGGTAACCAACCTGGTGACGCGATCAAACGCCGGTTCATCCGGGGTATCTAATAGTTCAAGCTCATAAAGAGCGGCTAACCGCGCCTCTTCATTAGATGCTATGGGGTAGCTCATTGTCATGTCACCCATTCAGGGAGGTGTAGGTCTACCAGCATATCGCGACCAGCACTTTTCTGCTTACTGCTTATTATTTTTACTCATACTCGCGAGCAACACACTAACCAGCGTAGAGGCGACTATCGCGCCGACAAACGGCCCCAGCGTAGGAATACTGCCTGGAAAACTGGCAGCTACCACTCCCGCGATGAGACTGCCCTGACCGAACCACCCTGGAATAATGGCACCCAGCAATCCTGCAACGCCTCCCGCAACAGCCGAAAAAGGGGTCATGCGCTGCCACAGACCTAGCAGCACAGGCACCACAATGGCAGCACACAGTAAGTCAGCAATCAGGAATAGCCGCAGTACCGACAGCCCCTGCAAAGCAATCACTACCACCGGTATCATCAATGCAATCGTGACCCAGCGGGCAGCGGCGATGGAAACACCCCGCTGTTCGCTGCGCGACACCACCAGGGAAGCGATACCATTTTGTAACGTATCCACACTGGAGGCCACCAAGGTGACTGCCAGCACTAAGGCAGGTAGCGTCAGCCAAGCTGGGGCCTTCGTTAGCAGGGCGAAAAACGGCATCGGCGGCTCGCCAAGGCGAACCCCACTCATTGTCGCCAGCATGCCCAAACCACCAATTAGCATCACGACGACGACGGTCATACCGCCGCCTAGCCAAGCGCCACGGCCCAGGCTTTGATCGTCCCTTGCCGCCCAAACACGCTGCCAATACCCCTGGTGGAAAAGGTTCGCTGCGGTGACGGCGATGACCAGCGTTAACGCAACGCTCAGCGCGCTGGTAACGGGGATTGAAGGCAGCGTTGCCTCGCTAGGCATTGTGGGTAGGCGCCATAACGTAACGCTACCCACCGCCAACAGAAGCGCTAGCAACAGCCATGCCTGCCACCGGTCCGTGGCAAGGCTGGCGCGCAAACCGCCAACCGCCGTATACACCAGAGTGGTGAGGGCAACGCCAATAATCACCAGCGCGGGCGGCACATCTGACAATAGCGCTGTGATGGCCCCTATGGCGGTGAGCTCCGCTGCCAGAAAACAGGCCATATAGCCAACCGACACTAACGTTACCCAGCGCCGCACGCCTGGGCCATAGCACGCTTCTGCAAACTCGGCGATGCTGCGCCCTTCCGGCAACGCACGGCGAATTTTTGGCCCGTAGAGTCCTAACACAATAAACGGCAGTGCCGACCCGAGCGCATAACCTGCTAATGCGAGGGGGCCAACAAAGGCGCCAATTTCGGGCGGGGCAAAGAGTATCCACGCCCCCATGCCGGAGGCAAGAAAGGAGAGACCAAGGGTTGAAGCTGTTTGTGAGTTGCGAGCCGTCACATAATCATCAACGGGGCCATCCACCCAGCGAGCCCGTAGACCTAAATAAGCAAAGCAGCACAGCGCCGCGCCAAGCACGGCTGACGTCAGATATAGCATGTCGCACTTCCTCCGCCGGTACGAACCGGATCAGGTTCCAGGGTCTGCGCAGCGCGCATTCTCAGCCCTTGCAAGCAGGGCTCCCCTGGCGACAGTGAATGAAGACGGTATCGTCAACCAAAAACGCGTCTTAGTAAAGTTTAAGGTGTGTTGGCAGCCTCTGCGCGGGGCACTCGCCCCATCAAATAGAACTCCGCATTGGGCGGCGTACCCGCCAGGGTGACCAATCGATTCGACAGACCAAAAAACGCCGCGATGGCGCCTATATTCCAGCAGTCCTCTTGGCTAAAGCCTTCTTGCCGCAGGCGCGTGCGCCACTCATCGGTCATTTCACCGACATCAATGGCACAATGCATGGCAAAGTCGAGCATGACGCGGTGGCGCTCACTAATCGGTGCCACGCGATGGTTGATGGCGACCTGATCCGCAAGCAGCGGGTCTTTGCTGTATATGCGCACCAGTGCCCCATGCGCCACCACGCAATACAAGCAGCGATTGCGCGCACTGGTAGCGACCACAATCATCTCTTTCTCGGCTTTAGTGAGCGTGTCAGATTCACGCTCCATTAGCGCATCATGGTAGGCAAAGAAAGCACGAAACTCAGCAGGACGATGGGCCAACATTAAAAATACATTAGGCACAAACCCTGCCTTTTCCTGGACGGCCAAAATAGTATGGCGAATATCGTCGGGCAGATCATCTAACGTTTCTGGTACATTAAAACGGCTTAATGGAGCAGACATAATCACCTCTTTATTGTTAAGTTTAACCATCTCATAAAAACGACTTAGCCTTTACGTAACAAAACGCTAACTTAAGTGACTTTTAATTAGCGGCCCTGCTCGCCATACTGATGTAACGACCTGCAATAGCTGGCATAAAAGAACCGCGCGCATAACGCTTAATAATCAGTTCGTTCAAAGGGACACTGACATGAGCCATAACGAAGCAAAAGAACACATCTCCGGTCGTCTAAACGAACTGTTTTCTGACCCCTACCAAGCGTTTGAAAATGATACGGATGAGCGCCAGCTACATATTCGGATCATGCTGCATATGTTACTGGCCCGCCCCATGACGCGGGGCCAAATGACCTTGAGAGTCATTCATGGCTGGGAAAATGGTGGGTTTGAGCCCGACGATCTTCAGCATGTCGACTACACCCTCAGTAACGTTTCTGACTTCAAACGAGCAGTGCAGGATTTTGAACACGCCTCCAAGCACAACACACCTTTACCTGCTGACCAAACCGCCATTCTAGCTGCCCCGCTAGCCGATGCGATTGCAGAGGCCAGAGCAGAAGGTCAAGACCTCGCCAGCGGCATTCGTCATACACCAGCGCGCTGGCCAGCGTTTGAGGGCGGCTTGGCACTCTATACGCTGTTTAAAATGTACCACCGCCTGATTTATGGCGAAGATGACACCTACCGCTGCTCGCAATGCATGACGCCGCTTGGTTTGCGCGAAATACATGAGTTTCACCTTGAAGAAGGTGAGTTCGCGCTGCTGGTGCCGCCAGCCCAGGACTTCATGAACGAACATTCCCTGCTGGTGTTGCATGAAAGCCAACTTGGCCCCACTGAACAACTGTTGGAAGAAAGCTTGCCGTTGTTTGATAACTTTTAAATCACGATATGCCGATTCATCGGCTCGGCTTTGGCCGCACCCGCTATCAATTGACCCCGCTTAATGCGGGGCCAGCATCAGGCATTGAATAGTGCTTCATTTAGCCAAGCGAAATCGTACTATTAATGCCACTGGAAACATTCTCTGGTTCAAACCAACGCGCTGTGACGGTTTTGGTTTGCGTCCAGAAGGCAATCGCCTGTTTGCCGTTAGGCCCTAAATCCCCCAGCTTTGATGCCCGCGAGCCAGTGAAGCTGAAGTAGGCAACCGGTACGGGGATGGGCACATTGATACCAATCTGACCCACGTCGATATCGGTTTCAAAACGACGAGCAATCCAACCAGAGTTAGTAAAGATAGAGGTGCCATTGCCGTTGGGGTTGGCGTTGATAAACTCGATCGCTTCGTCGAGGGTTTCAACACTGACCACACACAGTACAGGCCCAAAAATCTCTTCACGGTAAATGGTCATATCTGCGGTCACATCCGCAAACAGAGTGGGGCCCACGAAATTACCGTTGGGGTAGCCCTCCACTTGAACATTGCGACCATCGACCATCAGTTTGGCGCCCTCTTTTTCACCTGCATCGATTAAACGCAGCACACGATCACGAGCAGCTGGCGACACCAGCGGCCCCAAATCGGCATCTAACTGGGTGCCCGGCCCCACTTTCATTTCACGCGCCGCATCAACGATATCGCTCAGCCACTCACGCGCCTCGCCCACCAGCACCACCACAGAGTTTGCCATGCAGCGTTGGCCCGCCGCGCCAAAGGCTGAGCCCAGCAGGTTGTTGATCGCTTGGCTACGATTAGCATCGGGCATGACCACGCAGTGGTTCTTGGCCCCCATCATTGCTTGCATGCGCTTGCCCGCTGCCGCTGCACGGTTATACAGCAGCGAACCCACATGGGTAGAGCCGATGAACGAGAGCGCTTTGATATCCTGGTGATCAGCAATCTGGTTGGCTACATCAGGGCCACCGTGCACCACGTTGAGCACGCCTGCCGGGACACCGGCTTCGTGGGCTAACTCCACTAAGCGCATGGTGGAACTGGGATCCTGTTCGGAGGGTTTAAGAACGAAGGTATTACCAGTGGCAATCGCCAGTGGAAACATAAAGCACGGCAGCATAATCGGGAAGTTAAAGGCAGTAATACCGGCGCCCACACCAAGCGGCTGGTGCATAGTGTAAACGTCCACCTCGTTAGCGGCATTTTCCGCCAGCTCACCCAACTGCAGCGAGGTAATCGAACAGGCATGCTCCACCACTTCCAAGCCCCGGCCAACTTCCCCTTCCGCATCGGGAAGCGTTTTGCCGTGCTCTTCGGTGATCAGCGCCGCCAACTCTGCGGTATTGTCGCGAATCAGTGCCTGAAGCTTGAGCATAATGCGCATGCGTTTACCCAGCGGTACTTTTCGCCACTCCTTAAACGCCTCTTTAGCGCTGCTGATAGCGCGTTCCACTTCGTCAGTGGTACAGAACGGTACCCGCGCTACCACCTCTTGCGTGGCGGGGTTAACCACATCGCGCCACTCCTGGCTTTGCGACTGCACGGGCTGGCCATCGATATACATGGGAATTTCGCGAACAGACATAGCGTTGCTCCTATTATTAATTGTGATTGTTATGGCTGTGGTTGTTATAAAAATGCGGTATTAAAAAGTGCTTCGCGGTAAGGCAAGAGTACAGGGTATAGCAGCAAGTTGACGTTAACGTCAACCAAGTATCGCATGAGTCAACAAAATCTGCGGCAGGATATCAATTAGCCTTTCCAATGTGTCACAGGGCTGGCTATGCTTCGGCCTATCAGTGTGCCGCAGCCTCGCGGATCGCACATGGCGAACGCTCGTGTTTAAACACAGGGAATTATTTATGCAGGCTTTCAACTGCCGCTGTGGCAATCCGCTTTTCTATGAAAACACCCACTGCCTTAGCTGTCAGTCAGAGGTCGGCTGGTGTCCTGCCTGTAGCAATATCGTGGCCATTGAGCCCTTGGAGAACGGCGGCTATCGCTGTACCCACCCAGGGTGCGATACAGCGCTAATGAAGTGCCACAACTATGCTGTTGAGAACGTGTGCAATCGTATGGTGGTAATGGAACACGGCCAAGCGGATACGCTATGCGACTGCTGCCGTTATAACGCCATGATCCCCGATCTCACTATTGATGGTAACCGCGAGCGTTGGGCAGCACTTGAGGCGGCCAAACGGCGTCTGTTTCATACCCTTGATTTACTGAAACTACCCCATGGCACCCAAGAGGATGCTATTGCAGTGCCGTTGAGTTTCTCTTTTATGGCTGATGCCCTGCCTGACCAAGGACTATGGCGCTCTACCGCCAACCAGGAGAAAGTGTATACCGGCCATGCGGCAGGTCATATCACCATTAACGTTAAAGAGGCCGACGACGTTGAGCGCGAGCGTTTACGGGTCGATATGAACGAGTCCCACCGCACCTTGATTGGCCACTTCCGCCATGAAATCGGCCACTACTACTGGGACGTATTGGTTAAGGATCGCGATGAAGAAACGTGTCGTGCAGTATTTGGCAACCACCACCGGCCAAGCTATGCCGAAGCGTTAGAGCGCTACTACCAACAGGGCGCTCCCAGCGACTGGCCTGAGCATTTTATCTCTGCCTACGCCACCATGCACCCCTGGGAAGACTTCGCCGAAACCTTCGCGTATTACTTGGATATGGTGGCCGTGCTGGATACCGCACTGCACATGGGCATTACCCATGTCGAATATGACGGTAGCCTGGACAGCATGTTGATGGCTTTTCATCAGGTCGGCTTGGCGGTGAACGAGCTCAACCGGGATATGGGTCTGCTCGACCTGTCACCGACGGTGCTCGCCCCCGCCGTGCGCGATAAGCTGGCGTACCTGCATCAACTGATCCAGGCCGCCAGCCCTGTGGAGCGTTAGTCCTTCAATCGTTGTCGTTGTCCCCTGCGTGGCTTTGGCTTTGCGTTTGACTCTGCGTTTGTGCCACTCGGGGGACAGTGTCGTCATTCACAAAGTAGGTCGCACTCAGCGTATCGTGAATGGCGGCAAAGCCAATTTGCAGCTCGTCGATAAAGGCATGCAGCTTGCTCGGCGAATGGGCAAGCGCTTGGATATCGGCATCGACTACGTCCGCGCGAACCAGCGAAACCGTCGCCGCGGGGCGGTCTTGGCGGGGAAGCAAGGTAAGCTCATGGCCTAGTGTTTCGAGGCTGCAGGCAATCGAACGTGGCAGGTTGGGGTCTTGGAGCAAAAAACGCAGCACATCCGGCCCCCGCACTCGTAAACGCACCTGCTGACGGTACATTTGATACGCAGTGAGTGATTTAAGCACACTCATCCACTGCAGGTTTTCAAACGGCAGTAGCTCCTCAGGGTTTTGCGGCAGCAAGCTGGCAGAGCGCACGTCCACAATGCGCGTCGTCATATCCGCCCGCTCCAACTGGCGCCCTAATTCAATAAACGTACGCGCCGGGCCATGACTCAAGGTGCCCTCAATGAGCCCCGTTAACGCTTGGCAACCACGAATCACGCTTTTGAGAAAGCTATCGCGGCGGCGCGGGCTAACGCCATGTTCAGCATGGTCGACGACGCTCAGATAGAGCTGATTAACCTCCTCCCAAATCTCCCGAGGCACCACATCCCGGGTGGTTCTGAGGTTCTCGCGAGCACTGGCGAGGGCGGAGATAATCGAAATATCATTCTCGGTATCGGCACATAAAAAATGTACGACATTGCGCTCATCGAAGTCTGTATGGCGTGCGGTGAAGGCTTCCAGGCTGCCGGTCATTTCGATAAGTGGGGCCCAACCTAACGGCAAGCGTCCCGGCAAATCCAGCATAAGGTGGCTGTTAACGCTCAATAGGCGCGCGGTATCTTCCGCTCGTTCAATATAACGCGCCATCCAGTAAAGATTTTCAGCAACGCGTGACAGCATGGCGTTAGGCTCCTTTCACCGCGGCCGCTGCCGCCTTATCGTCGGTTTCTACAATCCAGGTATCTTTACTGCCGCCGCCTTGTGAAGAGTTCACCACCAGCGATCCTTCTATCAAAGCCACCCGCGTCAAACCACCGGTCGTGACATGAATTTCAGGCCCTGAGAGTATGAAAGGGCGTAAATCCACATGGCGCGGCTGCGGCAACCCATTCGCTAGCGTAGGCGTAGTAGAAAGCGCCAGGGTGGGCTGGGCCATATAATTGCGTGGATTTGCCTTGATCAACTGCGCAAACTCATCGCGGGTCTCTTTGGTTGAGCGCGGGCCAATCAACATGCCGTAGCCGCCCGACTCATTGGCGGGCTTGACTACCAATTCATCCAGGTGGTCGAGCACATAGCGGCGGTCGTCTTCAAACATGCACAGGTAGCTCGGCACGTTGGGCAACAGCGGCTCTTGATCGAGGTAATAACGAATCAGCGCAGGGACGAAAGCGTAAACCACCTTGTCATCCGCCACCCCAGCGCCCGGCGCGTTGGCCAGCGCGACTTTACCCGCCCGCCAAGCGCGCATCAGGCCCGCAACACCCAGCATAGATTCAGGATTAAACGCTTCCGGGTCTAGAAACTCATCATCAACACGGCGGTAAATAACATCCACGCGGCGCATGCCCTCGACGGTGCGCATATACACCACATCATCGTCATCCACTAACAGGTCACTTCCCTGCACCAGCTCTACGCCCATTTGCTGGGCAAGATAGGCGTGCTCGAAGTAGGCAGAGTTATAAATCCCTGGGGTCAGCACCACAATTTGCGGGTCATCGCCGGGGCGCGGCGACATCGACGCTAGCATGTCGTAAAGCTGCGCTACGTAATCATCAACCGGCAAAATCTTGCCCGAAGCGAATAACTCCGGCAGCACTCGCTTAGTGACATTACGATTTTCAAGCATGTAAGAGACGCCGGAAGGAATGCGTAAGTTATCTTCCAACACATAGAGCGTGCCGTCGCCATCGCGCACTAGGTCTGACCCGCAAACATGCGCCCACACGCCGTGAGGGGGATTAATACCCACACACTGAGGGCGAAAATTAACCGACTGCGCCAATACCTCAGCGGGTAACACTTTGTCCTTGATCACCTTTTGGTCGTGGTAGAGATCATCAATAAATAAGTTTAGCGCCTGCACGCGCTGCTTGAGCCCCGCCTCGGTTTTACG
This sequence comes from Vreelandella arctica, assembly GCF_037070215.1. Taxonomy (NCBI): domain Bacteria; kingdom Pseudomonadati; phylum Pseudomonadota; class Gammaproteobacteria; order Oceanospirillales; family Halomonadaceae; genus Vreelandella; species Vreelandella arctica. Next base: position 228,600 of record NZ_JBANSN010000001.1, on the reverse strand, counting down.
CCACTCATTGGCGGGAATAATGCGCGGCACAATATCAAACGGCCAGGCACGGTCGATCATTGCCCCTTCTGAATAAACGGTGAAAGTAATTCCCATGGTACGGATAGCGATCTCCGCCGCCGTTTTCCGCTCTGCTAACTCTTCTGCGCTAAACCTTGCCAACATGTTGCACAATTCACCCGCTGACTCGCGTGGCTGACCGGGCGCGGCCATCAGCTCATCGTAAAAATCACGACACGCATAGTTATTCCAATTCACTTGGCTCATGGGCGCTCTCCTGGCGCTGGGGTGGAAGCGGCAACTTCCTCAATGCTCAGTGTAGGCCTGCCGCGTGCAAAACAATCAAACAATTGAGAGCAAAATACGTACCATCTTTTGCGATATTTCAACGTTCGCTTACTTAAACACTACTCAAACATTACTTGGCAGAACTTCAGCGCCCAACAAAACCTTTTATGCTTCTTTTGGTGCGTCTAGTTGGCTTCAAGTTGGTGCATAACGCCATTTCCACTTTAGTTAAACGTCTTACTTAAGATAGCGGCTGCAAAAAAGTAAAAGTGGAACGATACTTGCGAAACGTTCGGTTATTCCCTAACCCAGCCGACTATCCGGTTGATAACGGTTCTCTTGAGGGTGGCCCATGACCATTCGCGTTGCCTTGCATCATCGTACGACTTACCACTTTGACCGCCCGGTACGTCTATCACCCCATGTTATTCGGCTGCGTCCGGCGCCCCACTGTCGCACGCATATTGAGGCGTACTCACTCAAGCTCTCCGGTGATGACCACTTTTTAAATTGGCAACAGGATCCGTTTGGCAACTTCAATGCCCGCGTGGTGTTCCCCGAACCGCGTAAAGAATTAACCATTGCGGTCGAACTCATCGCCCCGATGACGGTGATTAACCCGTTCGATTTCTTCTTGGACGACATTGCGCAAACGATTCCCTTTGCCTACCCCGAAGCGCTGCGCCAGGAACTAAGCCCCTATCTGGAAATAACGGAATCCGGGCCGCGGTTGATGGAGTGGCTCAAGGCTGTTCCCCGCGAGCCCACCACCACCGTCGATTTCCTGGTCGCGCTGAATCAACGCCTGCAGGATGATATTGGTTATCTGGTACGCATGGAGCCCGGCGTACAGAGCTGCGAAGAGACCTTAACGTTCGCCAGCGGCTCCTGCCGAGACAGCGCCTGGCTGTTGGTGCAAATTTTCCGCCACCTGGGCCTCGCCGCACGCTTTGTCTCCGGCTACCTCATTCAGCTCAAGTCCGATGTTAAAGCGCTGGATGGCCCCAGCGGGAGCGAAGTAGATTTCACCGACCTACACGCCTGGACCGAAGTATTCCTCCCCGGCGCAGGCTGGGTGGGGCTCGACCCCACCTCGGGACTGTTCGCTGGCGAAGGCCATATTCCCCTCGCCGCCACCCCGACGACCGGCAGTGCGGCCGCGATTACCGGGTTTTCGGATAAGTGTGAAGTCACTTTCGATGTCACCATGGAAGTGGAGCGTATCCACGAAGACCCACGGGTCACCAAGCCCTATAGCGATGAGCAGTGGCAGCGTATCTGCGCGCTGGGTGACGAGGTAGATGCCGAACTGCTCCACCAGGACGTACGCCTGACCATGGGCGGCGAACCCACCTTTGTCTCGGTCGACGATATGGAGAGCCCACAGTGGAATACCGAAGCCCTGGGCGAGCACAAACGCGAACGCGCTGAGGCACTGCTAACCCGGCTCCAGGCCGCTTACGCCCCCGGCAGCGCTATTCAGCAACAGCAAGGCAAGTGGTACCCCGGGGAACCACTGCCCCGCTGGGCGCTCGCCTGTTACTGGCGTAAAGATGGCGTACCACTATGGCGTGATCCCCAGTGGCTGGCCTGCCTAGACGGCGCACCGGAGCTCCATGTAGATGATGCAATGGCCCAGCGCTTTACCAAAGCGCTAAGCGAACGCCTGGGTGTGGCCGAACGCTACTGGATTCCGGCGTTCGAGGATGCCTACTACTATCTATGGAAAGAGCAGTCGCTACCGGTGAACGTTGACCCACGCGAAGCCAATCTCAAAGATGACGCCGAACGTCACCGTTTAGCCCGCTTATTAGAACAAGGCTTAGACGAAGTGGTTGGCTATGCCCTACCGCTGCGCCACTCGCTTAGCCAGGCCCACCGCTGGGAGAGCGGACGCTGGCCGCTCAAGCGTGAACACCTGTTCCTGGTGCCCGGCGACTCCCCCATGGGCTTGCGTTTACCGCTTTCGGCGCTGCCTTGGGCTGCCCCAGAAGAGCAGCCTCAACCGGAATCGCTGTTCGCGCCTCGCCCAGAGCTGGGCGACATTCACGGCGAAGTTGCTCGCCGCAACGCCGAACAACACCACCTCAGCGATGCCGAACGCTTGGGTCGAACCAGCCACCCGAGCCCATCACACCCAGAGGGCGAATCGGTTCAGCAGCAGCCACGGGCGGAAATCGACACGGAAAGTGGTGTTATTCACACCAGCCTATGTGTGGAACCCCGGGATGGCCGCTTGCATATTTTTCTGCCGCCGCTAACCAGCTTGGAGCACTACCTCGACCTACTCAGCACCGTTGAGGAGTGCGCCAAGGAGCTCGCCTGCCCGGTGATGGTAGAGGGTTATTCACCGCCTCGGGATCCGCGACTGGAAAACTTTATGATCACCCCCGACCCGGGCGTGATCGAAGTGAATATTATGCCCGCCGCCAGTTGGCAAACCCTGGTCGCGCAAACCGAACGGCTGTATGCCGAGGCACGTGAAACCCGTTTGGGCACCGAAAAATTTATGCTTGATGGCCGCCACACCGGCACCGGCGGCGGCAACCATGTCACCCTTGGCGGGATTACCCCTGAGGATTCACCTTTTTTACGCCGCCCAGACTTGCTTGCCAGCCTAGTCACCTACTGGCAGCACCACCCTAGCCTCTCTTACCTGTTTTCAGGCCTGTTTATTGGCCCCACTAGCCAAGCCCCGCGGGTAGATGAAGCGCGCCACGAGGCACTTTACGAGTTGGAAATCGCCCTACAGCAAATGCCTGAAGGCGAAGTAGTGCAGCCCTGGCTGGTGGATCGCTTGCTGCGCCACCTACTGACTGACTTAACCGGCAACACCCACCGCGCCGAGTTCTGTATCGACAAGCTCTACTCGCCGGATAGCGATAGCGGGCGGCTAGGATTACTGGAACTACGCGGCTTTGAGATGCCACCCCATGCCCGCATGGGGCTGATGCAAATGCTGCTGATCCGCGCCCTTGTTGCGCGCTGCTGGAAAACACCCTATCGGGCCAAACCGGTGCGCTGGGGCAGCGCCTTGCAGGATCGCTGGATGCTGCCCCACTACTTGTGGAACGATCTTGACGATGTGCTCAGTGATCTACGCCACCACGGCTTCGATTTTGATCTTGAGTGGTTCGCTCCCTTCCTGGAGTTCCGCTTTCCGCTCCACGGGCGCTTGCACACGCCGATGCTGGATATCGAACTGCGTCAAGCTATCGAACCCTGGCATGTATTGGGCGAAGAAGCCTCTGCCGGGGGCACCGCCCGCTACGTCGACTCATCAGTCGAGCGCCTGGAAGTTAAAGTCAGTGGCATGAGCGGCGACCGCTACGTGGTGACCTGCAACGGTCGTAGGGTGCCGCTTTCAGCCACCGGCAGAAACGGCGAAGCGGTGGCTGGGGTGCGCTACCGCGCTTGGCAGCCACCGTCTGCGCTGCATCCGCAAATTCCCATTCACGCGCCGCTGGTCTTTGATGTCATCGACACCTGGAACCAGCGCTCCGTGGCAGGCTGCACCTACTACGTGGTACACCCGACCGGACGCAATTTCGACACCTTCCCGGTTAATGCGTTTGAAGCGGAAGCGCGCCGACTGGGGCGTTTTAGTGACAGCGGTCATCGCCATGGTCATCAGGTGCCCAAGCTGGAAACACCCAGCCTGGAACTGCCGCAAACCCTCGACTTACGCTGGACACCAAGCTAATGCTTTCCTCTTAGCGGCTAGTGCAGGATAATCCGCCCACCTTTCTCAGGATTACAAGGATAATGACGGCCCCTGTCTCTCCCTCACTTCTCGCGCCCGTGGCTAACGGGCTCGTTGAGGATTACTTACATCAGCTAGGCAAGGGACAGCCCGGCACGTTTGACGCCATGCTCGATGGCCAGGGGCAGCTACGCCCCGGCTGGCAGAGCTTACTGAGCTCACTGGAAGGCATGGGCCCTACGGGGCGCTTACAGCAGCATGAAGAAATACAGCGGCTGCTGGCTGAAAACGGCGTGATTTTTAATATGCATGATGACACCCAGGGGCGTTCGTGGCGGCTTGATCCGCTGCCCTGGGTGATCGATGAAGCACAGTGGCAAGCATTAGCCGTGGGGCTAACCCAGCGCAGTCGCCTGCTAAGCGCCCTTTATGATGATATTTATGGGCCCAAAACACTTTTTGAGGCGGGGCTGCTACCCACCCAGGAACTGCTTGCTTCAGCGCATTTGTTACTGCCCTGCCACCAGTCGCTACCCAATGACCGTGCAGCGATCAACTTTCACGGTGTGGATGTCATTCTGGATGCAAAAGGCCAGTGGCGGGTGATGGCAGACCGCCTACAGGCGCCATCAGGCACCGGTTTTGCGCTTGAAAATCGCATACTGATGGCCCGCGCCCTGCCGGATATGTACCGCAATGCACCATTAAAACGGTTAGCGGGGTTTCTCGACCTGCACCACCGTACGCTGATCGCCATGGCCTATCAGCATCGCGATAACCCCACGCTTATCCTACTAACGCCGGGGCCGGCCAGCCCACGCTACTTTGAGCACGCCTACCTGGCCAACTATCTCAATATCGCGCTGGTGGAGGGGCAGGATTTAGTCGTACGCGATACCCAAGTGTGGCTGCGTACGCTGGGCGGTTTACAGCCAGTGGATGTGATACTGCGCCACTGCGACGACGCTTACTGCGACCCGTTGGAACTGCGTGGCGATTCGCAGCTGGGCGTACCCGGGCTACTCCAGGCCATGCGCGCAGGCGGCGTAGCGCTATCGAACGCCTTGGGGGTGGGCATTTTGGAAGCCCCCGTATTAGCCGATTACTTACCGATGCTGTGCGAACACCTGCTGGGTGAAACCCTGCTGCTGTCCAACGCCGATGCCACGACGGTGTCCGCCACCGCACCGGTTTTTGATAGCTACCTACAGCGGCTCGAGCCCACCACCCTCAACCTACGCTGCTTTGTGACCCGCACGCCAGTCAGCGCCACGATCCACAGCAACGCTACTGCCAAAAGCAGTGAAGCCAGTGAGTACCAAGTAATGCCCGGCGGTTTAGCCTGGGTGGGAGAACCTGGCCTGCCATCACTAAGCAGCACTATCGTTAAGGATGTGTGGGTCACCGCCGCCGCTCCCCAGCCCCATGTTAGCCAGTTGCGCCAGGCCCGCGGCCCGGTGGTGGCCACCCGTGACGGCACCGACCTACCCAGTCGAGTAGCCGAAAGCCTGTTTTGGTTAGGCCGCTACGGCGAGCGCTTAGACACCCGCGCGCGACTGCTGCGTGAAGCGCTGATGAGGCTGATGGAGTACGACCAGGATGAGATCGCCGATCAACTGCTTGATGAACTCCTGTTAGCACTGGATATCACCACGCTAAACGAAGAGGACGAACAGCGGCTACAAGCACCGCTGATTGGCTTTGATTTAAAGCGCGCCGCGCTGCTGGCCCAGTTTGATGACGTAGATCCTCAGGCGTTGCAGCCCCTTTTTGCACAGTTAATGCGCAATGCACGCAGCGTGCGCGACCATTTAGGCGACGACTCCTGGCGGGTAGTCCACCAGTTGCGCCAGCGCATGGCCACCTTCAACCCCAGCTTAGGGGCCAGCGCTGCAAGGCGCGCCTGCGAAGGGTTGTCGGCCCAGCTAGCCGCCTTCTTTGGGCTGTGCAACGAAACCATGCCCCACCACTACGGCTGGCGGTTTATGGATATTGGTCGCTTTTTGGATCGTGTGCTGGGCTTGCTCTCACTGCTCAAGCTCACCCTCAATGCGCCGCACACACCGGGCTTAGCGCTATGGGAAGTGGTGCTCGCCACCACCGATAACTTTACCGCCTATCGCCGCCGCTACCGCAGCGAGCTTCACCCGGCGGCGATTCTCGATCTACTGCTATTCGATGAAACCAATCCCCGCTCGGTGGGCTATATGCTCAAGCGCATTGAGCGCCAGATGGATCGCCTGCCTGGCAGCACATCGCCCTATCGCAACGCTGAGCGACGGCTATTGATTCAAGCCAATGCGGCGCTGCACCTGGCGGATATTGATCGTTTAAGTCACTTGGCCGAGACGCCAGAGGCACAAGAGGCTTTAGAGCAACTGCTGGATGCGTTGATTGAACCCTTAAGCGCGCTTTCTGAAGCCATCAGCCAGAGTCATTTCAGCCATGTGGAGCGGCCACGCCAGTTAGTCAGCATGGAGCCTGATGCATGAACTACACGCTGCGCCATACCACTCGCTACCACTACAGCGCCCCAGTGACGCTATGCCATAGCGAGGCACGCGTGCTGCCCCGTAAAACGCCGCACCAGCAATGTGGCGCCTCGGAACTACAGGTCAGCCCTGTGCCCCAGGTGCAGATGGAGCGCCGCGATGTATTTGGCAATCGGGTGCTCTATTTCGCTATGGAGGATGTCCATCAAACGTTGGATGTGACGGTGGTAACACCACTAAGAACACAGCCCTTGGCAGCACTGCCGCCTACTTCCTCAGCGTGGGAAAGCGTTGCTCAGCACCTTAGCCAGGCAAACAGCTTTGACGTTCAGCTCTACCGCCTAGACTCACCGTTTATCCGCCGAAACGCGGAGCTAGCCAGCTTTGCCCACAGCTGCTTCACCCCAGGCAGACCGATCGTTGAAGCGGCATTAGCGCTTAATGAACTGATTCACCAAACCTTTGAGTACGACCCCAGCTTCACCACGCTGGCGACACCGCTAAGCGAAGTGCTCGCCAACCGCCGCGGCGTATGCCAAGACTTCGCTCATCTGGCGATTGGCGCATTGCGCTCGGTGGGTCTCGCCGCCCGCTATGTCAGCGGCTACTTAGAAACCCAGCCGCCGCCTGGGCAGCCACGCCTGATCGGCGCAGATGCTTCCCATGCATGGCTGGCAACCTGGATTCCTGAATGGGGTTGGCTGGCCCTCGACCCCACCAACGGCACCGTGGCTGGCGAGCAGCATCCGGTGCTGGCCTGGGGGCGTGATTACGCCGATGTCGCCCCGCTCAAAGGCGTTATGAATGGCGGTGGCGAGCATCAATTGGAGGTCGAAGTCGATGTGATGCCGCAGGCTATGATGCCGCCGATAGCCTCGACGGGACGCTAGGCCGACTCGTAGGCGGCCTTTAAGCGGTAAAACTCTTCTACTATCGCGGCCATTTCATCGGCGTCGTAGTCACACAGGCCACTCACCACAAGCTTCTTGGAACCGACGCCCACCGCTTCCCCAGCGGATTCAATCGAGAACTCCAGCAGCGCATCGGCGCGTTTCCCGTGAACCTCTAACGAAGAGTGGTTCAGCATTAAGCCCGGCGAAAAGGCATCTAAACGCTCAAGCGAAAACCCCATGCTATCGTAGATCACCAAGGGGCGTTTGGGGTTAAACATGACCCCATGTTGCTCCATCAGCGGTTTGAGATAGTGCGGAAAGTTCTTGCCTGAAAACGCGACATAGCAACGCGCAAAGGCTTCCACTACCGCGGGATCGTGAGTAATGTCACCACTACGCACCACCTGCAAGTAGCATTTGCCGCCCTCATCGCAAACGTGAAGTGCACCGTTTTCTGCTTCGCTAAACTTAAGCGGCGTGTCAGCGCCCACCATGTTGGTGAAACGAAATTCCATTTGCCGCGACAACCCAAACTTTGTGAGTATCAGCACAAACAGTAGATCACCGGGCACACAAAAGCGCCGTGCATCCGGGTTATGAATAGGGTTGTAGTCACCCGCCACGCCTTTGGCGAAACGACTGGCCTGCTCTGCAGAGATCACTACATACTCTCCGCGCTGCGCGTAAAAATCCTTGAACATGGCGTTTGTTGCCTGCCTAGCGTTGAAATCGAAAACCCGTCACTGCCCAACGCCGCGCATAATGCCACAAAACACGCCCCAACAGGAGTTCTCTGCTAGGGAAGCCACTATGTCAGACGCGAACACTGCTAAAAATCGCCTACCCCGCCTGCTGCTGAGGGTGTTGATTGGCCTGCTGTTTCTCATCCTTATATGGGTGGTAGGCAGCTATTGGCTGCTCAATAGCCAATGGCTTCCGGCACGCATTTCGCAATTCGAAGGTGTCGATATCCGCTGGGAAAAAGGCGCCAGCCGACACCCAGGCCGCTGGGAAGTCGAGGGGCTTTATCTAGCCCGTGAAGATAAAGCACTGCCCATCTCGATTGAGGCCGAACGCGCCACCCTTTCGCTGTCGTTACTGGCCCTGCTGCGCGGCGAGCTGCATATCGGTGCACTGGATGCTGAGGGTATACGTCGCCTGACCGTTGGTGACATCGCCCTCGAAGCTGACGGCGAGCTACAGGTCGCAGAGACCACCTTAAGTCGCGACACACTAGCGATCCCTCAGGTTTCCCTCGCTATCACTAATGGTCGTTTAGTTCGCCTAAGCGATCAAGCCACCTTAGTGCGCGCTATCAATCTTAACGCAGATGCCACGCTCAAAACGATAAACCCTGTCGATGTTGAGAGCGGTGAGTTGAACCCCAATCTACTGGCAACGCTCTCCGCACAACTTCAGTTGGATGCCCAGGCGGATGCCTGGGATGTCTTTATGCCCTACCTAGACGCCCTACCCTGGCTAACCTTGGAGGGGCGCGGGGCGCTGACGGGAGAGCTGGAGCTAACCGCAGGCAAGTTACAACCCGGTAGCGAACTTATGCTGGACGCACCTGAGCTGCGCTTAGCCGTTGATGAGCAGCATTTACGCGCACCGAGTGATTCGCCGCGCTGGATAGTGGCGGATAACCCGTCACCACGCCATACGGCTACCGGGGAGGGCCAAGTTCGCCTAGCGGTTAAAAACGATCAGCTGCATTTTTCGACGCAGTTGACCGATGTCGTATTAGCAGAAGAAGAGCTAGCCGATTCACACCTCGATTCACACACATATGCAGAGCACGCTGAGCTACGCCTGGCCAGCCAAATTCCCAATCAGCGCTTGGATCACCTCGACCTTCCTACAGCAGCAACACTGGCGCTTCAGGGCGATATTACCCGTTTGGATATGCTTAACCGCTACCTGGATACGAGTTTGGACGGACAGGGCGTTCGCCTTTCTGGCCATGGTCAAATCGAGGCCAATGCAAGCATTCGCGGGTCGCGACCTTTTGATGCCCAGCTGAGTATTCAAGCCCCTGAACTAGCAGCCGACACGCTTGGTTTTACTGCCCAAGGCAGCGGCTCACTGAACGCCCAGCTAACCCCCCAAGAAATGATTGAGGCAACGCTGAATTTTAGCCAGGCCACGCTGCATCACCAAGAGCGCCTGCTGCTTGACGATGCCGACATCAGTGTCGTCGCCACGAGCCCCATCGATGCACAACGAGCCCGTGAAGATGCATCCGCGACACTCAGTTGGCAAGCCGCGCGCCTGCCTGATATCAGCGTGCTACAAACTTACTTGGGTTCCATGCTGCCAGCCCCTGCGCCGTTGCAATTGCTTAGCGGCCAAGCCGCCAGTCACGGCCAGCTCAACATCGCTTCAGAACAGCTCAGCGGCGAGGTAAGCTTAGCCGGAGAAGCGCTGACCACTCGCTGGCAGCACGGCGACGAAAGCGGCACCTTAACCAGCGATATGCAGCTTTTACTGCCCATTGAGCAGGCGGCAATAGATGGCTCAGCGCTGAATATCAGTGGCGCTCGATTAAGCTGGCAAGTGGCCGATATCGAGCAACCTGGTGAGCGCTTACAGAGCGTATTGGTCTTGACCGACGGCCAACTTCAACGCCGCGACAACGTACCCAGCGGGCAGTTTGCGCTTGAAGGCAGCGTGCAACGGCTTAGCTTTTTAAATGCTTTTTTACCTGATGCGCACGGTTTAACTATCGCTGGAGAAGGCCAACTCTCCGCTCAAGGCGCCTTTCGCGATAACCGCTTACTGGCACCCACTCGGCTGCGGGTCAACGCCGACCAGCTAGAGGTCTCGTTTTTAGACTATACCGCCACCGGGCGTGGTGAGCTTACCGCCCAATTGGATAGCCCCGAGCAGGCCCAACTCTCGCTTGGCATTCCCCGCTTTGCGCTAAGGCGCCAAGATGATGACAGTCCTCACTTGGAAGGGCGCCACTTCGCCCTCACCACGCAAACCGAGCGCTTTAGCGATGTACTGGAATCCCCCCAGCCCGAGCATTTCACCACCCGCATTGCGCTGCCGATTACCGAGGTGCCCGACTTCACCCGCTACAACCGCTACCTGCCAGAAGGCGCGGGGATTACCTTACTGGATGGCCAGGCCAGCCTGGAAAGCGAGTGGCTGCTGGAGGGGTTAAACGCCCAGGGCGAAGTCACGCTGCGCGCTTTTGGCGCTGAGCTAGCGTTGCTGGACCAGCGGCTTAGCGGCGACTTACAACTCTATCTACAGCTAACCGAAGGTGACCTGGAAACACGACGCTTTACCGCCGACGACTCGTTCTTACGCCTGGAAAACGTTAATCGCCAGAGTGAAAATGGTTCTTCAGATGCTGGTTGGTGGGTGCAGCTTTCAATGAAGGAGGCAACCTTGGCCTGGGAAGATCCTATTCGCCTCGCCAGCCAGCTCCGCCTTGAGATGCGCGATACCGGCTTACTGGCCCGGCTGTTTCTCGCCCGGGCAAGGGACAGCGACTGGCTAGGACGACTGTTGAATGTTCACGATATCGAGGGAACGGCACAACTAGCGATCAGCGGCGAGCAAATTAGCCTGAGTGGCTTAACACTCACCGGCGGCCCACTGTTGCTCCTTTCGGATGTCACGCTGGCCGAGCGCAGTGCCAACGGCGCGCTCTATGCCCGGCTTGGCGTGCTTGGGTTAGGGGTGGAGCTTAACGACAGCGAGCCCACCTTGCGGGTGATTCAGCCGCGCCGCTGGTTTGACCGTTGGCGTGAAGCAAACCGCTCCCGAGGCCCTAACAATTAGACGTTAATGATTAGCCCTTAGGCTTTGTCTGAAAAGTCGGCGAGCGAAGGCCAGACAAGGCAAAAATCGGCGAAAAGACGGAGTTTACGTGTTGTAAATGAGTACTTTGAGCCGATTTTTAACGCCGTATGGTCGAGCGCAGCCAGTTTTCAGACAGAGCCTAGCGTTTTTTGCGCTCACGGCGAATTATCCTCACTCGCTCTTTAGCCTTTTGCGGCGTAGAGAGCGGAGCAGCCTCGTCTTGGATTTTCGGCGGCACCGTGACCCAGGCAAACACCGGCAACGCCAAGTGCCAATGGATCGCCGCCAAACGCAGCCCAAGGGTAACGCCTAGCGAGGCGGCAATCGCTATCGTCAGTGGTGCTTCCAGCGCATGCAGCGCCACGTAGACAATTCCTCCGGCCATCGCCGCCGTGGCGTACACCTCTTCGCGCAGCACCATGGGCACTCGCTGGGCCAATACATCACGGATCATGCCGCCGGCTACCCCGGTCATCATGCCCATCAATACCGCCACCGTGCCTGAGCTCCCCAGCAGCAGTGCTTTATGCGTACCAATCACCGTAAACAGCGCCAACCCAAACGCATCGGCGATGGGCAAAAACCCCCGCGAAAGGCGGTGGATATAGTGAAACCCCATCAACGACACGCCCACCGTGGCTAAAATCACCCAAAGGTAGGTCGGATCCGTCACCCAAAACACCGGCCTAACGCCCAGCACTAAATCCCGCAGCGTGCCCCCGCCAATGCCAGTGACCGCCGCCAACACCAGCATACCAATCGGATCCATGCGCGACCGGCACGCCAAAATCACGCCCGACAGCGCGAACACGATGACACCCGCCATATCCAGCCAGTAGACCACGCCCGACACGCCCTTCTCCTTTTGCTCGCATCTATGAAGGCAGGCAGGATAGCACTCCTGACTGACCAGTACCTCGACCAACACTGCTTAGCAGCTATTTAGAACACCGCCTGTTTAAATGCGGTACGCTGAGCGTTAGATGTGGATAACATTATAAATAGGAGAGCACATGGACTGGAATCCGGCTTATAGCTGGCTAGTACTCGCCTTGTTGCTGAGTTTGGCAGAGCTGACCTCTGGCGCTATGGTGCTACTTGCACTGGGTATTGCCGCTGCGCTCACAGCAGCGGTGACGGCGTTGGGATTAACGCTTCCCTGGCAACTGCTCAGCATGGCGATTTTTACCGGAATATTGTTGCCGATATCCATCATGGTGATTCGTCCGCGCTTCTCTCCGCGTGGAGTGGCTTATGGCACAACGGGCACAGGCGTGGAGAAAGGCAATCACTACATTACCCTTCGCCGCGATTTTGATGATGCCACGGGCATTAAAGTGAACGGCGATTTCTACCGTTTACGTGTACTTGATAACGGTGAAACCGCTTTACCCAGCGGCACCCCAGTCGTATTTAGACGTTTTGAGGGCACCACTGCACTGGTCACGCTACATCAGCCCGCAGATGTCGACTCTCAAGACGACAATTCCCAACGCAAGGAGCCCTAAAAATGGATTTACCGATTAGCCCAGGCTTAATAATAAGCCTTATTATTGTTGTGATCGCGGTAGTGATCATCTCTAAAGGCCTGATCATTATCCGCCAATCTGAAGTAATGGTGGTTGAGCGTCTTGGCTCGTTCCACCGCGTGCTAGAAAGCGGTATTAACATCATTATTCCGTTTATCGAGCAGCCCCGCGCGATCACCATGCTGCGTTATCGCAAAATGGGGGAAGACTATACCGCCATCACCACAGACGAAACCCGTATTGACCGCCGCGAAACGGTAATGGATTTTCCAGGCCAGCCGGTCGTTACCACGGATAACGTCACCGTGCGTATCAACGGTGCGCTCTACTACCAAATCATCGACCCTAAGCGGGCCGTTTATGAAGTAGAAAATATGAGCCAAGCCGTAGAAGTACTGGCCAAAACCACACTGCGTTCGGTGGTCGGTAAGATGGAGCTGGATAAGCTGTTTGAGTCCCGGGCTGAAGTGAATAACGAGATCCAGGCGGCGATGGAAGAGCCAGCCTCCAAATGGGGGGTCAAAATCTCGCGGGTCGAGGTGCAGGATATTGCTATGCCGGAAGAGGTGGAAACCGCTATGCGCCTACAAATGGCTGCCGAGCGTAAGCGCCGTGCGACCGTTACCGAAGCAGAAGGTGAAAAATCAGCAGCGATTGCCATGGCCCAGGGGCAGCGTGAATCTTCAATTCTAAATGCCCAAGGTGATAAAGAGTCGGCGATTCTGCGCGCTCAGGGCGAGCAAGAGTCGATTAAGCTGGTGCTTAGTGCCATTGGCGACAGCGAAGAGAATAAACGCACAGTTGTGGGCTACCTGCTTGGCCAGAGTTATATCAAGGTGTTACCCAATATGGCAAAAAATGGCGAGCGCGTTTTCGTACCTTACGAGTCCTCTGCTCTGCTGGGATCGATGGGTATGTTCCGTGAAATGGCGGGCTCACCTGAGGATACCGTGGCTAACCACCTTAAAAACCGCAGCGACAGCGACTTTCGCAGCGGGATCGTAGGCGGTGCTGCCAGCGGTCACTAATCGCGTTAGCAATGCGTACGCTGAAAAAGCGATAGGCCGGGCCACTGAGTGGCTCGGTTTTATTTTGCCCTGATGGCAAATAACCGGGCGGCTCAACGTTGAAGTAGATGTCATCGCCTAAGCTAAGTTTTTAGGTAAACTGTTAGTGGTTCAAGCCTATAGACCTTCCACAGCATCCACGCGAGGTAATCAGCCAAGTGACTGCATTGATGAGTAGATTGAACGCTACCCGTAGATGAGGACTCTCACCATGCTGCCCTGTGGGTTAGTCTTACGCCATGGCATTCTGCTAACGATGGCCTTTGTCATGCTGTTGGTGTTTTCTGTTGGCCTTCAAGCCGACACCTCTTCTCAACCACTGCAAAGCTGGGAGTATCGCTGGGGTGACTCTCCTTTCGATGCTGATAACCACCCCCAATGGCTGCAAAGCGACTCAACCGAGTGGCAAGGGATCGATACCCCTTCTAATCCACCCGGTCGCAACGGGCACGAACACCTCTGGCTACGCACTACAGTGCCCGCCGGTGATTGGAGCGATCCTGTCCTTTTTATCACCAGTATTAATTTGATTGGGCAAGTTTATCTAGGCGACGAGCTCATTTATCAATATGGTGAATTTGACGATCAAGGCAAAGGCGATTTTGCGGGTTGGCCCTGGCACATGATCGATCTACCCGAGAATGCCGCCGGTCAGACGCTCACCTTCCGCTTCTACTCTTACTACACCAGTATTGGCTTATGGGGCCAAGTTCAGATAATGGAGCGCATTGAGGTTCTAAAACAAGTTATCCACGACTCCACCCAGGATCTCGGTGTCAGTGCGTTGGTATTGGTACTCGCTATCCTGGCCACTATTTTCGCGCTAATAGGCCCCGAACGACGCGGCTTTGGGTCAATTGCCTTGTTTGCCTACGCTTCGGGGTTAATGCTGCTGGCTGAGACGCCTGCTCGTCAATTCATTGCCGATGGGCCACTCGCCTGGGACACGCTGCGCGCAGGTAGCTATTACACCTTGCCAGTGGCATTAGGCTTGCTACTCAGCCACTGGCTGGAAGGCACCGCTAAGCGTTGGATAACTCACTTGTGGGTTATTCACTTAGCGTACTTGATTCTTGCAATTGGTTTGGTTCAACTGGGGGTCTTGAGCCTTTCACTAACCTTCCCGGTCTTTGATGTCATGCTAGCCTTTACGCTTCCCGTGATGTTGGCGCTTGCGCTCATGCGTTTTAAAAGGCTCAGCCTTGAACAACGGCTTTTAGTAGTGAGTTTTACCTTTTTTGCCCCGCTGCTGTTGGCCGACATGGCGGTCGCCCACGGTTTTGTAGGCTGGCGTAGTGTGCCTTTGAGCTATGGCACACTGGCTTTTTCTTTGGCTAACGCGGCTATTTTTCTGTGGCACTACCGGCATACACAGCAACAGCTTGCGATGGCCAATGAGACCCTTGAGCAGCAAGTGGCTGCGCGAACCGCCGACCTTGACCGGCTAGTTCAAGAACTGGAAGGACTCTCACGCAAAGACCCGTTAACAGGCCTGCATAACCGACGCCATTTCGACATGGCATTTGAACACCAGTGTCAGCGAGTTAAGCAGCATGCCAGTCAACTTTCCGTGCTAATGCTGGATGTGGATCATTTCAAACAGATTAACGACGATTTTGGTCACGATGCAGGAGACGCTGTACTGGTCGAAATCGCTCTGTTACTGCGCCACCACCTACGGGATATGGACGTGATCTGTCGCTTTGGGGGTGAAGAATTTATTGCCCTGCTGCCCGCGACCTCTCGAGTTGCTGCTGAATCACGCGCCAAAGCGCTGTTAACATCCATTGCTCATCAGGCATTTGTCCATCAAGGCACCCCACTACGTAAAATCACGCTCTCTTGCGGTGTTGCAACGTATCCTGATCACTCTCAAGACCCTAAGAAATTACTGCGCCTTGCTGATGAAGCGCTTTATCAAGCCAAGCACAGCGGCCGTAACCGCTGTGTGGTATGGGAAGAGACACTTGAAGAGCAGGGGTTTATGCTCGGTAAACAGCAGCCTCAATAATCACTCATGGTATTGGTTTGATTATGCAGAACCCGTCGCCAGAAAGTGATCGATAAACACAGCGTAATCCTGCTCTGTGCAGTCAGCGTAGGCCACCGCCAGTGTTGACACTACCTCAACAAACAGGTCTTCACGACCTTTTAATCGTTGGCAAACGGCCTTTGCAAAGCGTGTTGAGTCACCTTGGTTAAGCGCCTTAGCACCGCGCAGGTGTTCACGGGCGAGAATTTCTCCCCACTGCTTTGCCAGTTTTCTATATGACTTAGCTCCCGAGAGCTTATGGGTAGGAAAGTCTTTCTTGAACGGCGAGCGCTCACGCACCGAAAACACCTTTCCGTTCATGGTTAGCCAACCAAGATAGGCGTCTGGGTGCTCGGCAATGGCGTGGAAGGCAGCTGCATGACGGATGGCTTCGTTGGGAAACAACTTACGCCACGCCTGCTGCTGGTTTTTATCCATTAATCGAAACGCTTCAGGGGGAACCTGCTCTTTGACATCCAGGATGATGTCATCGTGCTCGTGTTCAACACCACCTTCAATCAAGACGTAATAGCGCTCCACACCTAACGAACCGGTACCTGCATCCAAGCGTCGTGCCGTATCTTTGACGCGGAAATGGTGGGGATCGCTCTCTTTAATAGCGTGTTGCAGCGTTTGCTGATACTCCTGCTCAATTAAGCGGCGGAGTTGGCTGGCCACATCCGCCGGCAGGTTAGCGAGCTTGCCAGGCCGCTCAGCGAAATGGCGGCCTTGCTGCTCATCAAGTGTCGTCCACTTTTCGAGCATGCGAGCACGACTCTGTTTATCGGCCACTTTACTCATAAAGGGCTTTAGTGGACCTTTGGCGCTATCAAGCGTGACCGCTTCCACCGGCTTGCCGTCGACGTGGTCAGCCAGCGTTTGGCAATAGCCCTCTATTAACTTTTTAAGCGCTTTATCGATCGCTTTTGGATCTAACTCCGCGTTTTCACGACCATCAAGCACGGCACTTATGGCCAGTCGCCACAGATCGTATTGGTAGTCGCCAATCAACGCATCGTCGAAATCATCCATGCCATAGCGGACTTGATCATCATGATGACCATAGGCGCCGAAGTTGTAGACATGAGCATCGCCTTGCAGCCAAGTTTGAGTTTCCGGCCAGCCGCCAAACAGGGCAAAGCGCCAATCGTGCCATACATCATTCCAGTACAGATGGTTGCTACCGCGGTAAAAGCGGTAGGGCGACGCAGCCATTTTGGCGTACTTGGCTTGGCGGGTGGCCGCTGGCAAGGTCTTATTCGCCTGATGGGTTGCCTCAATTACCCGCTGAGGGCGGTTATGTCCAGTCAATGCATGACTCATCGAATTACCTTAGTTAATGCACAAAAGTTAATGCAAAAAAATTGATGCAAAAAAACACTTTGTTATAAAGGTAGTCGATAACCATGAATAGATTAAGTCAGTGGCTGCCCTACACTTATTGACTCAAGCGAGTAAATCCACGAGGGGCGGCAATACGAAAAAATCGCTCGACCACCTCCTCGTGGGTAACCGGTGTCATCAATGAGACCGCCACAAACACCGGTAGGTTGAGCATCAGCCCCCAGAACCCCGCATGTATCCCCAGCGGGTGCGGCCAAAGGGTAGTAAACGCCACGGTAATCAGAAAGCCCGCCACGATACCGGCCATCACGCCTAAGCGAGAAGCGCGGGGCCAAAAGAACATACCGATAAAGGCAGGCAGTACCTGGGAAGCAAACCCCAGCCCAACCAACAGAATCATTACCAAACTGCCGGGCTCGGCAATCGCCAACGGCGCTACCACTAAGAACATAATAGGCAGAATCAGCAGCCGGGCTAGTTTGCCGGTCACACCATCAGAGAGTTTTAACACCGGCTGAAGCACATCTTTGCTCAGCGACAGCGATACCGAGTGAATAAACGGCTCGCTAGAAGACATTGAGGCTGCCAGAGTGCCTGCGCCGAGCAGTCCAACCAGCGCCACCGGTAAGTGTTGCATGGCGTATTCGAGTACCACGGTATCGGCCCGGGCCAGCTCCGGCAAGGAGAAAATGCCGATAAAACCAACAACAACCATCGGCAGAATGACGACATAATAAGTGGGCAACCAAGTAGCGCTGCGACGAATAGTGCGCGCCGAAGAGGCGCTCATCCACTGGGTCCATACCGGTGGCATAAACGAAAACATCGAAACGATGATCGAGGTCGTCCAGAAGCTAAAGCTCATATCGCCGCCTGCGCCTGGCAGAGTGAGAAACTCGCTATGCTCCGTTTGAATGCGTTCGAATACCCCGGCAAAGCTCAGCCCGCCGGTAGCGCTGTGCACAGCCCAGAGACCGACCGCCCAAGCCACAATCAGCATCAACACGCCTTGAAAGGCATTGGTGCGACCAATCGCGCGTTGACCACTGGCATAGAGGTAAACGGCAATGCAGGCCAGTACCAGCACGACACCTAGCCAAATCGGAATCAAACCGCCGCTCATCACAAACAGAATATACGCCGAGCCAATGGTTTGCAGCACCGCGTAGGCAGTAGAGCCGATCGCCATTACGAGCGCCGCCAGTGCGCCCAGCGCGGGGCTCTGGTAGCGGTCGGAAATGGCGCTTGCCTGAGTCACGTGACCAAACTGTTCACCAAACTGCCACACCTTGGGGCCAAAGTACCACGCTACCAACGCCAGGTAAGCAAGGTAGATCGCTACATAAAATACTGCGACGCCTTTGGAGTAAGCCCAGCCGGGCGCACCCATAAAGGTGTAAGCACTCACACTGCCCGCGGCAATCAACAGGTAGAGCGTCACCGGCCCCATGCTGCGTCCTGCCACGCCCCACTCTTCCAGGCTATTCATGGAGCGCCCTGCCCTGGCGCGTAGGCCAATCACCATCGCAATGGCAACATAGGTCAAGGTAATCAACAGTGGCCAGGGGCTACTCATGGTCGTCTCGCTCCACAATGCGGTTGCCGATCAGCATCACCACCACGCAGGCAAAAATCACCAGGTAGCTCCACACCACTATCAACGGCAGGCCCATCACCAAGGTGGCCCGGTTCACTAACCCAATCACCGGCCACGTACCCGCCAGCAACAGCGCCACGAACGCGATTAACAGCCCCCAGCCCGCCCGAGAGGTAGGCAGCACCAATAATCGTCCCATGAGTATTCCCCTAAGTTTTAAAGACGGTTTTAAAGACGGTTTTTAACAACCGCTGTTTAATAACCGTTGTTTACGATGGTTGTTCTAAACGGTTTTTTAAAACGGCTTTATTGTGCCCCCATTTTATCCGTTGGCAGCGTTGGCCAGCGCATGGGTAGCGCCAAGCGCTCTTCAAGCTGTCGCGCCAGCTTGAGTACAAAATGATCCGCAAAACGCGGGCCAACCAACTGCACCCCCATAGGCATATTGCCGCTACTGAACCCAGCGTTAAGGGAAATAGCGGGCTGCTCGCCCATATTCCACGGCACGGTATAGGCAATGTGCTCAAAAGGCTGACGCGGATCATTAGTCGGCGATGGCCACTCAGCCGGAAAGGCGATATTGGGGGTGGTGGGTGAAATCACCGCATCGACCTCATCAAATACGCTTTCGGTAGCGCGTCGCATCATCATGGTTTGCTGGAAACCTTGCACCGCGTCTACGCCACTTAAGCGTGCGCCGCCGTCGGCCCAGGCTAAAATGGCGGGTAATACCTGCTCACGCTCTTCTGGTGAGAGCTTTAACAACTCGCTCCACTGGCGGGCCTGCCAGAAGTGATCCAGCCCATCCAGCATTTCACGGGTCAGCACGGGTGCCAAGGGCACTAGCGTTGCCCCGGCGGCTTCTAACTGCTTGGCAGCCTGCTCGACATGTTGGCGAATCTCATCATCCAACGCCAGCCCACAGCCCGCCTCCATCATCACGCCAATCCGCAGGCCTTTTATGTCTAGCGCTAGGTTCATCCAGTCGATCTCTTCGGGGGGCAGGCGCATCGCGTCGCGCCGATCCGTGCGGGCAAGCGCCGTCATCATAAGCGCGGCATCCCCGACGCTGCGGGTCATGGGCCCGGCACAGCGGCCCACATAATACGGATCTATGGGTACCCGGCCCAGCGTAGGCTTAAAACCGACGACCCCGCACCACGCCGCTGGCAGGCGTACCGAGCCACCAATATCGGTACCCACATGCAGCGGCCCTAGCCCAGCGGCGGCCGCCGCGCCCGCGCCCGCGCTTGAACCACCGGTATTGCAGGTCAAATCCCACGGATTGCGGGTTAGGCCATGAAAAGAAGAAAGCCCGGATGAGAGCATGCCAAAATCAGGGCAGGTGGTTTTTGCCAACAGCAGGGCATTGTCTTCCGCTAGGCGCGCAGCCGGGGGTGCATCCTCATTGGCAGTAGCCTGCTCACCCAGCCCCGTGCCCACCGGCACCGGCATCCCTTTAGTGGCAATCAACTCTTTAAGGGTGACCGGAACACCATCCAAACCACCGCTTGGCTCGCCTTTTGCCCAGCGTTGGGTAGACGCTTCTGCAGCTTTAATGAAGGCATCGGGCTGATAGGCATACAGCGCGTTAATGTGCGGCTCCCAGCTGTTGATATGCTCAACCAGGGCGCCTGCTACCTCACTTGGCGAGAACGTATGGGTTCGGTAGCCCACTAGCAACTGCGTGGCGGTTAGTTGGTATAGTTCAGGCATCACATCACCTTTTGCTGTTGTTGTCAGACGGCTGTTTTCAGGCAGTCGTTATCAATAAGCTCAGCATGAACCCACACAGCGCCCTCTGCCATTTCAATATTGACCGCAGCGTGTCCACTTTTTGTGTGCACTCCACTCTTTCGAGATCTTTCAGGTTCAAGATCTCTTAGGCTCAAGCCCTTTCAGGATGGCGGGTCTTGCCGGGTTTGCAGTGCACTCGCCAGCAGCGAAAGGCATGCCTCGGTGGCAAAGCTGCGCTGGCGATGGCGATAAACACAGAGATCAATCCGCGCTGCTTCGAGCTCTAAAGGAGATAAGGGAATGCTGACGAGTTCGCCTAACTGACACTCTCGAGCTACCGCCATCGGCGGCAATACCAGCACGCCTGCGCCGTTAAGGGCGAGTGCTTTTTGGGTTTCCAGTGAAGCAGTTTTGAAGGTGGGAGCCAGCACTATCCCGGCCTGATGAGCGGCGCGCTCCAGCGCTTGGCGAGCGCCATAGGATTCATCAGGTAGGATCAGCCGGTGCTCTGCCAAGGTGTGAAGACTCACCTCAGAAGCCGCGGCCAAAGGATGGCCTGGGGCCATCACTGCATGGTGATGCAACTCGGCACTCGCAAAGGGCACAATGTCATCATGGCGGGGCATAAAGAATGACAGACCAATATCTGCATCGCCTCGGCGCAGTGCCTCCACCATTTGGCTAGCGCTGGCGATGCCGATATCAAAACTCAAATGAGGATAGCGCTGCCCCATCTTGGCTAACGCTGGGGCTAACAGGCCAGCCACAACACCTTCCGCCACCTGCAAACTGACCCGGCCAGTGCGTAAACCTTTAAGGTCGGCAATATGCTCCTGCACCCGCTCAAGATCACGGAGGGTACGCTGAGCTTGGGCGGCTAACAGTTCCCCCGCGGCGGTGAGGCTAATGCCATTGGGGCCGCGTTCGATTAGCGGTGCGCCAAGCTGATGTTCCAATAAATCGATCTGTCGGCTAATCGCCGTGGGGGCGATATGCAGCTGCGCCGCAGCCTGACGTAAAGAACGGCAGCGAGCCACGGTATCGAAGTAGCGCAATGCACGGCCACTGATCATAAGGGCCCTTAAAGCTCCATCTGCCTCAACATTACTGTAATGGTTTCGCCCCTGTATTCAAAGCTTGTTAAGGCCAAGGGTATTCAGGAAGCTCGACTCCTTCACTAGCAAGACGCTGCGTGATACTGCGACGAAGTTCAACAACATCCGCCACTTCCTGGCTCCTTAGGTTATCAACCTCCTCTTCAGTAAAGTAATTAACTTTTTGGTCAGCTTGTCCCCAACGATCTACGAGATAGTTCATGACAGATGCTATGTCATTATTCGGCATACCAGCGCCGACTACTCCAGGAACATGCATTAAATAGAGACGCCCCTCTTCATCTTCAAAAAACCTGTTAATGAACCCAGGAAAAGGTGGAATACCTGCGTGTTCCACCCCCGTTCCATTCTGCCCATGACACCCTGCACAATGCAGTGAGTAATTGACATGAGGTGAACGTCCTGATTTTAAGTTCTGAGCCCCTGTTGGCTGCCATTGCTGAGTTGAATTATGATCTCTGGCTAGTAGCAGCCCAGCGTGGCCCATTGCTATAGCTGAGACCATCAACCAGGGCGCTATTGATTTACTGTTCATTGCCCCCCCCAGCACTACTTCGCTTAGCTCTTAATAAGCCATGATTCATCGGCTCGTTTTGGAGCGCTTCAACATCGCTTTCTGACGTAGTTACTGACAGGCCATTGAGGTCAGAAAGTACATAATCTGCGATATTGACAAGATCTGATGATTCAATGTGCGCCAATGGTGGCATCACTAATCCCTGATACACTTGACCATCAACTTCTAATTTGCCACTCATGCCGTTAGTAACGACGCCAACTAAGTAGTAGAGAGACGCTTGGCTACCTAGAGATTGCCATAGTTCCGGGTTTTTTAGTGGTGGCGCCAACCCTGGGGTTCCTATGGCGCCTACTCCATGGCAACTGCTACAATTTTGCTGAAATAACGATTCTCCCGATGCTAGCCCTTGCGGGCTAGCAACTATAAAAGCGCTTAAAAACAATATATTTAGATATCGTATATCAGGCATCAGCAAGCCCTACTACTACCGAAACCGTACAGTGATAGCCCTTGTTGGTATTTGCCATGCACCAATTGATATCATTGTGGAGACCCATTCTGTAACCTGGGCGCTCACCTTCGCTTCTAAAGCAAAAATTAGCGCTAGGAACGGAAGCACGTCCACAACAATCATTATATGAAACTAAATAGTCTTTATCGTCATTGGGATTCCGACAAGTTCCAACCCAAGCCACCTTAGATGCTTCAGACCCTGGTGGGCAACTCGTTAATGAACCGCCTGATTCAGAACAAAGATTGCCGTCAAGTGCACAGTGCTTCCAATAAGCACAGTCATTCTCATCAGATACCACGTCACTCGCCATAGCGGCTCCGCCAAGTGAGCGGTCAAAAGGTAAAATCGGCATTAACATAGCGCCAGCAAACAGGGTACTCGCCTTCGCTAAGAATGATCGACGACCATGTTGCTGGGCTACATTGCGGACTCCTTTCTCAGAAGTTTTGTCTATAACGTTAAAAATAGTATCTAGTAAATTAGCCATAGCTACATCCCTCGCTGATTAAAGTTGAGCTTCTTTACTCGCTAGATCTTGAATAGATGCATAGCCAGTTTCGAGTGCATTAAAAAGGCTTTCCAACTGCTCCCTAGTATTGACGAGCCCTTTAGCCTTCACGACGCCTTCTTCGTCTAAAATAACAGCAAATGGAAGCCGTGAAACACGATAAGTCACACCAAGCTGCTCTGAAAGTACATAAGAAAAACTGCTTAGTTTCATAGACTCGATAAAGTTATAGTGATTTTTCTCTTCACCATCACTTGCCAAGATAATTGAAAGCCAATTGGACTCTGTCTTATCAATAGATTTAAGTACTGGCAGTAATTTTTTGCAGATTGGGCAAGTGGGGGATAAAAAAAACACCAATGTCTTATTATCCGAAGGGCTACCTATTTGCACTTTCCCTCCAGTTAAACTAGGCAGATTAAAGACAGGTGAAATCTCACCGACTTTTGGTCCACTGTCATTAACCATAGCTCCTACTGGTGCTATGCGCTCGTACAAAATACCAATCTGCCGGGCCAGCACAAAAAAACCAAAACATAAACCCAAAACCATCAGGCTAAGCAATGAAACAGCAAATATTAATAGCGTCATGATGTTATTCTCACATTTCAAGTTTGGCGAAGATTTGATAACAAGCGGTTATTTTCCATTATTTTTCCCAACACGTTGTAAGACAACCAGAGGGCACTGCCAGCAAGCATTGCAACCACAAGCTCTAAATGGCTAGGCTGACTCGTATCGTAAATCGCGGGGAGCAGAGCTAACGCTGCTAATAGTAGGTTGCGTAACACCAAAGTCCACGCTACCGGATGAGCACTACCACCACAACCGCAGTCAATTAACCGATGTCCGCGCAGCAAATTAACACTCATAGCGACAGCATAAACGAGCAACAAAGCGCCAATTCCTAACGCAGCAAAGGTTGCTGTAAAAGGAAAAACAAAGAGCATCACGAGTAGCACTTCTGCGACAATAAGTCCGCGGGCGGCATTCTCTTCAAGGAATCTAGGCAATAGTTGATAGTTAGCAACTAGACCTAGAAACCTGCCGTAGTCCTGGGTTTTATGCCATGCCGATTGTGCGAATAAAAGCGCCAATAACACTAAGGAAGTTAACGCCACAAGCTCTGAGATGTTCATAGGCACTTACTTCCCTGCAATTGCATAAACAGTCCAGTCGCCGACGCTTTCCAAGCTGTGAGTCTCTTTAAGTTCAAATCCGGCGTTTGTATTAACATCAAAACGTGTAAGCGTACTTTCTTCATCCAAACCAAACAGTGTAGGCACCTCATTGCCGGTGACTGAAATAGATGACAGTTCATGAACAGGCGTCCGACTTAATACTTCCCCGCTACTCATATCTACAGCCCACACTTCCTCGGCAGCGTTTTTATGGCTACCCTCATAAGCGCCTGAGTGCATGGTAACGAATAACACATCGTTAGCTTCATTATAAGCAGAAACATCCACTCCACCAGGTGCCCAATCACCTTCGATATTGCCTGTTATAGAGAACTTATTAACTAAAGTCGGCGCATCGCCTACATCCGAAACTTCGTATACATTGCCAAAAAATGACACAAACAGTAATTCATTACCAGCGCGCTCACCTCCTATAAAAACAGGATCGGAGTGAGCATCAAATACAGCTTCGCTATATTCTGGAGATCCAAACTTATTATCACTTTCTTGAGAAAATGTTTGGAATCGTCCATCACCACATGCGGTGGTAAATTTCACAGAATCAATTCCAGGATAAATCCCGAAGCATCCTGGAGTGGGAATTTCTTCTATAAACTCTCCCGACTGTAAATCAACTACTGAAACAGAAGTCGCCGGAGTGGCATTTTGGATAAAGGCATAATTATCATCATAAGAAAGAGCAAGCATGGCGCTTGAGGGAGCAACTTGAACGGCTTTTTCTGGAATGACTATTTCGCGCTGTAAGCTCAGCGTATCAACATCGAACTCTTGTAGCACTACTTCGGTTGGTCCGTAGGTGATTCTCTGAGCATAAGAAGACATACTATAAAAACTCTTGGAATCTTTACTAGTTGCCATTTGCCCAACAATGCCAAAACTCAGATTACCTTTTAAAGTTAGGTCTTCTTGAGAAATAATGTTAACACGACTTGCTCCACTCCAGAGTTGATCCAAAACAAACACATTTGGCCCTGGCTCAATACGCTCCATAACGGTTAGTTTTTCAGGAACAAAATCTTCACTGGCTTGGACAGAGTTGATTAGCGTTACACTACCTAAAGTGATCAGAGTTAATTTTGACCAATACATTAACGACCTCCTGAGATTTTTTTGAGCAACTTTAGCTTTCGCTAAGAAAAAGCATAAATCATGCCAGAAAAAAATCACCAACAAGCCAAGAAGAGAAATAATTATTAAATTTCAACACTTTAGATTAAAATATATCAATCTGAATTTAAGAATATTACTCTATCACTCTTAAAAATATTCAACACATGCACTGAAATGGCTCCTTGTAAGCCTAGTAGGCTCACTTTAATGACCATAAATTTCGCCACGCACTACATACCTATTCATCGTCGCCTTACTCCGCTTTGCAGTTGCTGATAACCACTACTGCGCAGGCAAAACAAAAATCGGCGACAAAAACCGAAGCCGTACTCGATTTGATTGGCCGCCGGGAGCATGGTGTTTTCGCGTGAGCGAGCTTCTCTATAGCTAGACCAACTGCCTCAACATCACCGTGACAGTTTCGCCCCGGTACTCAAGGCTTTCTACATCCTGCCAACCCAGCCGTCGATAAAGCGCCTGTTGATCAGGGGTATAGAGATAGAAACGCTTAAAGCCATGCGCAGCTGCTTCGGCTTCTACCCGGCGTACCAACGCAGAGGCAATACCCTGCCCCCGCCATTCGGGCACGACGAATACGGAGGCCAGCCAGGGGGTAAATTCGCGACGAATACTCATATCATCGACAATGAGGCTAGCGGTCCCTACAGGGTTGTTCCCTTGCATCGCCATAAAGATGGAAGGCACACCGCCCTGTCCACAATTTGCCTGAGTACGTTCAATGGCTTGCTTTAGTGTGATCCCAGGATGCAAATGGCCCCAGGCTTCATATGTCCAGCCCGCGACTACTTCAGCGTTAGGATCGTCGGCTCTTAGCCGCTGGAGAATGATATCGCATTGCATAAGTAGCGCCTGTCTTATTTAGCACAAGCAAATACAGTAGCGATATATGGGTAGGCTGGCTAGCGCCGATACCTCCTGCACACGCCGCTAGCCAGAGATCTCACCGCCATGCGCTGTAAAAAAAACTGCAACCAGATAGGGCTAATCTCACCTTGCAAGCCCTGTTCGCTTAAGGGCTGGGCAGCAGCACGTTCAATTCATCAGGCGGTCACAGGCTTTAAGTGCTTAGCCAGTTCATCATCCAACTCATTGGCCCGCTTGGCTGCTGGCCTACTTTCCATGCGCTCAATGTACTGCTTGAACACCTCGTTGGGCGGGATGTTCTTCTGCATCGTTTCCCACCAGAGGTAACTGCTAACCAAGATATCTGCGGCAGTAAACTGATCGCCGCAGATATAAGCATTTTCACTGAGTGCTTTTTCAAGCGTATTGATACTGTCTTCCACTTGGCCACAGCCGACAGCCTGTGCGTTACTGCTGTCGATTTTCCAATCATAAGTCATGGCGCTGGTGGCCATTTCGAACGGGCCCGCCATAAAAAACAGCCAGCGATAGTAAACGCCACGTTCGGGAGATTGTGGGGGCGGTGACAGCTTTTTATCTGGAAACTGATCTGCCAGGTACGCGCAGATAGCCGCTACTTCCGTCACCACAGTGTTGCCATGTTTGATGGCAGGCACCTTCCCCATGGGGTTGATGGCCAAGTAGTCCTCGGCTTTCATCTCTGAGCCATACTCCATCGCTTTTACCGAGTAGGCTATGCCTACCTCTTCCAGCATCCAGCGCACCACGCGCCCGCGAGACATAGGGTGAGTGTAAAACGTTAGCTCTGACATATTAGGCTCCTTTTTCAGTCTATTTTTCGATGACATTAGGTACTGCCAAGTCAGATTAGTGTGTTAATAGGTGATAATCCGTCCTAAATAAAAGCCACAATGCATTTTTCTGCAGGACTTTAACGATGGCTTCAGGAGGGAGGCGCTAATGGCAGGCCCCACAACACGCGTACTTGCGGTGCTTGAGTTGCTTCAGGCTAATGGCCAGATGGGCGGCGCAGAGTTGGCCGAACGCCTGGACGTGGATCGACGCACTATACGGCGTTACATTACGGCACTGGAAGATATAGGTGTGCCGATAGTGACCGAACAGGGGCGCTACGGTGGCTATCGACTGGTGGCTGGCTTCAAGCTGCCACCGATGATGTTTACCGACGAAGAGACGTTCGCCGTTTCTCTAGGCTTAGTGGCCGCCAGCCAGCTGGGTCTGACGAACGCAGCGCCTGCCATTGCCAGCGTGCAAGCAAAGCTCGAGCGAGTGATGCCTGCGAATTTACAAAGACGGGTGCGCGGTATCAGTGAGACCACTCAGGTGATCTTACCCCGGCGTGAACCCAGCCGTGATGACCGTGCACTTGAGACTCTGACGAAAGCTACTGAAGCCATGCGAACCGTCGGGCTGATTTACCACTCTCCGCAGCACGATCAGATTGATCGTCGGATCGACCCCTACGGACTGGTTTTCCAACAGGGCCGGTGGTATGCCGTTGGTTTTTGCCACCTGAGGGGCGCCATGCGCTCATTTAGGCTGGATCGTATCAGCGGTGTGCACCTACTCGATGATACCTTCATACGCCCCGCTCGCTTCAATGCAGCCGATTTTTTGAGCGAAAGCCTTATGTCCTGGGGCCCAACTCATGAAGTATCACTGGTGCTACACATCGATCATGCCGTGTCCGCTGACGTTGAGAACCAATTTTTCTGTACAGAACCGTTCGAGGAGGTTGACGGTGGATTACTGCTCACCACCCGAACCGACAGCTTCGAGTGGTTTGCCTATTGGCTGGCACAGCTCCCGTTTCGATTTACCGTTCTCAAGCCAGATGGCCTCAAAGCGGCACTTCGCGAGCACGCCAACCATTTACTGGCCAGTTGCGAGACAGCTTCATCATATCCAATCGATACGCCCTGACACTGTCTGCAACTTATGAGAGTGAAACGAACTATTCGTCTGACGCCGGGATAGGGCTTCTTAGCCGCTTAGGTGCTAGTCTGTTGGTCAAATAACGTTAAATAAAGACTCACGAATGCAACCTTCTTTGAGACGCCCACACCGTCTTGCATTGGCAATAATTGCCCCACGCATTTTTGCCTTTTGCCATACCTTCGGGCTAACCGTATGGATCGCCGTCGCAGAAGGCAGCGGCTGGACGCTTATTCTACCTGGGATGTTGCTGCTGCTATGGCCCGGCGTCGCCTATGCGCTTGCAGCACATGCCCAGAACTCCAAGCGTGCCGAGTTCAGAAACCTCCTCTTTGACAGCCTGCTATTTGGTTTTTGGTGCAGCGTACTGGATTTTTACGTTTTAGCGACCATCACCATTGGGCTTGCCTGTTTGATGAATAATTTAGTGGTTGGTGGAGTGCGGAAAATGCTTATTGCAGCCGGACTTTTCATTCTTGCAGCTTTAATTGGAAGCGCCCTAACGGGGTTCACTTTTCGTCCCTATGTAAGCAACCGTTTAGACATCTATCAATGGGCCGGTGCAGTGGTCTATTTTCTAACCATTGGCCGCGTCACCTACAGTCAGAATCGCCAGATTGGCCGCAGCATAGGCGAAACTAGATTTCAGAACCGAGTCTTTCACGCCTTGCTTGATCTAGGAGCCGTCGCAAACCGCGCGATCAATATCCATACGCTGCTGGTTGACTCCTTAAACCACCTACAGACCCACTTCCCCGACTACGGATTTGCGGTTTTTCTACAAGAACGGCAGCGTTCAGAAGTGACACGTTTCGCGGCAGTGGCAGGGCTAAGCTCAGAGGATGAAAAACGCCTGAGATATTTATTGGCAAACGTTCATGGGCAAGAAGGAGACCCAACCACACTGCCGCAAACAGATAAAGGCGAAAATCTGTATATCGCGTCGATGGCGGGCCGACTAAGCATGTATGAAGGCTGGCTGATTGTGAAAGCTCCCAGTCGGGACGACGGTTTGGAGCAAATACTGTCTCTGTTTGCCGACCAGCTGGCGGCGGCTACCGAGAATAAATTGCTGCATTTGGAACTGAAGAAAACGGCTGAGCGTGACGGGCTCACCGGGCTTTATAACCGAGGTTTTTTGGAATCAGCGCTGCAGATGAGTATTCAGGGCAAGGTGCAGACGCCAAACCTGGATTTTGCGGTGCTGATGTTGGATGTCGATAGGCTCAAGGACGTAAACGACCATTATGGGCACGTGGCAGGCGACCAACTAATTGCCTGCGTTGCCCAGTACCTGCAATTTCACTGCAGAGACAGCGACATACTGGCTCGCTACGGTGGCGATGAATTCGTCATTCTGTTCCCCTCTGCCGACCTAACGGCAGCTAGGCGTATGGCCAACTTGATCCAAGAAAACTTGCCTGAACAGCGCTGCACTATCGACACCGCCAGCGGTGAACATGAAGAACTCATGCTTCATGTGAGCATAGGCTGCGCCAGCTCCAGTGAAGTTCCCGCCCAACAGGTGTTTGCGTTGGCAGACGAGCGCATGTACGCAAATAAAAGCCAACGCCGTAAGCAATGGGCAGATGGACTGGGCACAGCAAGCAGGCCCTTCCTATAGAAGCGTGCTCACAACCCACTGCTAAACGGCTGCCCCCACTTATCGCCATGCACCAAGTCACTTAAAGGCAGGCGGGAACGCCAGCCTTGCGCTTCAAGCTCTGGCTGATCTAAAAACTCACTCACGTAGCCAAGGCAGAGATAAGCCAGCGGGTAAACGTGCTCAGGCAGATTTAACGCAGTACTCAGCTGTTCCTGGTCAAGAATACTCACCCAACCAACGCCAATCCCTTCCGCCCGCGCTGCCAGCCAGAGGTTTTGCACGGCTAAACAAGTGCTAAACAGGTCGGTTTCCACAATGCTATTGCGCCCTAGCACATGGGGGCCGCCTCGGCTGCGGTCGCAGGTAATACAGAGATTAAGCGGGCTTTCCATAATCCCTTGCAGCTTAAGGCTGCGATAATGCTCTTTACGCTCACCTTCAAAGCGCTCGGCGGCCTTCTGGTTCTCTTGCTCAAACATCGCCAGCACCGTCTCCCTGACGTCGCGACTCTCAATCACGATGAAATCCCAAGGCTGCATAAACCCCACCGACGGCGCATGATGCGCGGCCTCCAAAAGGCGGTTCAGCACTTCAGGGGGAATCCGGTCAGGCAGAAACTGCGAGCGCACATCGCGCCGTTCATGTATGGCGCGGTAGAGCCCACGCCGCTCAGCATCGGAAAATAGGTGTTTCGCGTTGTTCATGGCGCTGCTCGGGCCTTTTACTGATCGGTGGTAGAGACAAGTGAGAGTCTACACGAGCTCAGCCTAGCCGCCATCGCAGCGGGTTTGTCTGGTGTAAAACACCCTCATCGTCCCAGTCGTCCCAACCCGTAAAGGGGATGGGTCTTTCGCCACTCAAGCTCACCAGACGAGATGCCCAGGCCGCCTTGCAAGCCTCTAGATGGTTAATGATGTCGGCCTCTTTTTGACAGCGAATACCGCCACCCTGAATGCCGTAGCTCACCTGAGGTGCTAACACGTCAAAGCCAACGTAATACAGCGATGCGTGCATGGGCCATAGCCAGTGAACCATATTGCCTGCGCGCCCAAAGGGCTGAAATGCTTTCTCCGGCGAGCCGGTGGTGACTGACAGCATCGCCTGCTTTCCGCGATAGTAACCATGATCGTAACGCATGCGGCTTGTATAGCGCCCTCCATACACCAGCACCCGATCAAACCAGCCTTTCAAAATGGCGGGCTGGGCGTGCCACCATAATGGAAACTGGAAGATCACCAAGTCAGCCCTCTCCAGCCGTGTCAACTCCCGCTCAACATCCTGCGGTAATGCGTTTTGTTGGTAGTGAGCCCGCTGCTCATTGAGGGGATAAAAGTATTCCACATCAACAGCTTGATGCGGATAGTGCTCGGCGCGCTCCACCGGATCAAACTGCTCAACATAGAGATCATCCACCTCAACTGTATGGCCCGCGTCCACCAGCTGTTTTACCGCCACATCCACTAGGCCGCCATTAAACGACTTGCGTTCAGGATGAGCCAAGACAATCAACACATTCATACGACGCCTCCCCTATCGATTGGTTTGACGACAGGCTAACCTGTTCATATTCGCTTAAACATTGGCTAAAAATGAGAACCAAGCTTGCATGAATGAACAGCAGATACGGTGGGATGATCTTCAAATTGTGCTAGCGATTGCCGAGGAGGGCTCGCTATCCGGCGCCAGCCGAGCGCTGCGTATCAGCCATGCCACGGTATTTAGACGTTTAAGCGAGATGGAGCAAGGGCTGGGGGTTACCCTTTTTGAGCGCAGTCGTACGGGGTATACACCGACCCTGGAAGGGGATGATCTGGCGGCTTCGGCCAAGCGCGTACAGAGCGAAATCAACGGTGCTGAGCGCCGTATCATAGGGCAGGATTTAACCCTCACCGGCAGCTTGCGAATCACCACCACTGATACACTTTTCGCGGGGCTGGTCTCGCCGCTACTGGCAAGCTTTCGCCAGCGCTATCCGGAAACCACGCTGGAAGTGGTTATCTCCAATCAGCTGCAAAGTTTGTCGCGGCGGGAGGCCGATATCGCGATCCGCCCAACTAAAAAGCCACCCGAAACTCTGGTAGGCCGCAAGATAGGCGATATTAACCAGGCAATTTATGGCCAAAAGGCGCTTTGGCAAAACGCCCCTCTGCCGCTAGGCACAGCGTCACTGCCAACAGAAAGCTGGATCGGCCCAGATGTTCATCTGGGCGACGCAACGCTTGAAAAGTGGATGATGGATAAAAGCGCCGCCTACCGGGTGGACAGCATGCTGGGCATGCAATCAGCGGTACGCCACGGGGCGGGTATTGCGGTACTGCCCTGCTACCTTGGCGATGCCGATGCAGCGCTACTCAGGCTAAGCGAGCCCATTGAAGCACTCACTACCCCACTCTGGCTGCTCACTCACCCGGATCTGCGCCATGTGGCCAGAGTCCGCGCGTTCATGGAGGCGATGAAGTGGGGGTTCGAGGCAGGAATCTCAACACTTAATGTTAAATGTGCGGATTAAATAGTGACTAGCTTGCCGCTAAGGCGCACCTCACTTCTGCTCAAACCCCGCCAAAAACTGCTTAAGCAGATCATCAAGTTGCTCTCGTTGCTCTTTACTCAGGCCCCTCACCAGCTGCGCCTGGGTTTCCACATGGGCGGCCACCGCTTCGTCGATTAACTCAAACCCACGCTGGGACAGAGAGATTAGAAAACCGCGGCCATCGTCAGGATTTTTAACCCGCTCAATCAACCCCGCCTTTTCTAGTTGATTGATACGGTGGGTCATGGTGCCCGATGTCACCATGGTGGATGCCATCAAATCCCCCGGCGATAGCGCGTAAGGCTCCCCCTCACGGCGAAGAGTTGCCAGAACGTCAAAGCTCGCGTCAGTCAGACCGTATTTCGCCCAGGTCTTCTCCATTGCGCGCATTAAAGTGTGGTTCAGCCGTTTAACCCGCCCGATGGTACCCATCGGCGCAACGTCTAGTTCAGGCCTCTCCAGCCGCCACTGCTTAAGAATGTTGTCTACATGATCCATGAGCCTATTTTGCGCCTAATTAGCTTGACGTCAAGATTAATCACACATAACTTGATATCAAGATAGTTTCAAAAACGGTACCAATGAGAACTTCGCCAATGACGTTATCAAGCACTGCCCGCACAACACACTCACGTAAAAGAACTTGGCTTGCCCCACTGATATACCTGCTAGCCGGTGGCGCCTTGTTGGGTCTATCGACTAATTTGGCGAAACTTGCCGGTGATATTCAGCTGTCAGCGCTCGCTTTTCTGTTCTGGTCGATTTCAGGGGCAGCGCTTATTTTATTGGTTCTCTCCGCCTTTCGCCGCAATCTACCGCCAGTGAACGGTCGTACCATTGAGTATTACGTTATTTCAGGGCTGCTGGGCGTAGCGGGTGCCAACCTACTGTTTTTCTCAGCCGTCCCCCATGTGGGTGCTGGGTTCGTGGCATTAATCATCACCCTGCCACCGCTACTCACCTACGTCGGCGCGCTAGCATTAAAAATGGAGCGCTTCCAGGTGTTGCGTGCGGCGGGGGTAATATCAGCCTTGGCAGGTGCCGTCACCCTGGCCTTCCATAAGCTTTCTGCGCCGGATGCCGATTATCTCTGGATTCTTCTCGCTTTAATCGGGCCCGTACTGCTAGCCATCGGCAATCTTTACAGAACCTTGCGCTGGCCAGAAGGCGTATCCAGCGATGCACTGGCACCTGGGATGCTCATCGCCGCTGCCGCCCTTCTGCTCAGCGTGGGTTTTCTGCCGGGCTTCTCACTGAACGTTCCAACAGACCGCTCCCTGCCGATCATGCTGATTGCCATTCAAGCAGTGGTCTTCGCAGGCCAGTTCCTACTGCTCTTCCTGCTACAGAAAAGTGGTGGCCCGGTGTTTCTAAGCCTATTGGGCTCCGTTGGCGCCGTGGTGGGTGTTCCAGTTGCCATAGTGTTGCAGGGAGAAACCGCCCCTGAGGGCTTACTGCTAGGCACCCTGTTAATTGGCACCGGCATTGCCCTGCTCAACATTGGCAAAGCCAAACAACTTAACTAATTAACCCGAGAGCGACTTAAACGAACATGACAGTATGGGCGCCGTTGGCATGGTGTAAGCAGATAGCCAGCCATACCTGATATTCATTGTGCTGACAGCCCTGCCCCGAAATCTTTTTGCAACAAACCGATTAACGCTGCGGCGATTAAAAAGGCGGCTGACGTTAATAACCCGAACGATAGCCCCCCGGTTAGATCATTCAACCAACCGCTTAACGTTGGCCCCAATGTCTGGCCAATACTAAACGCGACCGTCATCGCACCAATACCCGACGCCAAAGACGAAGCATCACAATTTCTCCGCACAAAAGCTGTCGTAGAAGCCACAACACCAAAAAAGGCACAACCGAAAACCGCAGCCGACACTAGCAGAACAGGCCAAGCACTTGATATAAGCGGCAATGCAGCGCCAATCAGGGTCAATCCATTAAGCATCGCAAATGCACGACCGTGGCGCTGATTTTGCAGTACACCAGCCCAAAGCCAAGGGAAGACAGTCACAGCCAAGCCCAGCACGACCCAGAATAGCGATTGAAACGCGGCACTCTCACCGTGGGACTGTATCCAGGCGATCATGAACGTCATGTAAGTAATATAGCCTGCCCCGAAAAAGCCATAGCCAACCAGCATCCACTGCATAGAAGCTAATGGTGCCAATGCATGTGCCTGAACTCGGCTTTGTGGCATGGCGCGAACACCCCATACGACGCCGAGTGCGAGTACCACTGATATGGCCGCCAATGCTAACCAAGCAGTAGGCCATGCCGTCGCGCCCCACTGGCTCAGAACCCAGGGAACGCCAACCCCCGAAAGCACAATGCCTAAACCTGGCCCCGCATAGAAGATGCCAAGTAAAAACGACGCTCGTGCCGGATGGCGTTGGGATACTTGGGCGGCGATAACCCCACCAGCAATAAACGCACTAGCGCCGCCTAGTCCAGCCAAAAACCAGGAGATATTGAGCAATGCAGTGTGGCGAAATACTCCCATCATGATCAAAGCGATCACGCATGCGAAGATCCCCGTACGCATGACTCGATTGGCCCCAACAACTCCAATAAAACGGGCCGAAATCAGCGCGGCAATAAAATACCCTGCTGCGTTTACCGAGGTCATCCAGCCTGCATCGGCATAGCTCCATCCAAGACTTGAGCTCATAGAGGGTAGAAGTAATGCGTAGGAAAATCGTGCAATACCTAGGCCGATTGCCGGCACCAAGGCCAGCGCAGCGAGTGTACGAAGGTCAGTTGTGAGTGCTGTAGGATCACGCTCGTGGAGAAAGTCAGATTGTGTCATATCGGCCACCTGAGTCTTTAATAAAGACTCAGATTAGTCGCGCTTAGTTCTGTTTTCAAACTTTGCTATCATTGGAATATGAAAAACCACACCGAAACACACACTTCTCACACACGTGTTCCCGTCTCAGAATGCTCGCTTGCCAAGGCGATCCGGGTTGTGGGAGATATGTGGTCGCTGCTGATTCTGCGAGAAGTGATATGTGGTGCTGAGCGCTTCGACCAAATCAGAGAAGACCTGGGTATTACTCGCTCAGTTTTGTCCAACCGGCTTGCCAGATTGGTTCAAGAAGGTATTTTAGAGCGCTACCAATACCGTGATTCAGGACAACGAGCCCGCAAAGGCTATGCGCTAACAGCGAAAGGCCATGCACTCTTCCCCGTGGTTATCGCCCTTCGCGAGTGGGGCGGAGAGCACTTAGAACCTGGCAATACACCGCTTCGCCTTCAGCTACAAACGAGGAATGGACTGCGTGTTGAAACGAAATTAATACGGGAGGATGGTTTAGAAGTGACCGATATGA
Source organism: Vreelandella arctica (assembly GCF_037070215.1). Taxonomy (NCBI): domain Bacteria; kingdom Pseudomonadati; phylum Pseudomonadota; class Gammaproteobacteria; order Oceanospirillales; family Halomonadaceae; genus Vreelandella; species Vreelandella arctica. The sequence continues at coordinate 192,812 of NZ_JBANSN010000001.1, read as the reverse complement.
CAGACATCATTGCGACAGTAAAGGAGTAAGGCATCAGGGAGTACAACACGATTCAGTTTGAGCAGCTAATCAATCCTTTTCTCCATATAGTGAGTCCCGCCCTCGGTTTTACGCACGCGAAACCCCATACGCTCGTATAGCGCTATTGCTGGGTTGATACAAAACACACGCAGCCGAAGTAAGCGGATGCCCGACTGTTGGGCGATTTCCTTCGTGTGGCGGATTGCCGCTGTACCTAAGCCTTGGTGCTGCCACTTCTGATCAATTTGTAGCTCTCGAATATAGTAAGCGGCTTCATCGTGATTTATGCATAACAACCCTACTGGGCTAGCGTTAATAACTAATTCGTAACTGTCTAACTCATCCCATTGTTTATCAAACAGGGCTGTATTCCAGCACATATCCAACTGTTCGTAGTAAGCAGACATATTTTGGCGAATTAATTTTTCCGCGAACGCCTTGTCGTTAGTAGACCGAATAATAGGCGTCATATCTCGAATCCTAGTGCTGCTTTCACGAACTTGTAGCAAGAAGTGCAGTGTTAGCTCGGGCTATTTCATACTGACTAAACACGTGCACACCATGTTCCCGGAGCAGTGCGGCTGTTACTCCCATACCCGGTACTTTTTTACCAGAGAAACTGCCGTCATAAATAGCGGTGCTTCCGCATGAAGGACTGAACTCAGCAAGCACTGCGATATCGATATCGAATTTACGGCACAGGTTCAAAGCGATAGAGGCACCTGCTAAAAATTCATTGGTCACCTTGCCTCCATCGTTTTCGATAACATCGACCTCACCGTTTAAAACGCCCTTACCACTGCCCTTGAAAATCTCCGCGGGCGGCCTGGGAATACTCATCCCCGCCTCAACTTCAGGACAAACAGAAACGATTCGGCCTTCAGAACACCACTGTTCAACAATCTGATCATCCACGGAAAGGGCGCCACCATCATAGCGAACCTTTTTACCCAAGAGACAGGCGCTCATTAATACTTTTCTCAAATCACCAATCTCCAATACGGTGATGAACTCAAGAGTGACGCGTTCACTGAATCGACCCAACTAGGAAAGCTCTTCTTGTCAGCCATTCAACTTTAGCTGCTTTCGGAAATACACTCGATTAAACCCCGCTTCATGCCGACACTCGCCCCTGACGTATCCCAGTTTGGGGTACATGGCGAGATTTTCTGTCATGGCTTCATTCGTATAAAGTTCCACGGCTTCATATCCCTTTTCCTCGGCAGAACGTTCCACGTGATCGATCAATCGCTTCCCAATGCCGAGGCCGCCATACTCAGGCAGTATGGCAACGTTTTCGAGGTGAAAATGATCGCCTTCGGGGTAGAACACAACATAGCCCACAAAATGTGAATCAAGGATGGCAACATCTATGTAGCCGTAGTCGATTAGGCTTGCGAAGTCTGCATGCATGGGCGCGGGTTCACGGCCGATGCGGCAGATGTACTTTGAATAGGCCAGTCGTGCGCAGGATTGAATGTCCGGAACATCAGTTTCGAGTGCAGCACGGATGTCGATTAAGGGCATATTGACGTAATCCTAGTGCTAGGTGTGAGAACCATAAGTGTTTCCACCATCCCATACACATGAGATTTTCGCTCTTATAACGCTTGAAGCCAATGGTAAGCTGTCTTGATGCCCTCTTTGTTCACAACAAGGCTCAGATGCGATGCATTAGGCACCGTGACGATATCAGCGTGTGGAACGATGGGCCGCAAAGTGGGCTCGAAGCGCTCCGCAAAAAATGCTTCGTCATCAGATCCAGTAATAAGAAGGACTGGAGCCGCCATAGAACTGAGATCGTTCTGCCAATTGGCGGAAGCAAAGCCCTTCATAAGCCGGTACGAATACGCTAGCGTTTCTGAGCCCTGGCGGTATTCGGGCGGCAAATTAAAGTGCAGCACCGGTAGCTTATTGAAGTGGGTAATACCGAGTTCATTCAAAATGGATATAGCAATGATTCTGGTCACTTTGGGGTCTGCCCACCCGCCCGAGTTTTTCCGAACAGTAGGTGCGTCGTATCCCAGGTAAGGCGCTAGCAGCAGATAGGCGTTGGCAAGGTGCCCATGCGTACCACCAGCAAAACGTATTGCTAACCCGCCACCTGACGAATGCCCACCGACGACGATACGCGTTAATTGAGGATTGACCACTTTGATGTGGGCAATAAGATCGGCAAGATCATCCTCAAGCTGCTTGATATAGTCGATATCGCCGCGCCGAACGGGAGATGGCCCATGCCCTCGAATATCCGGGGTGTAAACAGCAGCGGCGCCTGAAGCAGCCAATCCGCGAGCAAAGGTTGCCAGGTATCGACTGTCGGTCCCTGAGCCGTGCACGAGCACCAGCGCCGTGTCGGATTCACTTGGATAATGCCGATATGAAAGTGTGGTGCCATCCCTTGCTTCAAACGGCTGAAGTGCTGGCAGTGGGCCTGCTGCGCCTTGCTCAGACACTAACGCTTCGAAATCCAAGCCGTTCGCATTAGTGCCTGTCGACATTATTAAAAATACTCCTATCACCAAGGCCAGCATATATTGTCGCACTGCTCCCTCCTAATCGCATACGCCGGGCAAAGCGACGGCTAAGCTTTCGCTGCAAACTTTAAACCCAAACGCCAAGGCACTGCCCTGGCGTTTATTATTTTCCCTCACTACATCACACCCTACCCCAGTTGAAAGGGATAAACCGGGCCGATTTTCAGCAGTTGAGTGAGTTCATCCAGTGCTGCAAGCGACTCTTCCGCCAGCTGTGGATCGGCCAAATCGTCCGGGGCGAGGCGATCGCGATAGTGGCGCTCCACCCACGCGGTCAGGTCAGTGTACAGTGCATTGGTGAGCAGCACGCGGCCAGAGAGCGCTGCACGTTCGGCCTCCGTTAGCACCACGCGCAGGCGCAGGCAAGCGGGGCCGCCGCCGTTGCGCATGCTCTGCTTGACGTCTTTAACGATCACTTCGCTGATGGGGTTATTGCCTGCTAGCAGGTGATTTTGGATGGTGTTCCATACTGCTTCGCGCTCCTGGCATTCGCCGGGCACTACCAGTGTCATGGTGCCATCCGGGTTGGATAGCAGCTGTGAGTTGAAGAGATACGAGGCTACCGCATCCTCCATGCTTACCGCTTCCAAGGGCACGCGCACGGGAATCAGCGGGCTGGCCATTTTGGCGCGCAGCTCATTGAGCGTGCCTTCTTCATCCAGAAACGCCATTTCGTGGTAGAGCAGCACGGGGCCATTACCTACGGCAATCACGTCGTTATGGAAGACGCCTGCATCGATGGCATCCGGGTGCTGCTGGGCAAATACTGTTTGCTCCTGTGTTAACCCGTGCTGGCGGGCTACTGCTTGGCCCGCTTCCAGCGTTTGCCTAGCAGGGAAGCGTGTTGGTTCGCGCTCACCGCTACGCACGTCACCAAACGCCTGGCGGCCATATACAAACAGGTGAACGCCGGGTTCGCCGTGCTCACCGCATAGACGGGTGTGATTGGCCGCCCCTTCGTCGGAAAAGGCTGGGGTGGCGGGTAGCACCGGATGGTGGGCGAAGTGCTGTTCGTCACGGAAGATCGCCTGCAGCACGCGGCCAGTGGTTTGCGGCTCTAAATAGCGGTGAAAGCTGGATTGCAGATTGGCTGGAGTGAAGTGTACCCGGTGATCTGATGCGTCGACGCTGGGGGTAATAGTTCCCGCGTTAGCCGTCCACATACTGGAAGCCGAGCATACCGCTCGCAGCAACTGTGGGGCTTCAAGAGCGGCGCGGGCCAGCACATCGCTATTACTACCGCTAAAACCTAAATCGCGCAGTGCGCCAATGTCTGGGCGCTGTTGAGGAGGCAGCACACCCTGGGCATAGCCCGCGTCCATCAGCGACTTCATCTTAAGCAGCCCCTGCAGCGCGCCCTCCTTGGGATTGGAGAGCAGGCCACCGTGGCTCATCGAAGCGACGTTACCGACTGCCAGCCCTGAGTAATTATGGGTAGGGCCGACCAAGCCGTCGAAATTGACTTCCCTGATATGGCTGAAGGCACTGCCGTTCATAGACTCACTCCTGGTGGCAAGGTTTCAGGCATCTCCAGGGTGTCGGCTTCCATGGAAGCAACCGGATAAGCGCAGTAGTCTGCCGCGTAATAAGCGCTGGGGCGGTGGTTGCCGCTGTCACCTACGCCGCCGAAGGGCGCATCACCGGAAGCGCCGGTGGTCTGGCGGTTCCAGTTGACGATGCCTGCGCGAATGCGCAGCAGGAAGTCGTCCCAATCGGCTTGATCGCCGCCAATCAACCCGGCGGAGAGCCCGTAGCGGGTGTTGTTGGCAAGCGAGAGCGCTTCATCCCAATCGCGATAGCGATGGATTTTCAGCAGCGGTCCGAAGTGCTCCTCGTCGGGAACGTCCAGGCCCGTCACATCAATCAGCGCAGGGCTTAACAGACTGGTGTTCTCTTCCAAGCGACGCATGCGATTGATCACCGTGCCCCCCATGGACTCCAGTTCCTCTTGCGCCTTGAGCAGACCATCTGCCGCCGCTACGCTCACCAAACCGCTATAGAATGGCGCAGGGTTCTCTTCGAACTGGCCCGCCACGTGCAGCTTAGCGATCGCCTCGGAAAGCGCATCGATCAGCCGGTCGCCCACGGCGCCCTCCGGCACCATCAAGCGGCGAGCGCAGGTGCAGCGCTGGCCACCGGAGAGAAACGCCGACTGCAGAATGGTGAGTACCGCTGCACGCTCGTCATCAATGTCCTTCACTACCAGCGGGTTGTTGCCACCCAGTTCGAGCGCCAGGATTTTATCCAGCTGTCCGGCAAACTGCTGATGCAGCATACCGCCCACTTTGGCGCTACCGGTAAACAGCAGGCCATCAATACCGGGGTTGCCTGCCAGCGCTTGACCAACGGCGACGCCTCCCTGCACCAGATTGATCACCCCAGCAGGCAGCCCGGCTTCCAGCCAGCACTGAAGGGTTAAATCGGCGGTCAGCGGGGTCTGGTCGCTGGGTTTGAAGACGACGGTGTTGCCCGCCAATAGCGCAGGAACCATATGGCCGTTAGGCAGGTGGCCTGGGAAGTTATAGGGGCCGAATACCGCCATCACGCCGTGGGGGCGATGGCGCAATACGGCTTTTGCATTGCCAACGGCTTTTTCACGCTCACCGGTACGCTCGTTATAAGCCTTGACCGATAGTGCGACCTTGCCCACCATCGCACCCGCTTCAGTGCGCGCTTCCCAGAGGGGTTTGCCGGTTTCAGAGGCAATCGCCACGGCTAGCGCCTCCCCTCGGGATTTCAGCACCTCGGCAAAACGCTCGACGAGGGCCTGGCGCTCGGCAAAGGGAGTGCGCGCCCAGCCAGGAAAGGCGCTGCGGGCAGCCTTTACGGCGATCTTGACCTGATCCGCGCTGGCCGTGGTGGCCTGCCAGAGCAGCTGACCGGAAACGGGATCGTGCTTGCTCAACGACGCGGCGTCGCCTGCTAGCCAGGCGCCATTGATAAGTTGCTGCTGTTGGGCGTGCATCGTTCTCTCCTTGCCATGTAAATGCGGGCTTATGTACGTACAGGCTTTCGGGCTCAGGTTTCCAACAGGCGAAGGTAATCACCGGTAGCGACACCCAAGCGGCTCGCTTCCTGCTCGTTAAGCACGATAGTGTTGTCGTCGGCGGGCGCGCGACCTATCCAGCTGGCAGTAAAGTTCAGCATATGGGTGGTAGCCGCCAGCCAGCGGCTGACGCTCTCTTCACGGGCAGCGGCAGACACCTCAACCTGGCATAGCCTTGAATTACGGATAGCGCGCACATCATCGATGTAAGCTTCCACCGTGGGGCCACCGTCGAAAATGTCGATATAGCCTTCCCAGCGCAATCCCTCTTTCTTCAACATTTCCAGTGCTGGGCGGGTGTGGCGATGTACCTGGCCAATGCAAGCGCGCGCCTCTTCGGCCATAAAGGTGGTGTAGATCGGGAACTTGGGCATCAACTCACCGATAAAGCTCTTCTGCCCCAAGCCGGTGAGTCGGTCCGCTTCGCTGAAATCCATGGGGAAGAAGTGTTTGCCCAGGCTCTCCCAGAAAGGGCTGGTGTTGTTCTCATCGAACACACCGCGCATTTCCGCCAACACTTTATTGGGGAATCGGTCACGAAACTGGGCGATAAACAACCAGCGCGCTTTGGAAAGCAGCGCGCCGTTGCGTAAGTGGCGATTGGCTTCACCACGATACTCCGGACGCAGGAACAGCGAGCACACCTCAGCATCGCCGGTGTGGTCGGAGCTTAAAAACAGCGTGTCGATGGTGCGGTGAAGATCCAATTGAATGGATGAGTGCGCCAAAGTACCCAGCCGATAGTTGTAAAACGGCACTTCGCGCCCTACCTGGCCTTCAATGGCACAACAGCCAGCAAGTTCGCCGCTCTCTTCATCTTCAAGAACAAAAAAGTAGAGCCGGTCATCCACCGGGGTGCGCTCTTCAAAGGCACTGGCGGCGGCTTCTATCTTGCCGGCCAGAAACTCGCGGTTATCCGGCAGCGAGGTAAACCCTACCCCGGCCTGCTGCGCAAGCGCCTGCAGCCCATCCAGGTCATTGCGGGCAATGGGTCGAATGCGCATTACATTTCTCCTTCATCGAGCGCGTCCACCGCGGCGGGTAAGGTAAGCGGTGCGGCCAGCACGGCTCGCCCTTCCGAAACGCCCAGCCGCTCGGCGTGCTCCGCCGACAGCATCAACTGGCCCGTGGGCGACAACGCATAACGCGCGACGATACAGCGGAAATCACCCAGCTTCTGGTTGGCAATCATCGCCGGTTCGGCATCTGGCAAAGCGTGTTCGGGACGTATGCGCACCGGGTGCCAGGCGGCTCGACGAAAGGTTTCCAGCCGCTCACGCTCGGCTTTGACAATCGGCCCAGCGTCGAAAATATCCACATGGCGCGAACGCACAAACCCCTCTGCCAGCATCTCTTCCAGCGCCTCTTCATGGGCGGGGTGTTCACGACCAATGGCGGCCCTCGCCTGGGGCGTCAACAGCGGCAGGTAGAGCGGGAATTGGGGCATCACTTCGGCGATGAAACTTTTCGAGCGCACCCCCGCAACGTGGTTGATGTCCTGGAAGCTGCGGGCAAAGAAGTGCCTGCCGACGCTTTCCCAAAACGGCGATTCACCGCGAGTATCCAGGTAGCCGGGGAACGCGACCGCCAGGATGCGCGAAAAGCGCTCTGGATATTGGGCAATAAACATCAACCGCGCCCGACGCAGCAGATTCTCGGCACTGGTGCCCTTATAGCGGGGATTCAGCGAAAAAGCGCACAGCAGGGTAGCATCGGAGACTTCGTGGGAAAGCGCCAGTGTCTGAACTTCACGACGCACATTCAACTGCTGCGAGGCGTGAATCAGCGTTTCCTGACGATAGGTGTAGTAAGCCTCATTGGCGCCTGCCTGGGCACGGATAGTGGCCGTTCCCAACACTTCCTCACGACTATCGTCAGCGAGCACAAAGGTATAGTGCTCGTTTTCTGGAAACTCGACCTCGCCATTGAAAGCCTCCTGGGAGCGCGCGATGCGCTCCTGAAGCCGCTCGCGATTGGCAGGCAAGTTGGTCAACCTGGGCACTGCATGCTCAGCCAACTGTTCGAGCGCCGGGAGATCCGACGCTTTAACGGGTCGCACTACCAGCATCTTCGACGCCCCCTCTGTTAACCCAGTAGGCTGCTCACTCATGCTGAGGCAACTAGCCGCTCAATGGCACGCTCTAGCCGAACCATGCCTTCGGCGATATCCGCCTCGGGAATCACCAGCGAAGGTGCCATGCGCAGTACATTGGGTCCTGCAATCAGGGCCATCAAGCCCTCTTCGATGGCCAGCGGCAGAATGTCCTTGGCGCGGCCTTCATAGGCATCCGACATCTGGGCACCTATGAGCAGGCCCATACCCCGGATCTCCTTGAACACCCCGTGCTTGCGGTTGATGGTTTCCAGGTGTTCGCGGAACAGATCGTGACGCTTTTTCACGCCTTCCAGCACTTCAGGGGTATCGATAAACTCGACGGCTGCCAGCGCCACGGCAGAGGCAAGCGCATTGCCGCCGTAGGTGGAGCCGTGAGTACCAATGACCAGCGACTTGGCGACGTCATCGGTGGCCAGCATGGCGCCAATGGGGAAACCACCGCCCAGCGACTTGGCGCTGGTCAGGATATCCGGGGTGATGCCGTAGTTCTTGTAAGCGTAGAGCTCACCGCTGCGACCCACGCCGGTTTGCACCTCGTCAAAAATCAACAGCGCGTTATGTTCGTCACACAGATCGCGCAAGCCCTGGAGAAATGCTGGTGTTGCGGGCACGATGCCGCCCTCGCCCTGCATGGGCTCGACCATGATCGCGCAGGTGTCGTCGCCCATCAGCGCACGAACGCTTTCCAGGTCGTTGTAGTTGGCGTGATGAATGCCGCCCGGCACCGGGCCAAAGCCCTGGGAATACTTGGGCTGGCCGCCCACGCTCACGGTGAAGAAGGTGCGGCCGTGAAAAGATTGATAAAACGAGATGATCTTGTCTTTCTGTTCGCCATGGTTATCGACGGCCCAGCGACGTGCCAGCTTCAGCGCGGCCTCGTTGGCTTCACCGCCTGAAGAGCATAGAAACACTTTATCAGCGAATGTACGCTCGACCAGCGTTTTGGCCAGGTTCAATGCGGGCTCGTTGGTAAACACGTTAGAGAGGTGCCAGAGCTTTTCGCCCTGCTCTTTCAGCGCATTGACCAGCACCGGGTGACAGTGACCCAGGGAGTTGACGGCGATGCCCCCAGCGAAATCGATATATTCCCGCCCCTGCTGATCCCACAAGCGGCTACCTTCACCGCGCACGGGTATGACCTGCTGCGGAGAGTAGTTGGGCGTCATGTAGTGGTCGTAATCTTGACGGCTTGGGGTATGACTCATGGCGCGTTATCTCCGGTGGAGGAAAGGAATGAAAACAGTATAAGGGGCCAACGCGGTTAACCGCTTTCAGCAATGGGACGGCAAATTATGAATAGCGACGCCCATTGAGTCGCGTTAACGCCTTGAAGAACGCTATAAGACCCCCATACTTATTGGCAAGCGATAAAGTCATGCTTGGATAGCGAGGTATCGCGACGTACTGACACTCAGGAAGAGAGGAGTACACCCTATGCAGATTGATCTAAGCGGTAAGCACGCCATCATTACCGGCTCGACGGCGGGTATCGGCTTTGCGATTGCCCAAGGGCTTGCCAACGCTGGCGCCAAAGTTGTCGTCACAGGCCGTTCGCAGGCACGTGTGGATGAGGCAATAGCCAGCATTAAACAGGATGCCCCAAATGCTCAGGTAGAAGGCGTGGCCGCCGATCTCGGCACCGCTGAAGGTTGCAAAATGCTGATCGAGCAGCAACCCAGCACGGATATCCTGATCAATAATGTGGGAATTTTCGGCCCCCAGGACTTCTTCGAGGTTGATGACGCGACCTGGCAACAATTTTTCGACATCAATATCATGAGTGCCGTGCGCCTTTCTCGCCATTATGCCCAGGGCATGCGCGACCGCGACTGGGGCCGCATCCAGTTTATCTCTAGTGAATCGGGCATTAACATCCCCACCGAGATGGTGCATTACGGCATGACCAAATCGGCGCTGTTATCGGTTTCGCGCGGGCTGGCCAAAGTGCTCAGCGGCACGCAGGTAACTGTCAACGCTATCTTGCCTGGGCCAACGCGCTCTGAAGGCGTGCTCACGATGATTGGTGAAATGGCAGAGAAAGAAGGCATTTCTCAGCAGGAAATGGAGGCACGCTTTGTTAAAGAGAACCGCCCGACTTCTATCATCCAACGCTTAGCAACACCTGAAGAAGTGGCCAGCATGAGCGTCTATGCCGCGTCGCCTCAAGCCAGCGCGACAACGGGTGCAGCGCTGCGCGTGGAAGGCGGCATTGTCGATACGTTAACCTGAGCCCTCTAACCTTATCTTTCTAACCCAGGCGCTCTTCTCTGGGCGTCATGCCAAAATGATTTCGGTAGGCGGTGGAAAAATGCGCACCGGAGGAAAAACCGGTAGCGAAAGCGATATCGCCTACCGGCCGGTCACTTTCACGCAGTTGTTTGCGCGCTTCCTGTAAGCGTAAATCCAGATAGTACCGGCTTGGCACCGCCTGCAGATACTTCTTAAACAGTCGCTCCAGCTGGCGCCGGGAAATCCCCAGGTGCTCGGCCAGCTCAAGGGTCGAGAGCGGCTCCTCGATATTGGCTTCCATCAGCGTGACGGCATCTATCAGGCTTTTGGGCGCATGGCCCAGGCGGGTGCGTAGTGGCACATGCTGGCGCTCGTCCGCCAGCCGAATGCGATCACACACAAACTGTTCCGAGACCTGCTCTGCCAAGCGTGCGCCGTGGTGCTGACCTATCAGCGTCAGCATCAGATCCATCGCCGCCGTGCCGCCGGCGCAGGTCAGTCGGTCGCGGTCAATTTCGAACAGCTGCTGGGAAAGGGTGACTTGCGGGTAGGCTTGCGCAAACGCCTCAAAGCGCTGCCATGGCAGCGTGGCACGATAGCCTTCCAGCAACCCACAACGCGCCAGCACTTCCGTCCCCCCGGCCAAACCGCCCAGCGCCACGCCGCGCCCCTGGTGGCCGCGCAACCACTCGTTAAGCTTTGCTGGCAACGTATAGGGAAGCGGCGTAGGCGCGCATATTAGTAATAGATCGAGCGGCCCCAGCGCTGTACTTAATTCATGCTGCGCAATCAGGGAAAGCTGCGCACCGCTGCGTACCGGTTCATCGCTAAGGCTTAACGTAACGGTGTGATAAAGCATCTGCCCGCTCAACTGGTTCGCCATTTGCAGCGGCTCCAGCGCGCTGGCGTGGGTCAACAGCGAGAATCCCGGCAGTAGCATAAACGCGACCCGCCGACGGGCTATCGCTGCTTTTGATGCTAAGTGATTGGACTGCATAATTATTGAAGAAACTGCATGAGAACCGCCAACGACTTGGATAAATAACCATCTTACCCAATTGCGCAAATGAAGGCAGCGCTTGTTACTCATACATAAAAAAAGATGTCGCCGCGTTAATAGCGTTAGCGCAGCTACCAAAAAGGGCAAGGCGTATCCGCCTTGCCCTCTTCATTAGTCACTAACGATTGACTGTATCAAACAGCACCTCTGTTAGTGTTGCTGCGTTACTGTTGCTGCGCCTCAGATAGCGTCATGTTGCCATCCACTTCGCTGTACTCATCTTCTTGGTAATTATTCGATGAAGCTTCAATTTCATCTTCGCCATAGTTTGTGTTGACAACGAGCTGATCATTTTCAAGCTGCATGTCATTGATAGGCAGCGCAATGTCCGTTGCGCCAAAGCCCCAAATACCACCTACCGAAACAATAGCAAACAAATCGCCAGACTCATCGTGCTTTGCAATATGTTGTACTCCACCGATCTCTTCATCTTCCTGATTCATCACTGTCATCCCTTCCAGGTCGCTGACCTGACGTGACATCAGTGAGTTGGACTGGTCATTTTGATCGGCCTGATCATTTTGATCATTTTGATCAGTTTGGTCACTCTGCTGATCATTCTGCTGGCGCTCTTGCTCGTCTTCATTGACATTAACCTGGGCGTCTTCCGCTTGCTCAATCGTCACCTCAGGCTCGCCAGTTTGCTCAACGGTGACATTAGGTTCGGCTTCTTCCACGGTCACATTGGGCTCAGGTTGCTCAATAGTGACTTTAGGTTGAGACTGCTCCACCGTGATATCAGGTTTCTCTTGCTCTACTTCTACTTCAGCAGGCTTTTGTTTAACGTTGATGTCCCTAGTTTCGTCGTTGCTACCCTGCCCTTGTGCATTTGTGTCTTGTTGCTGGATCGTTTGATTGCTTCGATCAGTGTCATTCTCGTTCTCTTCCTGAGCAAGAACGCCAGCTGATAAGCCTGCGCAAACCGCACCGATGGCAATTGCTAATGCTGTCCGTTTCATACAATCTCTCCTTGTGTTGGTTTACACTTAAGAAGCTAGTACACCGAAGTGTACTAAATCAAAGCCAAAACGAATTTCTTATAAAAGATTAATAAACATTAACCACTTGCCAACTACATCTATTATTTATGTAGACAAAGTATTCACTACCACTTTTACTATTTAGCCCTTAGCTAATAGAGCGCTAAAAAACACTGTGCAGCTATTTACATACTGAATATTACACCGAGACTGGCTAGCTGATTAATAATACAACTACCCAGGAAAACGCTTACCCGCCTGTTCATCCGACGCATCATAATCCTGAGTATCATCAGGGTCGGAGCCAAACTCCTCGGCTGTTTTGGCTTCAAAACGCCGTGCAGCGTCAATGGCTTGAGGTTCAGTTTCATGTTGAGAGATTTCCTGAGGCTCACTAGGCTCAGTTACATCTATCACTCGCCAACCCGAAATAATAAGCTTATTGTCTCGCTTGTTACTGATAGGCTCCACGCGTGCTACTCGTGTCATATATCCTCCTGCTTGAAAGGTATTAACTTTTTATAACCTCTTCCTTTCTTAGCAGAGCTTTCGCCCTCTGACGAATTTATAGGCGAAATTTAACAACGGTTGAACGTAATAAGCCTTCTTCTAAATATTAAGCGCCCTTTCCAAAACAAAATTGCCGGGCGCTCGGCCCGGCAATACGTCAGCGTGGTGACTGGCTAGTTACCCCGATTAATAATGCCTAGCACAATAATGCTCACTACGATCACACCAAGAATGATAATCACCAGCGGGAGTAACTTATACATCCCGCTGGGGCGCTTCTTGGCTTCAGGCTGAAGATGTGGCTTGGAAGCTTCAAAATCCTCAGGCACCCGCTCACCAATGATGTGCTCTTTCTGTTCTTCCGGGGTTTTGCTTTCCTTAGTATCCATAAACACCTCCCGCGTTCCGGTCGAATAGGCGTCGCTAACGCCTAGGTGAATGACTTACAGATTGACGACATCGAACGTAACCTCTGGATTGACGTCAGCATCGTAATCTACGTCGTCACGCTCGAAACCAAACAGCTTCAAGAATTCGTGCTTATAACCAGCATAGTCGGTAATGTCGAACAAGTTCTCGGTGGTCACCTCTGGCCATAGATCCTGACAAGCTTGTTGAACGTCGTCACGCAGCTCCCAATCATCCAAACGCAGACGCCCAGCTTCATCCGTCACGAGTTCGCCCCGCTGTCCTTGAGATGAGTAGAGGTGCTCACCGAATAGGCGGTTCAATTGATCAATAGTGCCTTCGTGCAGCCCCTGCTCTTTCATGATGCGATAGACCATGGCGATATACAGCGGCATCACCGGAATCGCCGCACTCGCCTGGGTAACGACTGATTTCAGTACAGCAACGTTGGCGCCACCGCCGCTCGCTTTTAATTTGCTGTCGATCGCCGCGGCAGCGCGATCCAGGTCTTCCTTGGCTTTACCTAACGCGCCATGCCAGTAAATCGGCCAGGTGATTTCGGTACCGATATAGCTAAACGCCACGCTGCGCGCGCCTTTCGCCAACACACCGGCTTGGTCAAGGGCATCCATCCACAGTTCCCAATCTTCGCCACCCATGACGGTAATGGTATCGTCGATCTCTTGCTGGGTAGCAGGCTCTACTTCCGCTTCGATGATGGCGTCTTTATTAGTGTCGATGGCTGTGGCACGGTAGGTTTCTCCAATCGGCTTCAGGCTGGAACGCTTCAGCTCGCCGCTGTCTGGCAGCTTACGCACGGGCGATGCTAGCGAGTAAACCACCAGATCAATCTCGCCCATGTCCTGCTTGATTAGCTCAATGGCCTTTTCCCGCGCTTCATGGGAGAACGCATCGCCATTGATCGACTTGCTGTAAAGCCCTTCCTGCTTGGCAAACTTATCGAAAGCCGCGCTGTTGTACCAACCGGCAGTACCCGGCTTTTTATCGGTGGCGGGCTTTTCAAAGAAGACGCCTAGCGTATCGGCCCCATAGCCAAACGCCGCGGTAATACGGGCGGCCAAGCCATAGCCACTCGAAGCCCCTATCACCAATACTTTTTTCGGGCCAGCCTGCTTATCCAAACCGCGGGCGCGGGTTGCTTCAATCTGCTCGCGAACATTCTGCTCACAGCCAATGGGGTGAGTGGTGGTACAAATAAAGCCGCGCACTTTGGGTTTAATAATCACATTGAACCTCGTTATAGGATTGATTTGGTTACCAACGTCGCCCTGCCAAGGCAACTTTTTGACTCAGTGGGGCTATTCTAGCTGTCTCCGTGCCGTGTGTCCGCTCTTGAGCTAATGTGTAGCCGTGCGCTATTGTCCGCCCTTGAGCTAGGGGCGCTTTCACGTCACGATAGTTGCCTAAGCACCGACTTTTCCAATGAGGCGACCATGAATGCACAGCAGCTAGTAGATGAACGTGGTGACCTTTGGCTAGCGCTAGCCCCGCTGTGGCTTGATCGTGAACCCAGCGAACGCGATTACGCCCATATGGTAGAGGTCGTGCAGCGCTACGATATGACCCTCAATGAACTTGAGTGGATGTTTCGCTTGGAAATGGCCCCGGTGATGTCTCGCCACCAACTTTCAATCGCTAGCGAGTGGCGACAATTTGATGATTATAAGCTGATGAAGCAGTTGGTTAATCACAACATGCGCTTGAAGGGCTGGCGACGCAAAAGCTGGGCGCTGTTTTCGGGATTGACCACGATGATGGTTCGCCACCGCTGGAATGCGCTAATGAACCGCGTCGCTGTCGGGCGGGGAGAACAGATTTAGGCTGACTTTTTCAGGCAGTCTCACTCTTGTTTTACAGATTAGCGTTATGGATAGGCTTGATCCAGCGCTTGCTCTAATGCCAGACGCAGCGGGCTCCCATGGTCGCGGGGCCCAAAGCGCGCTATCACTTTGCCATCGCGGCCTATTAAGAATTTGGTGAAATTCCACTTAATCAATTGGGTCCCCATCACACCGGGCGCTTCCCGTTTAAGCCAGCAAAACAGAGGATGGGCCTGGCTGCCATTGACGCTAACCTTTTCCATCAGTGGAAAGCTCACCCCAAATTTCTGTTCCCCAAACTGGCAAAAGGCTTGCGCGCTCTCGGGTGACTGGCGGCCAAATTGGTTGCAGGGGAAACCAAGCACGGTAAAGCCACGGTCCCGATAGCGCTGATAAAGTGCTTCCAGCTCGCTTAACTGAGGGGTAAAGCCACATTGGCTGGCAACGTTGACCACCAGCAGTACTTGGCCACGCAGCGCGCGTAGGTTAAACGGCAGCCCTTGGTGGGTATAGCAGTCTTGGTCGTAAATTTGCATCACTCGACCCCACAAAACCTCAAACGGCATAGCTATCACCATGCCACGACTCTACTTTTTACACCAGCGGCCCAGCGACCACTCTTAGCGCCAGCGCGATCAGCAGTACCCCGGTAATGCGGTTAATCCAGTGGGCACGCTGTTGCAGCCAAGGCAAAATGCGTGAGTAGGAAAGCAGCACAGCCACCAACACGTACCAACCACCATCAATAATCATCGCTGTTAGCACTATAATCGCTTTAGCCAGCGCACTCATGTCCGGGGTTACAAACTGACTTAGCAGGGCGACAAAAAATAGGATCAGCTTAGGGTTACCTAACGCGACGAGCACGCCCTCTTTGGCTGCTTGGCCCCGGGTAGTAGTCATCACTGTCGGCTGTAAGGCGCCCGCTTGACCGGCCCGCAGTGCTTTAATTCCCAGCCATGCTAAGTAGGCGGCTCCGCACCAAGTGATCAGTTGAAACAGTAACGGAAAGCCGGCAATTAATGCCCCCAAGCCCCACACGGTCAATAGCGCGTAAAAACCCACACCCAGGGCATGAAATATTGCGGCGGTCACGCCAGCAAAGCGGCCGCCGCCTAGTGTGTGGCGTAGTACCAGTGCCAAACTTGGCCCCGGCGACATAGCGCCCATGGCACAGATCGCGGCAAGTGATAGCCACAGCGTCAATGGCATGTGGTTGTCTCCTTGAGAGGTCGATATCACGATATAAGGCGTAAGCGCCAGTATACGCTAAGCCAAGTAACACTTCGGCCAGCTTCTTAAATAACGCTGTTAGCATGGTACGCTGTTGGGTAAAATTTGCTTTTTCGCTCTTTTTCACTCTTTTGAAGACACCCGCCCCGCTACTCAGTGCGCGGGGCATATAGAAAACTTAAGTCTAGAAAAATTAGGTCTAGAAAACATACATAGGACGGCAACATGGGTAGGGCTTTTCAGAACCGTAAGGAATCCATGGCCAAAACGGCCGATGCAAAGACCAAGGTCTACAGCAAATACGGGCGCGAAATTTACGTTTGCGCTAAAGCTGGTGGTACCGACCCGAACGGTAACTTAGCACTGCGCGGTTTAATGGAGCGTGCCAAGAAAGATCAGGTACCCTCTCACGTCATTGATAAAGCGCTCGACAAAGCCAGCGGTGCCGGTGGGGAAGATTTCTCTGCCGCGCGCTACGAGGGCTTTGGCCCCGGCAATGTGATGGTGATTGTCGACTGTCTAACCGACAACCCCAACCGCACCTTTGGCGATGTACGCGGCTGCTTTACCAAAACCAAGAGCAAAATTGGTACGCCCGGTAGTGTGAGCCATATGTTCGACCACTGCGCTATCTTCTCCTTCGCCGGAAGCGATGAAGACGCCGTACTGGAAGCATTGATGGAAGCCGATGTCGATGTCACCGACATCGAGCAGGAAGGCGAGCGCATTACGGTCTTCGCCCCGCATACCGATTACGCCAAAGCGAAACAGGCGCTACTGGATGCATTCGGTGAAATTGACTTTGAGGTTGACGAGATTCAGTTTCTACCGCAAACCACCACGCCGGTTGAAGGCGATGACGTGGCAATGTTTGAAAAATTCCTAGGCATGCTCAACGAGCTGGACGACGTGCAAAACGTCTATCACAGCGGTGAGCTGCCCGAGGAAAGCGAGAGCTAATCACTACCTCTTGAGGAAGCCGAGCCCACCGCGTTGCGAGTATCCAAGGCCGCATCCGGTGGCAACATCGCTGACTGTACGCCCGCGGCACTCAGCACTTTTTTGCCACGCAAGGTGAGATCGGTAATAAACAAGAATTGCTGGCGAGGGTCCACCGGGTAGGCGCGAATGCGATAGTGGGTACCCCAGGGTTTCTCTTCAGCTACGACAATAATTGGCTTATCGAACTTCAGGTAGGCACTGGTTAGCGCCACATCGCGCAATGCTTTGCGCACCCAGCCTGCTTCGTGCTCCGGGTGAAGATAAAAGCTCGCCACGCACTGCAGGCTGGTACCGCCGTTGTTGGCGTTATAAACGGCGTGATCCCACAGCTTTAAATGCGGCACATAGACCAAGTCATCGTCAGGGGTTTGGATGTCAACGGTGCGCAAGCCAACGTGCTTGACCTCGCCGTAGGTATCTTCAATCTGCACCCAGTCACCGGGCCGATAAGGCAGCTCTACCGCTGAGACAACGCCCGCTATCAGGCTGCTGACGTAATCTTTCATGGCAAAGCCAATGGCTAAGCCCAGCGCCCCCATCACGGTCACCATGTTGCGTAGCGACGGCTCAATAATAGTCGGTACGATGATGGCAAGCGCAGTAATCAATATCAGCAAGCGTGTCATCGGCACCAAGGCGAAAATACGAAAACGCACTTGGCCGTGCATTCGATTGCCGATCCAGTTCAGCCCGCGTTGGCTGACAATAATCAGCACAATGGTTGCTAGCAGCACAACACCTAACGTAATCAGCGTTTGGCTATCGATATCGTTAAACAGTCGCGCGTACTTCTGTTGTTCTTCCATGGAATGCCCTCCGTGGGCCTATCGAGAAGGGCTGCTTAAAGAGGGTCGACCAGATAATTACGCGATTCCAATAACTGACGAACGCTCGCGTAGCTTAGCGGTGTGATCTGCCAGCGCCCTTCGCAACTTGAAATAATGCCTTTGCGTTGCAGGGCTAAACGGGCATTCAGTGCTTCATGGTGTGAGAACGGCAGCACATCTCCTAGAGCGTGGTCATCCAGACCGCCATGAACCAGTAACGCATGCAGTACCAGTGTGGCGATATCCCCGGTGTCGGCGGAAAGCTCCGCCTCGGCGAGGGCATCCACCAGCCATAGGGCCTCTTCATCTTCTGCTTTTGGCTCACGCAGCCGCTCGCGCCAGTAGTGCCAAGCAAGTCCTATATGACCACGGCAGTGAGCCGCTAAGCGCAGGAGCTCTTTATTAGGCGCTTTACCGTTTTGCTCAGATGCTGAATCGGACAATACCTGCTTGCCGGTTCGCGTACTGTAGACCGCTGGAGGCTGCCCCTCATGAGTCGCCATCGCCGCAAAGTAGTGTGACAGCTGCTCACCCTCCATCGATTGCAGGGTAAACACCGGCGCGCCATCAATTCCGATCACCTGCTGAAGATACGCATAGGCCCAGCTGTCACAGCCAATCACGCCCTGTCCCAGACGGCCGCTTAAAGCGCGCTCAAGAAACTCACGAATACCCTGAATCCCTTGGGTATGGCGTAAAAAGTGGCGCTCAAGGGCCGGCACTGCCCACTTTTGTTGATTGACACAGCGCTCTACCCACTCAGTGCCCCCCTTGGTGAGTTCGTTAAGCGTGGGTGGCGATAAACAGGCAACTTGGTGCTCTTCCGCCCACTGTTTAACCACCGATGTATGGCCGCTATGAGGTGGGGTAATAAAAAAGGTGACCGGTGCTTCGCAGCTTTCAAGCTGTTGCGCTAACGCCTTAGCTGCAAACGACCAATCGATGGGTGGCACTAGATGCGCCAGCCGAACCTCAGGTAGCGCGTGTAGCTCGCTCTCTTCTTTCACTTGCTGTTCGGCGGCGTTCTTGCCCACTAGCCATGTTGACACCGAGCGTAATGAACGTCTCCACTGGCTGGCCTGGGTCTGCTCGGGGGTATGAAATTGATCAAGCTCAACGACTTCCCACAAAGGTGTGTCGGCTGATGATGGCTGCTCCCCCATGTACCTATTCCTGTCGCTAGAAATACCAGCACTTTAGCACGGCATTCCTAAAGGCTAACCTCATAACCGAACTTATAGTCTAAAATAAAGTCGTTAAAAGCAGTATTTAACGCTCTTATAGGACGGATGTCGTAGGCAACAGCTAAAGGAGAAAGCGATGAGTGTTGTTCAGGTCAGCGAAGAAGAGCTACACGCCAAATTAGAAAAATGCATTGCTGGTGAGCGGCTATTGATCGAGCATGAAGGTAATCGATTTAGTGCCAGAATTCAGCATGTCGGCTTGTTAGGCGTGAAAGTAATTCCAGAAACTGAAATTAAAAACAGCTACCGTACGCCAGGCGATGTGGAAGGGATTACAGTGCCCTACAAAGAAATACTTGAGCTTGAAGTAAAGGGGGTAGTCTATAGCCTATTGCCGGAATAACGTGAATTTGATCTTGCACGCCCACAAGTTCGGCTAGGCGTGCAAGCTTTCTGGCTATAGCGATTGTAGAAATGACTATGCCAACTGGCTTAAAACGTTAGACAAATCTTACCGAAGTGCTGACCAGACTCCTGGTGGTGAAAGGCGTTAGCGATTTCTGTCAGCGGAAATTCCCGGTCAATCACCGGATGCATATCGAACGTTTCGAGTGCACGGATCATTTCGATCTGTTGGCGACGACTGCCGACGATCAAGCCTTTCAAACTCGCCTGCTTGGCCATTAATTTAGCTGTCGGTATCTCACCCTCACGCCCCGTGAGCACGCCTATCAGGGCGATATGACCACCAATTTTTACTGCTTCAATGGACTGCGGTAGCGTACCAGGGCCGCCCACTTCGACAACATGATCAACGCCTTCACCGTTGGTAAGCTCTTTAACTCGCTTACCCCACTCAGGCGTCTCTTTATAATTGATGGTGTGCTCGGCGCCCATTTCCCGCAGCCGCGCCAGTTTTTCATTCGACGATGAGGTGGCGATCACACGCGCCCCCATCAGGCGGGCAAACTGCAGTGCAAAAATGGAGACCCCTCCGGTGCCCAGCACCAGCACAGTATCACCCGCTTTAATGTCACCATCGACCACTAAGGCCCGCCAAGCGGTTAAGCCCGCGGTCGTTAACGTCGCTGACTCAGCATGGCTGTAACCCTTGGGCTGATGAGTAAACCACTCCACGGGGCGTACAACCTGCTCACGGGCATAGCCGTCTACGCCGTCGCCCGGCGTAGTGCGAAAATCGCCTACTCTAGCCGGGCCTTCCAGCCAATGCGGGAAGAAGGTGGATACCACGTGGTCGCCCACCGCGAATTCGCTGACATCTTCACCGACCGCCTCTACCACTCCGGCCCCATCAGACATGGGAATGCGCAGGTCTTCCGTTGGAATCATTCCGGCGACCACGGCATAGTCGTGGAAATTCAGCGAGCTGGCGTGTAGATGCACTCGGATTTCACCAGGGCCCGGTTCACCAGGCGCGTCCATGTCGACAACGTCCAGCTTGTCCAAACCGCCAGGCTGATTCAGCTTGATCGCTTTCATCGTTACCTCAGTATGTACAGTTCAAATATGTACAGTGATGTATGTATCTACTGTTGGTTGGGGTCGTTGCCATCAATATCAAGCCCCAGGAAGCCACCTGACTGGCGCTGCCAGAGGCTGGCATAAATGCCGTTGTGTGAAAGCAGCTGCTGATGCGTGCCGCTTTCCACCATGCGCCCTTCATCCACCACAATTAACCGATCGAGCATGGCAATGGTCGACAGCCGATGCGCAATGGCAATCACCGTTTTGCCTTCCATCAGCGTATCCAGCTGTTCTTGAATAGCGGCCTCCACTTCCGAGTCCAGCGCCGAGGTGGCCTCATCCAGAACCAGAATCGGGGCATTTTTGAGCAGCACCCGGGCGATCGCAATCCGCTGGCGCTGCCCGCCGGAAAGTTTCACTCCGCGCTCGCCCACATGGGCATCCAGTCCGCGACGCCCTTTCGGGTCGACCAGATCATTGATAAAGGTATCTGCATGGGCGCGGCACACCGCGTTCCAAACGTCGTCATCACTGGCGTGGGGGCTGCCGTAACGGATGTTGTCACGCAGTGAGCGGTGCAGCAGCGAGGTGTCCTGGGTAACCATGCCAATCTGGTGGCGCAAGGAGGTTTGAGTCACCTCGGCAATGTTTTGCCCGTCGATCAATATCTGCCCACCTTGCAAGTCATAAAAACGCAGCAGCAGATTGGCCAGGGTAGATTTACCTGCGCCGGAACGGCCGATCAGGCCGATTTTCTCGCCGGGCTTGATGGTCAGGCTGAGTCCATCAAAGACGTTTTTACTCTCCCCTTTCGCCTGGGCGTATTGAAAGCGCAGCGCGTCAAACACAATTTCGCCATGGGGAACCTGAAGCGCTTTCGCATTGGGCGCATCGCTGATCGTTGGCTTCTGAGCGATGGTGTTCATGCCATCTTGAACCGTGCCAATATTTTCAAACAGCCCGGCGACTTCCCACAAAATCCAGTCGGACATAAAGCGGATACGCATGACCAGCGCGATGGCAATCGCCAAAACGCCCAGGGAAATCGCCTCCGTGTACCAGGCGCTGATCGCCATGGCCGCAGTACCCACCAACAGCGCCGTGTTGAGCAGCGTCAATCCCACGCTCATGATCGTTACTAAGCGCATCTGGCGGTGAACGGTGACCATAAAGCCTTCCATCGCGTCTTTGGCGTAGCGCTGCTCGCGCTCGGTATCGGCAAACAGCTTGATGGTTTGGATATTGCTGTAGCTGTCCACCACGCGACCGGTCATCTGGGCACGAGCGTCCGCCTGATCCATGGAGACATCACGCAGACGCGGTACGAAGTAGCGCATGATCGCCAGGTAGCCCACTAGCCATAAGCCCAGCGGAATCAGCAGCAACAGATCCGCCCGGCCCAGCAGGTAGGCCGCGCCAGTGAAATAGACGATGGCATAGACCAATAAATCCATCACCTTGGTGACGGTCTCGCGGATCGCCAGCGCCGTTTGCATCACTTTTTGCGACACCCGCCCGGCAAATTCGTCCTGATAAAATGCCAGGCTCTGGCTCAGCATATGGCGGTGGGATAGCCAGCGGCCGATCATCGGGTAGTTGCCGAAAATACTCTGATGGGTGACCAGTGACTGCATCAGCACCAACAGCGGCAAGCCGATCAGCAGCACTAGCCCCAGGCCAGCAAGCCACAGGCCGTTTTCAGCCCAAAAGCCTGCACGTTCAACGTTGCCCAGCCAATCGACTAGTTGACCCATGTAGCTGAAGAAAACCACTTCAGCTGCCGACACCAGCGCCGTGAACAGCGTCATGAGCAGTAACAGCGGCAGCATCGGACGGGAAAAGTGCACAATAAACGGCATTAAGCCCTTAGGCGGCGTTTTGACCTCGCCTTCTGGGTAAGGGTTAACCCGTGTTTCGAAATAACGAAATAGCGGCTGTAAAACACGCGATAGCATGATGTTTCCTTACGTCACTGGCGTTGGTATTGACGGTCTTTGGGTTCTTTATAATTTAACGTTTGATTGTTCGAGTATCAGGCGGCTGAACGGCGCATAAGCCAGCGCGCCCAGAACGGGGCAATGATCATTAGGGTGACCATTCGCAGTAAGTGGTGGAAGGCAACAAATACCGGATCGATATTTAGCGCTACCGCTAGGATCGCCATTTCACCAATGCCACCGGGTGCCAGCGCCAGTAGCGCCACATCGCGCCCGACGCCCAACAGCTGGTGGATTAGCTCGGCAAACAGTGCCAACACTATCAGCGCTAACAGCGTAGCAACGCCAGACTGCCATAAATAACGCCCAAAAAGCCTGCGCGTCATACCTTGAAAGCGCGACCCAATGGCACTGCCCAAGACCCATAGCATCACGTTCATTCCCCACCCTGGCAGAGCGAGACTAGCAATATCAAAACCGGATAACAGAGCAGCCATCAGCAGGGGTGCCAACAGTGCCGAGCTGGGAATGCGCAGCCAGCGGCCTAGCGGCAACAATAGCGGGATAAGCAGTAGCATCCAACCATGCTCCAAGCCGCTGTGCACAGGCCCTATCCCCTCACCCCCTCCTTGATAGGCCCAAAATAGGGGCGGCAAAAAGAGAATGACTAAAATGATGCGTAGCGACTGGGCAACCGCAATGCGCTGAGGGTCCCCGCCACACTTTTCTCCCAGCAGTATCATCGCTGTCATGGCGCCAGGAGAAGCGCCAAACCAGGCACTGACCGGGTCAAAACCACAGCGGCGATACCAGGCAGCGGCAACGGCGGTGGAAGCGGCGACCCCCAGCAGTAATAGCGCGGCGGAAACAGGCCAGTCCAGTACGCGGTTCGCTAACTGGGGCGTCACTTGGCTACCTAACACCATCCCCATTATTGCTAGAAATACGTTGCGCAGCGGCTCGGGCACTGCGACCCTCACGCCTTTTGAAGAAGCCAGCAGGTTGGCAATCAATGGGCCTAGCATCCAGGCGAGGGGTAAACCGGTCAGTTGAAACAGCGTGCCGCCGATGGCGCCAATGGCTAACGATGTTAATAGCGCTTTTGCACTCCTTGCCGACACTCCCTTTACGCTGCCCCTCACACGCACTCCTCACCTTAGCCATGTTTTCACTGGCAGCCCTGCCAAGAAGCGAGCGGCCAACAACCGTTAACAAGCTAAGGATATCGATTAACGTCAGCTATGGCTATTGACCGGGGCTGTTCTTCCAGGGCTGTTCTTCACGAACTATTGCTCAAGGGCTATCAAGTGCGCTGATTCAATAAGGCTGCGGAATCTCGCCGTCGTCGTCATCGTCGCGCATACGCGCCTGACGTTCAGCCTCTTCCTCTTTGGCATCGTCGATGACTTCCATCAACTCATCGACGTTCGCAATATGAGTGTCGGCATCGAAGTGGCCAGTGAGCTTACTATCCGGGTGTAGTTCACCGGTTTCATACAGCGCCCACATCTCTCTACCATATTCGGTGTTCAGAAGCGCTGGCGCGAACTGGCCGAAGTAATTACGCATGTTATCCACATCGCGATACAGCATTGCCGCTGCGCTGTTGTTGCCTGCCGCGTCAACGGCCTGAGGTAGATCGATAATCACCGGGCCAGAGGCATCGACCAGCACATTAAATTCCGACAAATCGCCGTGAATCAAACCCGCGCAAAGCATTTTAACCACGTCTTGAATGACTTTGGCGTAGTAGGTAACGGCCTGCTCTGAGGTAAGCGTGACTTCATCCAAGCGCGGTGCCACATTCCCCTCGGCATCGCTGATCATCTCCATCAGCAGTACACCGTCGACAAAGCCGTGAGGTTCGGGCACCCGTACACCCGCAGAGGCAAGACGATAAAGCGCATCGACTTCGGCATTGAGCCATGCCTGCTCCTGCTCTTTCTGGCCGTAACGGGTTTTCTTGGCCATTGCCCGTGAACGGCGGCTGTTGCGCTCTTTACGTCCTTCCTGGTACTGAACGGCCTGTTTAAAGCTGCGCTGTTTGGCCTCTTTAAACACCTTGGCACAGCGTACATCTTCACCGCAGCGCACCACGTAGACCTGCGCCTCTTTGCCACTCATTAACTGAACCAGCACCTCGTCGATCATGCCATCATCGACGAGGGGCTGTAATCGCTTAGGGATTTTCATGGTTAGCTGCGTCGGCTCCTCTTTGGTACGCTTTCAATAACGGATACGGCGAACACGGAAAGCCCGCCCTTTTAATTTATCACGCTCGAGTTTGGCCTGAGCCTGCTGAATCACATCGCGCTCAACGGCCACATAAGCACTGCGCGCGAGCACTTTAATTTTACCCACTTGCTCGCCGCGCAAGCCGCCTTCACTGGTCAGCGCACCAAGAATATCGCCGGGGCGCAGTTTATCTTTCTTACCACCGGCTAATTGCAGCGTTGCCATGAGCGGCTCAAACGGCAATGAGTGCTGGGGCTTTGGCAAGCTTTCAGTCGCAATAGGCTGTTCCAGCAACCCTTCCAGTCGCTCTAAGCGGTAGCTTTCTTTAGGGGTCACTAACGTACACGCAATACCGCTGGCACCCGCGCGACCCGTGCGACCTACCCGGTGCACGTGGACATCAAGCTCGCGAGCAATTTGGTAATTGAACACAGCGTCCAGTTGGGCGATATCCAAACCTCGGGCGGCAACGTCAGTGGCCACTAGAATAGAGGCACTCTGATTAGCAAACAGGATGAGTATCCGGTCACGGTCTTTCTGCTCTAAATCGCCATTCAGCGCCACGGCGCTAAACCCGGCATCCGTTAGCTGTTCAGCCACTGCTTGGGTTTCACGTTTGGTGTTGCAGAACACTACACTGGTGGCAGGCCGATAGGTCAGCAGTAGCTGACGCAGGGCGTCAAATCGCGCGTCTTCATCGGCAACGCTATAAAAGTGCTGCTGAATTGTGCTGGCGTCGTGCACTTCGGCGATTTTCACCATTACGGGTTCACGCATCACGCCACGGGTCATCACCGTTAGGCCGCCCGAGGACTCCTCATCGGGGAAGGTCGCGCTGAACAACAGCGTTTGGCGGTCAGTTGGCGTATCGGCAATGATGTCATCAATAGTGGCCTGGAAACCCATATCCAGCATGCGGTCGGCTTCATCCAGCACCAGTATCGAGAGCGAGTCGAGGGTCAACGACCCTTTGCGCAAATGCTCGTCAATACGCCCTGGCGTGCCCACGACAATGTGCGCGCCATGCTCCAAAGAGCCAAGCTGGGGCCCAAACGGCGCGCCCCCGCAAAGGGTTAGTATCTTCACATTCGCCATACCACGAGCCAAACGGCGCAGCTCTTCTGCCACTTGGTCAGCGAGCTCGCGAGTGGGGCACAGAACTAAGCCTTGCACCGCAAAGCTCTCTACTTTCAATTTAGCCAGCAGCGCTAAGCCAAAGGCCGCCGTTTTACCTGAGCCGGTTTTCGCCTGCGCCAGCACATCGCGTCCGGCCAGCATAGGCGGCAGGCTTTCAGCTTGCACTGGCGACATTTCATGGTAGCCAAGGGACGCAAGGTTGCTCAGCAAAGCTTGCGGCAACGCTAACGAGGAGAAAGAGGAGTCAGACACGATATTACCTTGCTTGGGCCACAGGTGGGCGGCCATCAGAAACACAGCGTGCGCCCCCTGGAGGGCAAGTGACGCACAAACGTAACCGCACCATACCAGAAAGTGCTTCGGCCTGCGCCGCCATCACGTTGCCAAAGGTACAAAAGCGGCCTGACTCAGGGTGGCTAGATCCCTAGGCGAGAGCTCGATCTCTAGCCCGCGCCGCCCGGCACTGACATAAATATTGGCAAAAGTTTCTGCGGAGCTATCGATAAACGTCGCCAGACGCCGCTTTTGGCCCAGTGGACTAACGCCGCCCAGCACATAGCCGGTGGTACGCTCCACTTCCGATGGTTCCGCCATCGTTGCTTTCTTGGCCCCTGCAGCCTTGGCGATCTGCTTCAAGCCTAACTGGCAATTTACCGGCACAATGCCCACTGCCAGCTGTTTGCCATCCAGCTTCACAACTAACGTTTTAAATACCTGCTCCACTGCTACGCCCAGCTTCTCCGCTGCTTCCAACCCGAAGGATTGTGCGGAGGCGTCGTGCTCGTACTCATGAAGCTGAAAGGCAAATCCTGCGTGTTTCGCGCTATGAATAGCCGGTGTCATGTCACTCTCTTCGTTAACAGCGTTGATACTCAAGATTTACTGTGGAGGCGCATTTCGCCCTTTAGGTTAATAGCGCGACAGGCAAAAGAAAGTCAACCGATTAGAACAGGTGGAAGGTTTGATTGATGCTTCTGGAAAGCTGCGCCCCAGCTACTATGCTCAATAATGCAGTGTTTAATTGTTAAATGCTTAATAGTGCAGTCGGTAAAAGGAAGCTAACCGAAAGGAGTTCAGCAATGCCAGCAACCTCTAAAGCACAGCAGAAAGCGGCGGGCGCGGCACTTTCCGCCAAGCGCGGCGAAACCAAGCCGAGCGAACTTTATGGTTCGTCTAAAGAGATGTATGACTCGATGAGCGAGAAGGAGTTAGAAGAGTTCGCGAGTACAAAGCGCAAAGGCAAACCGGAAAAGAAACAGGACTAACGATTCTCTTTGCGTACAAAATCGCCAGCTTATCGAAGCTGGCGGTTTTGGTTCTGCTAACGATTACTGCTTGCAAGGCACCACTTTACGTAGGGTGTCTTTCGCCCATAGCGTTTGGTCATCGGGGGTACGGCCATGCTCGTTCCAACGTTCTGTAGTTTCCAGGCAGAACGAACCGGCGCTTTCGACCGTTGCATCCCGATTGGAGGGACGTTCACCGCCAATCCGCATGACATCAGGATTGCTGGAGGTATAGCTTGGAGCAATGGTAGAGCTTGCACAGCCAGCGACCATGACGGTCAGCAGCAGTACGGGTAAACAGCGGCGCAATGGCATGTTTTTACAACCCTCAACGTATCAATATTAGGCCGACACCTATTGTCGGTAGCGCCAAATAGCATTGGTTTAAACAGAACGTCAATATTTTTCGTACATCTTAGCCAGCAACCAGTGTCAGGCTTGTCACCGGGCGCAGATTTAGCCGCTTACAACGCTGCTCTACGCTATCGACAATTTCTTGGGCATCATTGAACTGCTGTTTGTCGAGCTGGATATCCACCATCAGAAAACTGCCCACCTGGGCCAGACGCACATCGTCGGCGCAAACATCAAAATCGGCGACATCTTGCACCACATTCTGGCGCACGCTGCTGCATGAGCCGCCAAACATAAGCTCACGTAATGCCCCTTTCACCATCCTGATCGGCATAGGTAAGAAATAGCCTGCAATGATCAGCACCATCACAGGATCGGCAAAGCGCGCATAGCTGGCCCAGGGCGACTGAGTTAACACCCAAGTAAGCCCAAATCCAAGCATGACAGCGGCACTCAGCCAGGTATCCATCTGCCACTGGCGTAACTCGGCGGCTAACAGCGAGGAGCGCGCGACACGAGCGTAGCGCGCCAGCCACCACCAGGTTAATAAACAGCCCGTTACGTTGACTACGCCAAACATCAGCGCCAAGTCCAGCGTCACCAGACGGCCACCATCAAGCAGGCTCCACAGGGCGGACACTAGCGACACGATACAAACCATAGCGATCACTACGCCTTTGAGCAGCACCGCAAGCGGCTCCACCGTCAGCCGCCCAAAGGGGTAGTGATCATCCGCCGGTTTGCGCGCCTGCTTGAGGGCATACAGCGATAACGATGCCAACACTAAGCTCAATAGCGAATAGCCACTATCAAATAGGATGGTGATTGAACCGCTGGTAAGCCCTAGCGCAAGCCCGGTAAACGCAAACAGGCTAGCTGAAATGGCTGAGAATTTTAGCGCACGGCGCTCGGCAACAAAGGGGGTCACGCGGATAACTCCATAGCATTAGTCAAATTGTGGGCCATAATAGAAGGGAGTGATAACAATCACGAATCGCTCAGCGCCAAGTTAAATGGCGCTCAACGAGTCCAGCGGAACGATTATGCGTGCGGAACAGGTTCAAGCCTTTATTGATGTTACCGAACATGGCTCTTTTGCCGCCGCGGCGCGGCATACCGGTCTCAAGCGGAGCACCCTTAGCGCTGCGGTTAATGCGTTAGAGGACAGCCTGGGAGTGGCGCTATTTGAGCGCTCTGGCAATAGCCTCACCCTCACCGCCGTAGGCGATAGCGTACTGCCCGACTGCTACCGGTTACTCACCAGCGCCAGCCGGATCAAAAAGCACTGCCACCAGCATTTGCAGGGCGTTGAAAGCCAACTCTGCATTGCCCGCGATGACGCTTTGCCTGAAGTTTTTTGGCGTCAGGTGATGCATGACCTAAAACAGCAGTTTCCGCTCACCGCGATTTCGGTTTATTTGGTACCTCCTCAGGAGCATACCCAGTTTGTGCAGCGCCAAACGGTGGATATTGCCTTTGGCCTGTACACCGCTGAAGGCATTGACGCCAACGCCGCCAACCTAGCACCGGTCAGCATGCGTTTAGTGGCCGCGCCTCAACACCCGCTGAGTCGCCTGCCTAGCGTTAACCGCGACGACTTAGCTCAGTACACCCAAGTGTGTTTAACCCACGTGCAGGATGACAAGCTGATCAGTGAAGCACTGTTTTCAGGCAATTATCTTGGGCTAACGATGTTTGAGGTCATTCGCGACGCCGTTATCAACGCAACCGGTTGGGCGCTACTGCCTTACCCGCTGGTTAAAGGTGCCCTGGAGGCGGGCACACTGTGCACGCTTAACCATGACCTTGCGTTAGATAGTCACTACTACCGCTACGTTGAGAGCGACAACCGCGGCGTGGTTGCCACTGCCTTATTGACGAAAGTGGCACACTTCTTAGCCTCCCAGAACTGATACACAGAACTAACACACAGAACTAACACACAGAACCGGCTGACATATCGTTGAAATCTTTTTTGTGGCGAAAAACACCAAAGCCTTCCACGCTATTAAAAATAGCTAAATAAGGAGCCGCCAGGACACGCCACGTGAGGGAGACACAGGCAAGTGTCATCTAGGCGTAATACGCACCTGCCAGTGTCGAAGTTGCCGTCAACCAAGGAGTGATTCCAACGATGGTACGACTCGATAAGAAAGCCACTCGGCTGTATGTGTTGGACACCAATGTCCTCATTCATGACCCCGCCGCGCTTTATCACTTTGATGAGCACGATGTCGTTATCCCCATGACAGTTCTGGAGGAGCTTGATAAGCACAAAAACGGTGTTCGTGAAATCGCTCGCACGGCTCGCCAAATCAGCCGTACGCTCTCTGACCTTACTAGCCAAGTCACCTTTGACGAGATCCAACGCGGCATTTCGATTCCACGCATCAGCGGCGAAACAGGACGCCTGCACTTCTTATGCTATAGCGACTTAAAACTTTTTGACGCCCTAGATGATAGCCCAGACAACCGCATACTGGCGGAGACCTGCCGCCTACGCGAAGAACGCCCCGACGCCTCCGTCATCCTGGTCACCAAGGATATTAACCTCCGTGTAAAAGCCGCTGCATTGAAAGTACCGGTTGAAGATTACCTTAACGACCGAGCTTTCTCCGACAGCGACGCCATGATCGAAGGCGCACAGGTTTACGCCTCAGCAGGCCATGATGGTGCGTCACTCTGGGAAACGTTGAATGTAGATGTGACCGTTGAACGCGTTGGTCACCATACGTTCTATCAGCTCACTGGGAATATGCCCCGCCAATGGCACGTTGGCATGCTGGTCTCGGATAGCGAAAACGGCGCCGAGTTTGAGGCGATCATTCGTGAACTGGGGCCTTCCTCGGCTCGTCTGCAACTGCTGACTAACTACCGCCATCACGCAGGTGTCTGGGGCGTCCACGCTCACGACAGCCGGCAAAATTTCACCTTAAACCTTCTGATGGACCCCGATATTGACCTAGTGACCATTGCGGGTAATGCCGGTACGGGTAAAACCTTTATGACTCTGGCCGCCGCCTTTCAGCAGACGCTGGATGCCAAGCTGTTTGAGCGCATTGTGTTTACCCGCGCGCCGATTCCGATGGGTGAAGATATTGGCTTTCTACCCGGCACCGAAGAGGAGAAGATGTCGCCGTGGATGGGGGCCTTCCACGACAATATGGACAACCTGTTACGCAATGAGGAGGGAGAATCAAGCTGGGACAACGGCGCCACGCGGCAGTTGATTGGCTCGCGGGTACAAATACGCTCACCGAGCTTTATGCGCGGCCGCACCTTAAACGACACTTTTTTAATCATTGATGAGGCACAAAACTTTACTCCCAAACAGCTCAAGTCACTGGTCACCCGGGCGGGGCGCAATACGAAGATTGTCTGTCTGGGCAACGTTGGGCAGATCGATACGCCGTATCTCACGGCTAACACCTGCGGCATGGCAGCGGTAGTTGAGCGCTTTCGTGATTGGCCCCACGCCGGGCACATCACACTGAAAAGCGTTGAACGTTCACGCTTGGCGCTGGCAGCGGAGGAGTTGTTATAAAGTACATCTATTAAAGATGATTCCCCCTCCTGCCTCAGGGGTAGGAGGGGCCTTACCCTGTCCCATGCTCAGCGTCTAACTCTCTGAATCGCCGGTCGACCCCATATCCGGCCGGGGGGCACCAATCGTATCAGCGGCAAACGCTTCACGCTCACCTAGCGGACGCGACTCCCCCGTTGTGGTGTCGTTATAGGTTTGACGCTCCATTTCGCAATTAACTTCCGCACCAAACAGCACCACAAATGCAGACAACCAAAACCAGATCATGAGTGCCACGACGGCACCTAGCGATCCATAAAGCTCGCTGAAAGTTGAGAAATAGCGCACATAGAGCGAAAGTGCGCCGGAACCCAATAGCCACATCACCGTTGCCAGAAGCGTGCCATAGCTTAACCAGCTCCACTGCGCGGACCGTCGATAAGGCGCATAGCGGTAAAGCAGTGCGATCAGCATGCTCATCATGAACAGCAACGCTGGCCAGCGTAGCCATTGAAGGATCTTATCCAACGGCGGATCAATCGCCAGGGAGTTAACCACCACCGGCACGATGGCGATAAAACCCAGCGAAATCAGCGTCATAATAATCAAGCCAAAGGTCAGTGATACCAATACCGTACTGCGGTGTAACAGGCTGCGCTTTTCAGTTTCGCCATACACCACGTTTAGGCCGATCACCAACACCGCCACCCCCTTCGAGGCAATAAACATTGCAATCAACAGTCCGGCGAGGGCACCCAAAAAGTTACCTGACTCCGCACTTTCAACCACCTGCTGAGCCTGTTGATCAATCAATTTAGCGGCATCGGGGGGCATGAAACGACTAATCTCATACAGTTGCTGGCCTGCTTCATAAGGGTCAAACAGCAGACCCCAGAGTGAAATCACCGCGGCGATAGTGGGGAACAATGCCAGCAACGCGTAGAAAGCCACGCCTGCGGCCAACATGGTAATACGGTTTCGGCGAGCGGCTCGTACCACACGCCAGGCAATATCGTGCCAGCCACGCTGCGGGATATCGCCGGGCACCAGAGCGCGCCGACCCCGCGCAAGCTTACCCACAGAGAGCTCCTGATAAATGCCTGCTTAGGTGCGTTCCAAACAACTGTTTTTCTAACAGACGTATCATTGCTGGCCTTCCCACATCATTAGCGCCGCTAGTAGTACGGCAAGCATCATCATTAAACCGCTAGTATGGTGACGCAACCAGGACTCCCCCGACAATAGCCGAGTTAAATGGCCCATCAACGTCTCTTCGGCTTTTTGAGCGGTTACCACGCTTGCCGATTTCAGTCGGCCGCAGCCGTGACCCAAAGCCCGGATAGGCACCAGCACAGCGCCAATAACAAATGCATAGAGCCACCATAGATCGCCCGCGGGAAGCGTTTTGCCCTTCAATGGGCGCGTTAGGAACCACCCCACCACCGCGAGCAGTACGCCTACCGGAAATGGCCACATGATCCCCTGCCACTCTTTCAGCGGCGGCATCTCGATGCTGCCAGCAGGCAGGGGAAGCCAAAGCGGCGTCAACAACGCTGCGATGATGGCCACTAACCAGGCGCCCCTCTGCTCTAGGTTGCTGCCCCCTTTATGACGTTGCTGCCACTGTCGCCAGAGGGCAACGCTCACCAGCGCCGCAGTGCCCACAGCGGCCCAACTGAGCAGCTTGATCAGCGACTCATGGTGCATTTCATAGAGCGGACCTTTCACTCCCCACTTGCTAACCATGCCCGCGCCGATAGCGCCCGACAGCGATATACCGGGCAGCGCTAGCAGTGCCCATATCAATGGTAGCGGCCAGCGCGGTAAATGCTCGCTGATACTGGTGCCCATAAACAGCGAGCCTTTTGCCAGCGCGTGATGAGCAGCAAACAGCACTAAACCTGGCCACAGCAGCGGCCATACGTCTGGCGCGACCAATCCCATCGCCACCAGGGCGGTCATCATGCCCATCTGGCTAATACTGGAGTAGGCCAATACGGCTTTTGGATGGCGCTGAAAGACGCCATACAGCGCGGCGCCAAATGCTGCCGCCAAGCCTACGATCAACATACCGTTGCCAAACTGGGCTAGCGGTTCTGACACTTGCTCATTACCTAATGGCAGTACACTAATCCAGCCTAGCAACCCGGCCTTAATCATCGCCCCGCTCAGCACGGCACTGGCTGGCGCAGGCGCTACCGGATGCGCCAACGGCAGCCATACATGCAAACCGATTACGCCTGCTTTTACGCCAAACCCCAAACACAGCAAGGCGGCCATCCAGGCGCCATGCTCGGCGACCAGGATGCCCTCACGCACACCTTGTAACAAAAGCGTGTCGGCCTCTCCTGCCGCCCATAAAAACCCACCTAAAATGAGCCCTTCACCAACGACGGCTAATATCAAATAAGCCTTGGCACCCAGCTTGGCCTCGTCTGTACCGCTATGTACCACCAAGGCGTAGGCGGCGAAGGTCATCAGCGCAAAACCTAAATAGAAACTGGCGATATCCTGGGCAATGACCAGCAGCACGTTGCCCAGCAGGGTTAATGGCCACAGCACCGAAAGCCTTAGCAAGCGCCGCTGTGCGTCCTGATCCCCCGCTTGGGCCTTCTCCTGCTCCGCCGCAAAATAGCCTCTGGCATGAAGGGCGGCGATGCTCCAAAGCAACGCAGTAAATGCAAGCCATGGTCGGCTTAGCGAGTTTAGCTCCCATTCGCCACCCAGCATCCAGGCATCGATTGTCCAGTGCGCCTCCCCGCCATAGGCCAACAATAGCGCTGGCCAAGCAGCGCTTAGCCATAACACTGAAAAATAGCCCCGCTGTGCGGCGGGGGTACGGTAGGCATTCCACACCGCGCCACCCGCAACGCCAAGCGGCCAAAGCAGTGCCAACACCAGCAGCAATGTCATCATGGCAGATACTCCCCGGACGCCACGCGAGCGGCCCAATCCAAGGGGCTAAAGGGGAGCCCGGCAAATAACCCCGCGCCCAGGCTGACCATAGCGGTAAACACCATGGGCCAAAGCAGCCAGCCATGGGTTTCTAAACGGCCTAAACGCTGCTCTTTGGGCCAACTGCCTTTGCCATGGGATGGCCCCAGTCGAAACCACAAGCGGTGTACAATCGGCAAAAAGTAGATGGCGTTGAGCGTGCTGCTCGCTACCAATACGGCAACGACCCAGTACATTTCGGCCTGAATCGCACCGACTCCGAGATACCACTTGGTAATAAACCCAGCCACGGGAGGTAGGCCAATCATGCCTAACGCGCCAATGGTGAACGCAATGCTGGTCAGTGGCATACGCTTACCGGCACCATCCATTTCGTCAATGCGATGGATCCCCAACTCTTCGGCGTAGTTACCGGCACAGAAGAACAGCGTGACCTTCATTAAACCCTGGTGAAGCAAGTGTGCTAGCGCCCCGACAGTACCAAAAGGGCCAAACAGGCCTATCCCAAGAATGATGTAGGAGACTTGGCTGACGGTAGAAAACGCCAGACGTGGTTTCAATTCCTCCTGGGCAATCGCCCTTAAAGAACCGTAAATAATCGTGATGGACGCTGCCACTGCCAACACGGTAATCACACCCAGCTCTACGCTCAGCTCAATACCGTAGAGGTCGTAAACAACCCGCAGAATGCCGAAAGCCCCCGCCTTAACCACCGCCACCGCATGCAACAGCGCACTCACTGGCGCAGGCGCCACCATCGCTCTCGGTAGCCATCCATGCAGTGGCACCATGGCAGCCTTTACCGCAAGCCCACCTACTAACAGGGTAAATATCAGCGTTAGCAGTCCACGATGATCGTTTAAATAGTCGCCCAAGCCCTCTTCAGAAGAGAACGATTGGTCCCCTGTCAGGGTATACAGCAGCACCGCAGCCAGCAGCAGTACCACGCCCGCGCTTAGCGTGTAGCGCAAATAGACGCGTCCTGCATTGAGGGCTTGCTGCGTACCGTTGTGCACCACCAACGGGTAGGTGGAGAGCGTCAACATTTCGTAGAAAATCAGAAAGGTAAACAGGTTATCAGCCAGCGCAATACCGATCGTGCTGGCGACGCAGAGGCTGAAGAAGCCAAAGAAACGCTTTCGATTAGCAGAACCTTCCAGGTAACCAATGGCGTAAATGGTGGTACATAGCCACAGCAGCGATGACAGCCCGGCAAACATCACCCCTAGTGCATCGGTACGCAGTACGAAATCAAGGCCACCAATGACTTGAAAGCTAAAAATGTCTTCATGCCCGGCGGCGACCCGCCTGACCATCAGGGTGACTAGAATAATCTTAAACACCGCTGCCACGAGGTTAATGGTCGTACGGAGCCGCCTAGCCTCTTCAGGCAGTGTAAAAATAGTCACGGCGACCAGCAACGAAGTGGCCAAAGCGGTTAACGGTAACCACGCGGCGTTCATGGGCTTCCTCCATGCATCAATTCCAGCGGAAAATGTGCTAGTAGCCCAAGCGCGAAAGCAGTTAATGCGAGAGACAGTGCAATGAAGTCCATACCCGGCGCCAACGGCTGATACCGATGGCGCGGCGCCGTCTCATCAAAGGAGTAGCGAAACATGCGAAAAATATAGGCTGCAGTCAGCAGCGTACCGGTTAATAGCGCTGCCACCGCCCACCACTGCTCAGTAATGATCATCGCCTGAAGCAGCATCCACTTAGCCGTGAAGCCAGCACTCGGTGGCAGGCCCATTAGGGTGATCGAGGCAATGCCAAACACTAATAGTGAAAGCGGCAAACGGCGACTGGTGCCGGCCAACCCTTTAAGCGTGCTCTCGCCAGTGGCCAATATCAGGTTGCCAGCAGCCATGAACATAGCCGCTTTGGCAAAGGCATGACCCATTAATTGCAGCCAAAAACCCTCCCAAGCCAAGGCACGCGGTAA
Organism: Vreelandella arctica; assembly: GCF_037070215.1. Classification (NCBI taxonomy): domain Bacteria; kingdom Pseudomonadati; phylum Pseudomonadota; class Gammaproteobacteria; order Oceanospirillales; family Halomonadaceae; genus Vreelandella; species Vreelandella arctica. Next base: position 156,964 of record NZ_JBANSN010000001.1, on the reverse strand, counting down.
CGGTGCGATATCCGGCCCCAGTAACAGAGGGAAAGCCACCATCAGATAGCCCAACTGCGCAACGGTTGAGGAAGCGACCAAGGTTTTAAGCGAGTCTGTTCGCCAAGCCAACAGCCCACCCCATACGATCGCCAACATGCCCAACCAGGCGATCACACGCGGAGCGAAGAACGTATCCGGCAGCAGGATGCTCCAGAGCTGCAGCAGCATGAACAGCGATGCCTTGATCACCAGTGCGGCATGCAGCGAGCTCACCGGTGTCCAGGCATTCTCGTGCACGGGGGTCAGCCACGCATGTAAGGGAAATAGTGCAGCTTTTAAAGCAAGCCCGGCGCCTATTAGCGCGGCGGCGAACCATGCAACTGGACCTGGCTCTACTACCTCGGCTAAGCCCTGCAAATCCAACCGCCCCCAGTGGCCTAAAATCAGCGCCACGCCGAGCAGGTAAGTGAGCGACCCGACCAGTGCCAAGAGTAAATAGCGCATCCCCGCCACGATGGCTGGAACTTTCCCTGAAAGCATCAACATGCCCACCGCTGCCAGTCCCATTAACTCCAGGGCGATATACAGGGTGAGCAAGTCGGTGGCTAACCAAATTAACGAAAGCGCACTCAACAAAACGCCCATCAAAGGCCATAGCCAGCGTGCCAGCGGCCCGGTTTCGCTCAGTCGTAAATAGCCAGGGGTATAAAGCGCCGCAGCAACGCCGATCAACTGTGTTGTTAATAGCAGCAGCACACTCAGCCCGTTTAAGCGTAGCGACAGGTGAATACCGGCCACTTCCCACTGCCAGCGCAGTAGCCCCGCCTGTTCAAAGGCAGCCAGCAGCATCACTCCAGACGCCAATACTGGCAGGCTAGCGAGCACAACGGGAAAGGCACGCTTAGGGGGAAACAGGGCGGCTAACAGACCCAAAAGCAGCGGCAAACCCAAGGCGCCTATTAGTGCCCAGTGGGTGCTGAAAAGAGGTTCAAAAGTGCTATCGAAGAGACCAAACCGCCAGATCATGAAGTGCGCTCCTTGAGGGCGCCGTCACGCCCCAAGGCCTTGACCCCTTCCAGATGTAACAACTGCCTTATCAACAGTGCTCCAAGCATCGACCCCAGCCACGCAACAAGAAGCCCCACGCTGATCAACGCTTGGGCAGCCGCAGAGGTGCCCGCCACGCCAGCCAGCAGCATAAACACCCCAGAGCCAAGAATATTGAACGCCAGCAAACGGCGCAGCAGATGACGATGCAACGCAAACGCCCCCAAGGCACTGGCCGCAATCAACACGCCCGCTAAAAGCAACGGATGCTCCGAAGGTGAATACACCATGTCGGCGATGACATAACGAATAGCCGCGCCGACCATGACAAACCAAGCCAGCGCCAACACTACGCGCATGGCCACCCGTGACCAAGGCTCATTGAATGTATCGTGTTTAAGAGGCGATGAAGCGCCAGGAGAAAGATGCCCCAGCGCATAGAAAAAGCAGGGGCCCGTCAGCATTACTCCCAACAACAGCTCTGCCGCTGCCAGCCAGGGCGCATCAAGTTGCCACCAAGCCAACACCATCGAGACTGCAAACACGACGAAGAAACAACAGGCGCGAATCAGATGGCGATCAAACAGGCACACAAACGCCGACCCCGTTAAACACAGCGCCAGCAGCACTTCTATTGCGTCAAAGGAAGCTATCATTCGTTTTCGCTACATCCTTGCATCGGTCACGAATAAGCGCTCAGCTTAGGCGAGTACTTAGCCACTTTCCAATATCGTTAACCTGCTGCGGGCAGAGCGCATGCGCCATGGGGTATTGGCGATAATTGACCGCGTAGCCCATCGCTTTTAGGCGATCGGCGCCGCTGCGGCCCAGGCTCTCGGGCACAATCGGATCAAAATTACCGTGCTGCACTTCCACCGGAATCTGACGATTGGCTTCTGCGAGAACGATATTGTCTGCTGTCGCAAAGTAGGTCGACATCGCTAAGAGTCCGCCCAGCGGCGCGGGAAAAGTAAGCGCTGCGTGATAGGCAACCGCGCCCCCTTGTGAAAAACCCGCCACAATAATGCGCTGGCTGTCGATACCCTGGTCGATTTGCTCTTGGATCAGCGCCTGGATTCGTTCAGCAGATTTCTTAAGCTGGCTCTCGTCTACCCTGCGCCCCAAATCCATGGCAAGAATATCGTACCAAGCGGGCATCACCATGCCGCCATTAATCGTCACCGGCAGGCGCGGTGCATGGGGCATAATAAAGCGCACATGTGCCGATTTGGGCAACCCTAACGCCGGCACCAGCGGTTCAAAATCGTGACCGTCCGCACCTAAGCCGTGAATAATAAACACACACGCATCGGCGGGTTGACCATCTTTCGGTTCAATAATCAGTTCGCCAGGAGCAGTCATGAAATCGTATTCCTTATCTAAAAAGCGCCACCCTAGCGCAAACCAGCGTTTACCGCGAGCGGCAGTCCGCTTAAAAAAATGCGTTCTCAACTTAAAAGGGCCACACCAGGGGAATCAAGAGTAGCGCTATCGCGCCGGTCAGTATATTCAAACCGCTCCCCAGACGAAGAAAATCGCTGACCCGATAGCCGCCGGGGCCATACACCATCAGATTGGTTTGATAGCCGATAGGGGTTAAAAAGCTCGCCGAAGCGGCAAACATGACCGCCACTACATAGGGCATTGGGCTAACGCCCAAACTTTCTGCGGCACTCATCACCACTGGGAAAATAATCACCGCTGCTGCGTTATTGGTCACCAGCTCCGTGAGTAGCACGACCACGCAATAGGTGCCGATCAACAGCAGTAAAGGATTCCCCGCCACAAAAGTGAGTACCCCACCCGCCATCGCTTGCGCAGCACCGGAGCTCTGCAGCGCGGCACCCACACCAAAAGAAGCAGCAATCGTAAGTAGCACCTGTGTATCCAGGCCGCGCTTGGCTGCCCCCACAGAGCAACACCCCGTAAGAAGCGCTAATGCCGCCCCTAACATGGCGGCGTTGAGCATACTCAGTACGCCTAAGGCAGCGAGTAGCACGGCCCCTAACAGCAGGCCCCATGCTAGCGGTGCTTTTTCGTGTATGGGCCGGGCGGCGCCATTCAGCTCGCTAATCAATAAGAAGTCGCGTGACTGACGATGACGCTCAATAAACGGTGGTCGTGCTTCCAGCAGCAGAACGTCTGCAGGCTGTAACCGCACTTGGCCCAGGTTGCCTTTCACGCGCTCGCCACCTCGGCAGATCGCCAGCACCGCCGCCCCATACAAGGTTCTGAAGTGGCCGTCGCGAATACGCTGACCGATAAACTGGCACTGATTAGAAACCACCGCCTCAACCAAACGGCGCTCCTTGAACTCTTTCTCCAGACTGGACGTATCATCCCGTGAAGGAATCAAACCACGAATTTGCTGCAACTCCACTGCGGCATCGGAGGTCCCCGCAAACACCAGCCGGTCACCGCCTTTTAACTGTTCACCAGGGCCAACCACACTCACCACGTTGCCTGCGCGCTCAATTTCAACCAGAAACAGCTCCTGTAAGTGGCGCAGTCCCGCTTCTTCAACGCTGCGGTCAACCAGCACGCCCGCCGGGTCGACCTCCATTTCAATGGTGAACTCGCGGGGGTTGGCGAACGCATTGGCCACCCCTTCTCGGGAAGGCAGTAAACGCGGCCCAAGTACGATCAGATAAACCAGCCCCACCACTGCCACAGGAATACCCACCCAGGCTAAATCTAACAGCCCCATACCCAGTTCGGGGTAGCGTTCTAACAACAGCCCATGCACCACTAAATTAGTGCTGGTACCAAATAAAGTAATCGTCCCGCCTAGAATAGACGCAAAACTAAGCGGCATCAGGAGTCGCTGGGGAGATAATCGCAGCCTACGACTCCAGCTCATGACGGCAGGAATGTAGGTGGCGACCACGGGCGTATTATTAACAAAGGCGCTGAGTGTCGCGACGGGTAGTAGTAGGCGGATGAGCGCACCTCTTTCTTTAACAGGGCGTCCAAGCACATAGCGGATAATCAGATCGATACCGCCAGTTTCACGAATGCTGGCTACCAGCACATACATAAAGGCAACGGTAAACAGACCGCTATTGGAAAAGCCTCCCAGCGCCTGCTGTGGGTCAATCACACCCAGCGTCATCAACACAATCACCGCGCCCAGCAGAATGATATCCGGCCCTAGACGTGAAAACGCCATGAGCGGAAAAATGGTCAGCACCACCGTGACTGCAATCCAAGCATCAACCGACATCACCACAACACCCTCAATAAATAAACATGAGGTATTGTGAGGCCAGCTTCATATTCTAAAAAGTTATTTTTAGAAACATTTAAAGATCAAAATGGAATATATAAATGTGAGGTGTGAGGTGTGAGGTGTGAGGTGTGAGGTGTGAGGTGTGAGGTGTGAGGTGTGAGGTGTGAGGTGTGAGGTGTGAGGTGTGAGGTAGGTATCGTTGCACTCAATCGTATAAATACAAAAAACCCCGCACTTGGCGAGGTTCTTTGGTCAATCAACGCTAGGCGGTGATTGCTAACATCTCAATATTTAAGAATTAACTTAAACAACTTTGATGTTAGAAGCCTGAAGGCCTTTTTTACCCTGGGTGACGTCGAAGGAAACCTTCTGGCCGTCTTGCAGAGATTTGAAACCTTCAGACTGAATTTCAGAGAAATGCGCGAACAAGTCGTCGCCATTGTCGTCAGGAGAAATGAAGCCGAAGCCTTTAGTGTCGTTAAACCACTTAACTGTGCCAGTTGCCATGATCGAAATCCTCGATGTAGCTAATTAAATCCGGGAAATACCCGAAGTGCAGTGGGTAGAACAAGAAACCTTCACCAGATTTAACGCTTGAGGCGCTTCTATGCTGCTGACAACGTTCGACTTGCTAACCAACTGGGGTCATTTTGCGCCTAACCCGCGTGCGCGTCAACACACTTATAATCACGGCTATGCTGGCTCGTGTGACGGTATGTTGGCCGATCATTGAGCGCGCTCAGCAAGGAGCCAACCGGCTGCTTTCTCCGCAATCATCAGCGTGGGTGAGTTGGTATTGCCACTGGTAATCGTCGGCATAATACTCGCATCAGCCACACGTAGCCCGCTAATGCCATGTACTCGCAGCCGACTATCGACTACGGCCATGGCGTCATCTTCACGGCCCATTTTGGCAGTGCCAACAGGATGAAAAATCGTCGTGCCTATATCCCCCGCCAGCCGGGTTAGCTCGTCATCGGTTTGGTACTCAACACCGGGCTTCACTTCTTCTGGAGCGTACTTGGCAAACGCGGTCTGTTCGGCGATCCGCCGGGTGACACGCAGAGAATCCGCGGCCACCTTTCGATCCTCGGGTGTGCTCAGGTAATTGGGCGAAATAGCCGGTGCCTGTCGGGGGTCGCTGCTTTTTAGCCGCACCGTGCCACGACTGGTCGGATTCAAGTTACACACGCTAGCGGTAATCGCCGGGTACGGGTGCAGTGGTTGGCCAAAAGCCTCCAGGCTCAGCGGTTGCACATGGTATTGAATATTGGGGTACGTTTGTTCCTTAGAGCTGCGGGTAAATGCCCCTAACTGTGAAGGCGCCATACTCATAGGCCCAGAGCGCTTAAGCAGGTACTCCAAGCCAATCCCCGCTTTACCTAACAGGGTGCTTGCAATGGCATTCAGGGTTTTGCCATTGGTGATTTTATATATCGAGCGAATCTGCAGATGATCCTGCAGGTTCTCCCCCACCCCGGGCAATTCATGCACTAACTCAACGCCATGTTCGTCTAGCAATCCCCCCGACCCTATGCCGGAAAGCTGAAGTAGATGCGGCGTACCAATAGCGCCTGCGCACAGCACCACCTCGCCGCTCACCATGGCACGCTGCACCTGACCATTCCGCTCCACCTCCACACCTGCGCAGCGCAGCGCCTCCCCACGCTTTTCAAATAGCAGTCGATTGACCTGAGTGGAGTGCCAGAGCGTTAAGTTGTCGCGCTTCAGCGCGGGACGTAAAAACGCCTTGGCTGTATTCCAGCGCCAGCCCGAGCGCTGATTTACTTCAAAATAGGCCACGCCTTCGTTAGAACCACGGTTAAAGTCCTCGGTACGCGGAATGCCTGCCTGGACGGCAGCCTCGGCAAAATCATCCAGCACCTGCCATTTGAGGCGCTGCTTTTCAATCCGCCATTCGCCACCGTGGCCGTGGAAATCTCGATGCTTCGCATCGGCATCACCGCCGCCGTCAAGACGATAGTGATCTTCGTGCTTGATGAAATCGGGTAAGCAGTTCTCCCACCTCCAGGCATCGTCGCCCGCCACCTCAGCCCAGTGGTCGTAATCCCGGGCCTGCCCACGCATGTAAATCATGCCATTGATGCTGGAACAGCCGCCCAGCGTCTTGCCCCGCGGATAGATCAACGAGCGGCCGTTAAGGCCTTTGTCGGGTTCAGTCCGAAACAGCCAGTCGGTACGTGGGTTATTGATGCAGTAGAGGTAGCCCACCGGAATATGAATCCAGTGGTAATTATCGCGCCCGCCCGCCTCTATCAGCAGTACACGGTGGTTGGGGTCGGCACTCAGCCGATTCGCTAGCAGGCACCCGGCGGTGCCTGCTCCCACCACGATATAGTCAAACTCTAAACCCGCATTCGGCGCTGCTTGTGATTGTTGTTGAGCCATTATTGTTATCTCCGCTGAGCTTACTTCGCGGTCGGCATGACGAACTCAGCACCGGCATCAATTGAGTCCGACCAGCGCTGCATAATTGATTTCTGCTTGGTGTAAAAACGCACGCCCTCTTCACCGTAGGCATGAGTATCGCCAAACAAGGAGCGCTTCCAGCCGCCAAAGCCGTGCCACGCCATCGGCACCGGGATAGGCACATTGATCCCCACCATGCCAACCTGAATACGGCGACCAAACTCCCGCGCCACCGTACCGCTTTCAGTGAAGCAACTGACGCCGTTGCCAAACTCGTGATCGTTAATCAACTGGATCGCGGTGGCGATATCCGGCACTCGCACACAGACCAATACGGGGCCAAAGATCTCCTCTTTATAGATCGTCATCTCGGGGGTAACGTTGTCGAACAGCGTGCCGCCCATCCAGAAGCCTTCGGCGCAGCTCTCACCCGCCGCAGAGGCCTCAAAGGTGCGGCCATCGACGACCAGTTCAGCGCCTTCCGCCACGCCTTTTTCGATATAGGCGGTAATCCGCTGGTGGGCTTGGCGGGTCACAATGGGGCCCATTTCCGCATCAAGATGCATACCGTCTTTTACTTTTAGCGCTTTAGCCCGCTCAGCCAGTGCCGGGACGACTTTATCCGCCACGTCGCCGACCAACACCGCCACACTAATCGCCATGCAACGCTCACCGGCAGAGCCGTAGGCGGCGCCGATCAGCGCATCGACTGCTTTATCAAGGTGGGCATCCGGCATCACCACCATGTGATTTTTAGCCCCGCCGAGCGCTTGAATACGCTTGCCATTTCGTGCGCCGCGCTCGTAGATCAAATTGGCAATCGGCGTAGAACCCACAAACGACAACGCCTTAACGTGCGGATGGTCGAGCAGCGCTTCCACCGAATCCTTGTCGCCCTGGACGACGTTGAAAACGCCGTCGGGCAGACCCGCCTGCTTTAGCAGATCGGCCATCAACAGTGAGGCGCTTGGGTCAAGCGGGCTTGGCTTCAAGATAAACGTATTACCCGCCGCAATGGCGAGTGGGAACATCCACATCGGCACCATGGCCGGGAAATTAAATGGCGTTATACCCGCGACCACGCCTAGGGGCTGGCGCATCGTCCAGTTATCGATGCCGGTACTTACCTGCTCGGTATAGTCACCCTTGAGCAACTGGGGAATTCCGCAAGCAAACTCGACAATATCAATACCGCGTGCCACTTCACCCTGGGCATCGGTAAATACTTTACCGTGCTCTTTGGTAATCGCTTCGGCTAGCTCGTCTTTGTGAACATTTAACAGCTCTAGAAACTTGAACATCACACGGGCACGGCGAATGGGCGGTGTGTCGGCCCAGGCCGGAAAGGCAGCTTGAGCCGCTTCAACGGCGGTGTTCACATCTTTTGATGAAGCGAGCGATACACGGCCAGTCACGCTACCGGTGGCGGGGTTAAAAACGTCCTGCGAGTTTGAAGACTCGCCAGCGGTGACCTGGCCATTAATAAAGTGCTGAATCGCTGTTGTTGTCATGGGAGTACCTATTTTAAGAGCGTGGTTTTAAGAGCATATGTTAAATGCTTACGAAAAAGAGCCTGCGTTTAGCCTAGCCTACTGGGCGCTGGGAACAGATCAATTGAGTTATTTAAAAGCCAGTTATAAGCTTTGCTAATATCATTGGCATGCGTTGAGGCCCATCATGCAAGACTACGCGACACTCCGCGCCTTCGTGGCCGTTGCAAGAACGGGCAGCGTCTCGCGCGCCGCTGAACAGTTACATTTGACGCAACCTGCGATCAGCCTAAAGTTGAAGCAGTTACAGGCCAATTTAGGTCTCACGCTGTTTAGTCGCCGCCCCCAGGGCCTAGCGCTGACATCCGATGGCCATGCCCTGCTCCCAGCCGCTGAAAAAGCTCTGGCCAGCGCCCAGGCGTTTGAGCAAACCGCTGGAACGCTGCACAGCACGCTACGCGGCAAGCTCTCCATTGGCACCATCGTTGACCCGGAATTTCTTCGGTTAGGCGCCTTTTTAAGTCGCCTGATGGCACGGGCACCTCAATTAGAAACCGAACTGCAGCATGGAATGAGCGGCAGCGTGCTAAACCGCATCGCACAGGGTGACCTGGATGTCGGCTTTTATCTGGCACCACCTGGTGAAGGCCCTGGATTGAACCAGGGCCATGAGGCACTGGCTTGGCGCGAACTGACCCACTTTGATTATCATGTGATTGCCCCTGCGGGCTGGGAAAACCGACTCATTGATACCCGCTGGGAGCACTTAGCCACGCTGCCCTGGATTGTGACGCCACAGGATTCCGCCCACCATCGGCTGCTGAAGCAAGCACTCGCCAAGAGCGGCGCAGTGCCTAACCGGGTAGCCCAGGTTGACCAAGAAGCCTGTATGTTGGATTTGGTCCGCGCAGGCGTTGGCTTAAGCTTGGCCCGCGACGCCCTGGCAATGACTGAGCGCCAAGAGAGTGGCCTGGCAGTTGCAGACAACATCCGCCTGCCCTGCGCATTAAGCTTTGTATGGCGACACGACAGCACTGCCGAATCGACCGTGAACGCTGCACTCAACACGCTGGACGAAGTATGGCCACATCGCTTGAGCTAGGTTGTCAGAAAAGGGTTGTAAGGAAAGGGAACGCCAAGCCACTAATCGACTCAACATAAACGATGACTCGCCACCGCCACTGGAGTGCTTGCAATGACCCGATTGTCCCTTCTTCGTCCATTCACGCTTAGCGTGTTGGCTGCCGCTGGTCTCGCCAGCACTTCGCTTCAAGCTCAGGCCACTCAAGCGGAGGCCACGTTTGCAGGCGGCTGCTTCTGGTGTATGGAACCCCCTTACGACAACCAACCCGGTGTTAACGCCACCATCTCCGGCTATATCGGCGGCGAACTCGAGAACCCCACTTACGAGGATATCTCCAGGGGTGGTACGGGGCATGCGGAGGTTGTGCAAATCGAATATGACTCAGAGCAGATCAGCTACGAGCAATTGTTGGATATTTTCTGGCGCAACATCGACCCCTTCGCGGTAGATCGTCAGTTTTGCGATGTGGGCGATCAATACCGCTCGGCAATTTTCTATCACGACGAAAGCCAGCGTGAACTCGCCGAAGCCTCCAAAGCGGAAATGGAAGAACGCTTCGACCGGGAAATCGCCACCCAAATAGTACCGGCCACCACCTTCTGGGCGGCCGAGGAGTACCACCAGGATTATTATCAAAAGAACCCCGTTCGCTATAAATTCTATCGCTTCAGCTGTGGGCGCGATGGACGCCTGGAAGAGGTGTGGGGCGAAGAAGCTGGTGGGCCTATGTTTGAATAAACAACTTCTTTAGCATTTTGCAACTTTCTACTTTGATAGCCGCAGCAGCTTATTAGTAGTAAGCATCATAATATGAAGCCCACAGATCAAAAGTCTGTGGGCTTCATTAAACGCTACTACGTTTTCGTGGAAATCACGCAAAGCTAACCTAATCAGACTAAATTTTGCTACTCAGCCATTTGCTTAATACCCAAGCACAGATACTTCAGCTCGGTGTATTCATCGATGCCATAGCGTGACCCCTCACGACCGATACCCGACGATTTGACACCCCCAAAAGGCGCCGAAGCGGTCGAGATGAGCCCCGTATTAATGCCCACCATGCCATACTCCAACGCTTCCGATACGCGCCAGATCCGTGACACGCTTTCAGCATAGAAATACGCCGCCAACCCATACTCCGTATCATTGGCCTGACGAATAACCTCCGCTTCCGTCTCAAACCTGAACACCGGCGCCAGTGGCCCAAAGGTTTCCTCGCGAGCACATGCCATGTCAGCGGTTACGTCAGCCACGACCGTTGGCTCAAACCAGGTACCGCCTAAGGCGTGTCGCTTACCACCGGTGATTAAGCGACCACCTTTATCGAGTGCATCCTGCAAATGGGATTCAACTTTCTCTACCGCCTTTTCAGAGATGAGTGGCCCCACCTCTACGCCTTCATCGCTACCTTTACCGACACTCAGTTCACTGGTGCGCTGGGCCAAACGTTCAACAAATGCATCGTAAACACCGCTTTGCACATAAATACGATTAGCGCAGACACAGGTTTGCCCGGCATTACGGAACTTACTGTCCAGCGCCCCGGTGACAGCATCTTCAATATCGGCATCGTCAAACACAATAAAGGGCGCATTACCGCCAAGCTCAAGAGACACCTTTTTGACCGTTGGAGCACAGGCAGCCATTAAATGCGCGCCCACTGGGGTAGAACCGGTAAAGCTCAGTTTGCGCACAATCGGGCTATCTGTCAGCACGGGGCCAATCGTTTTGGCATCACCGGTAACAATATTAATCACCCCGGCAGGAATGCCCGCTTGCTCGGCTAACGCCGCTAGCGCAAGCGCCGTCAACGGGGTTTCCATAGCGGGCTTAACGATAATCGTACAACCCGCCGCCAAGGCAGGCGCCACCTTGCGGGTAATCATGGCCGCAGGGAAGTTCCACGGCGTAATCGCCGCACAAACGCCCACCGGCTCGCGGGTAACAATGATGCGTTTATCAGTCGCATGACCGGGAATAGTATCGCCGTATAAGCGCTTCGCCTCCTCAGCGAACCACTCGATAAAGCTGGCCGCATAGCCGATTTCACCGCGTGCCTCTTTTAACGGCTTTCCTTGCTCCAAGGTCATCAGCTCGCCTAGCGCCGCCTCATTTTCCATAATCAGTGCATGCCAGCGTTTTAAAAGCTGCGAACGTTCCGCTGCGGTTTTAGCACGCCAAGCAGGCAATGCGGCGTTAGCAGCTTCAATAGCCTGACTGACTTGCTCCGCACTCAAGCTAGGGACATGGCCAAGCGTCTCACCGCTAGCAGGGTCGGTGACCGCGACACTACTGCCATCCGTTGCGGCCACCCACTGGCCGTTGATGTACGCGTTTTGTTTAAAAAACGTTTGCTTGGAGATAGACATTATTTTTCCTTTCAAAGTGAAGGTTAGATAAGTTCTTGACGCCAACGTCGCTGTTTTTTGACCAGCGTAGATTGATCGATGCCCAATGCAGCGGCTGCCGCTCGGGTCGTGCCATGGCGAGTAAGCGCCTGTTGAATGACTTGCTGTTCAAACTGCATTACCTGCTGGCGAAGATCACCACTCACGGGCGGTTGGCTAAACAGAGTGCTTGGGAATATCTCGTTCGGCAGTGCCGTTGCGGTTATCTCATCGTCTAAAACCGTGACGGATAAACGTTCGGTTAAGTTGATCAGCTCACGAATATTGCCAGGCCACGAATAGCTAGAAAGCAACTCCAACGCCTCGGGGTTCCAACCCCTTTCTACCCCATGCAACTGATTAAAATGGTCTAGGTAATAGTTCAGCAATGGAATCACCTCATCGCGCCGTTGCCGCAAAGGGGGCAGCCATAGCGGCACCACGCTAATGCGATAAAACAGATCCTCGCGAAAAAGCCCTTGCTTGACTCGTTCATTCAAATCCTGGTGAGTAGCGGTAATCAGACGTACGTTGGCATGACGAAAAGCTGTCCCACCTACCGGCAAGTAGCGATTCTCTTCCACCACTTTGAGTAGTTTTACCTGCAGTGCGAGAGGTAAATCGCCAATTTCATCCAGAAAAAGCGTACCGCCATGAGCCACATCCAATAGCCCCTGTTTGCCTCTAGGGGACGCCCCGGTAAATGCGCCTGCGGTGTAACCAAACAGCTCCGCTTCCAGCAACCCTTCAGGAAATGCCGTACAGTTAAGCTCCATAAAAGGTCCATCCGCACGGTCGCTTTGCTGATGTATATAGCGGGCCAATAGCGTTTTACCGGTGCCTGTTTCACCTTGAATCAGAATCTTCGCCGTTGTTTTCGCGACTCGACTGGCAAGCGCAAAGCAGGGCTCCGTTTGTTGGCTGGTGATCACCCCCGGCGCGCTTAGCGCCATAACCTCGGGCACTTTATATGCCTCGCGGATGCGCTGAATTTGCTCTAGCTGCTCTTGGGCATGTTTCGCCAGTAGCAACTCAGTGATATCCCGAACACTGGTAACCACATAAGCAATCGAGCCATCGGCACTGAACATAGGCGTTCCAGTGACTACGATCTTGCGGCTGTTATGGATAGTCTGCGCCAGCGTAATCGGGCGGCGTTCACGGATGACTTCCAACGACGCGGATTTGGAAATAAACCCTGCCTTCACCAAATCCGCCATATGAAAGCCCACTACCTCAGCGCGCGAAATGCCGGTGATACGTTCATAGGCTTTATTGATCGTTACCGTAATACCGTTGGCATCGGTGATATAAACCCCGTCATGCAAAGCATCCAACAGTGAACGCATCGGCTCTTGGTCAAAACCAAACGCATCTACGCTTTCAGCTTCCACCGGCGGTTTAATACCGGTGACACGGTAGCGAATACACTCGCCCACCAACTGGCCCAACGTCGCATCACACTGCGCCTTTTCGATATCGGTACGGGTCAACACCCCAATGACCTGACCTTGGGTATCAAAGACTTCCACCGCATCAGTGCCGTGTAAATCAAATAACGGCAGTGCGGTTTCCAGTGAAAGCCCCTCTTCGATCCGTTGCATAACAGTTCCTCTCACAGGCCAGGTCCACCGCCTAAGCGGTGAACACTGGTTTTCCAACCTTTTGGCGATTAAACCACTATAAAGGCAGAGACTGTTATTTGCGCAATGGCACTTCCGGCTCAGGATCCTCAACGGGCTGGGATGCCTCATCCCAATCCTTAACGAAAGTTTTATCCACCTCACCGGAGAAGAAGCGCTTACCGTAAATTAACGCGCAAAGCAAAATGCCCACCCCAAAGGCCCAGGTAGCGCCCTTTATCACCAGCATGGCCGCGATAATGCCCGCGATACCCAAGTCCCGTTGGCTGCGCGCTTCCATAATGCCGATGCGCACACTGACATAGCCTTGAATCAACAGCGTCAGCGCCAGCGCAATTCCTAGAATAGGCTCCACCAGGCTCACGATCGGCAGCAACAACAGCCCCGTATTCGTCCCCCAGCGAAATGAACCAGAACCACCGAAGATAGAGTTCATCGCCGCTTTGCCCTGCTTGTAACGCTCAACCGTTACCACATGCATCGCTGCCCAGAGCGGACCACACATCACCACATCAGGGCCAAAAATACTCATCCCAAAGTTACGCCCACCAAAAATCATATGAGCGCGGTTAGGGTTATAGTCGATTTTTTCATCCTGGCGCTTCTCATCAGCTTCTTCCAAAAGTGCCTTGCTTTGAAGCACATCGCCAAATAGCACAATGTAGGCCGCAATAACGGTCGGAATGGCCGTTAAAAACATCATCAACGGAGGTAAACCAACGCCAAATACCGTGTATTCACTGAACATCAGCGCGAAATCAGGCTGACTAAAGCCCCACTCAACGTCTGGCCAGGGCGCTTCACCAAACAGTGGAGCCACCACAATCGCCAGCACGATAATCGGGAAAATACCCAGTTTACCCACGGCACCCCACAGGCCGCCCTGCGCTTTCAGCTTGTTGAAATGGCGAGAGAAAATCAGATAAAACGCGACACCTACGGCAATCGCAATGGTAAAGGGGTACTGCTCAAAACGACCGCCTTCATCAAACACCACCACTATGGCGGCTAAGCCCGCGCCCATAATGACCCCCGCTTTAATGGCGGAAGGAATGAGCCGCACCACTTTACTGGCCATACCCGTTACCCCCAGGCCCAGTGCCAGTACCCCCAACATCATCTGAAAGGCAATCAGCGCATGCACCCTGTCTACCCCCTCGGGAAAGGTCGACACATAAGCCATCAACAGCGGAATAGCAGGTGTGATCCACCCTGGAATGACAGGGTCACCCAACAGGTGATGCAGCAAATAAAGCAAGCCATTTAAAATGACGATGGCCAACGCCGCTTCAAACGGCATGCCCAGTAGCTGCATCATCAATGGGATCGCGGCAAGATCCACCGCGCACATCAAAAGCCCTTGCAGGTAATCGGGCAGTTCAAAACGATAATGGTAAAACGGCAGGCGTAGCTTAAACGGCCCTAATGGTGTGTACGGGCTTTCTTCACCGTCAACGCGTTGCTTCCAAGCGCTCATGGCATGGACTCCTGTTTAAAGTTGTTAGTATTTTTAATAAACGTTTTGTCGTTATAGCGTTTTAATTAGCGACGAATTAATAAGCGGCGTGGTAAATCGCCTCAACATCCGCAAGCGTTAATACCCGCGGGTTATTACGCAGCAAACGTTCCACCTTAATGGCCTCGGCGGCCAACTCAGGAATGGCGGATTCAGGAATATCAAACGAGCGTAAACCGGAAGGAATCTCCACATCAGCACACAGCTTATGCATGCGCTGGATAACCGCTTGGGCGACAGCATCATCCGAAAGCCCAGCCACGGGTTCATCAAAGGCCACCGCAATGCCCCGAAAGCGCTCGACGCAGGCCAGCTTGTTCCACTCCATTACGAAGGGCAGTAACAGCGCATTCGTCACCCCATGGGCCAAGTGGTAGCGCCCACCTAACGGATACGCCAATGCATGGACTGCGCCCACGCCAGCATTACCAAAGGCAAGGCCTGCCAGCAGGCTACCGGTGGCCATATCTTCACGGGCCTGGAGATTGTTGGGATTGGCAAACGCCTTGGGGAGCGAATGCACAATGAGGTTCATTGCCTTAACCGCCAGTGCATCGGTAATCGGCGTGGCAAAGTTAGATAGATACGCCTCCACTGCATGGACTAACGCATCCACCCCGCTGGCCGCTGTCACAGAACGTGGGCAACTCAACGTAAGCTCAGGGGCGACAATCGCGACATCCGGTAATAAGCAGTCACTGACGATGCCCTTTTTCATCTGTTGGGCTTTATCCGACAGAATCGCGATATTGGTCACTTCAGAACCGGTGCCCGCCGTGGTGGGCATGGCGATCAAAGGTATTGTGCGTTGGTCAACCTTGTTCTCGCCAAACAACGCCTCCAGCGGACCTTCGTAGTGCGCATATACCGCTACACACTTAGCGATGTCCATGGCACTCCCGCCGCCTACAGCGATGACGCTGTCGTGCTTGCCAGCATTGAAAGCACGGGTGCACATTTCGACTATTTCTACTTCCGGCTCGGGCGTTACCTGATCAAACACCTCATAGGTCACCTTTAGTGCCGTGAGCTGCTCAGTAATCATATCCAGCGTGCCTGAAGCCACCACACCACTATCGGTAACGATTAAGGGGCGCTGCATACCCAACGATTGAACATAAGGCTGCAACTGCTGAGCGGCCCCATGGCCGGTAATCAGCTTCCCGGCGCTTTTAAAGCTACTCACTTGATTAAAGCTAGTTAACTGCATATGGCGCTTCCTATTAGCTTTTATTGGTGGTTTTACCAGCTCAATTATCAAACCGAGAATAACGCTGGCTATTTTTTACTTAGCAAACGCCATGCCAACCAAAAAAAACAAACAACCAACTGATTTAATTGATAAAAAAATTAAAGATAAAATCATGCAGGTATATGGGATGCAAAAAATCATCGAATAGCGACATTTTGATGACTTAATTCATCAACGTAACCACATATTGGCCCGAGCAAGGTAACTACGCCCTTCAAACAAACATGTCAGATATTTTTATCGCTATGCGATAAATAATAACTCTTGCCGATAAATAAAACTCACCTAGGCTCTGAAATGACGTTACCGAATAGCTTTTAACAAGGCGTAAATAACAATCCCCAACACTCTCAATGGTGACCCAATGAAACGCACATCCAACAGCCAACCTCTTCTTCACTTTAAAAAAGCGATGCTGTTACCGGCGGTACTGGGCGCAGCCTTATCGCTTGGTGCTACTACGGCAAACGCACAGGAAGTGCTAAAAGCAGGCGGAACGCCAAGCGGGATTCCGTTTACGTTCCTGGACGTGCAAACCAATGAGATCACCGGCGCGATGGTCGATCTGGTCAATGCACTGGGCGAAGATATGGGCTATGAGGTCACTATTCAGGAGTCTCAGTTCAACGCCTTGATACCCTCGCTGACCGCTGGGCATATCGACATAATTTCCGCCGCAATGCTGAAGACCGAAGAGCGCGCCAAACAGGTCGCGTTCAGCGATGATGTCTACCCCTATGGCGAAGGGGTCGTTACCCGTCAGGACTACGATGGCGAGATCAACACACTGGAAGACCTCTCAGGCGAAGTGACTGGCGCCCAGGTCGGTACCACCTACGTCGAACAGCTCAACAACATGGGCATTTTTCCAGAGATCCGCAATTACGACTCTTGGGCAGACATGATGCGTGACATCTCGTTAGGCCGCATCGTGGCGGGTGTCGGTGATGCCCCCATCATGAGCTACCACCTCAGCCAAGACCGCTTTCCAGAACTCCAGCTAGCAGACAACTACGAGCAGGAAATGGTTGGCCATATCGGCTTTGCGGTTGACCAGGAAAACACCGAACTGCTGGAACAAGTGAACACCTCGCTTGCTCACCTGAAAGAGAATGGCACTCTCGATGCCATCTTCGAAGAGTGGGGCTTGTAAACCACACCCAGGTAACCCACCGGCAGCGTTAACGAAACAGCCTGCTAATGATCACCCCAGCACTGCTTCACTGCCTCTTCGGGGGTAGTTGAAGAAGTGCATGCAAAATAAAGGCTTCCCATGGAGTTTTCGGACATCACCGCCTTTCTACCCATTCTATTAAAAGGTGCTCTGATTACGGTGCAGATCACCATTGGCGCCCTACTGCTAAGCACCCTGCTCGGCCTGCTCTTAGCCCTGATGAAGCTCTCGCCCGTGCGGGCGCTGTCGCTCACTGCAGGCACCTTCATCAATGTGGTGCGCGGCCTACCGATTATCGTTCAACTGTTTTATATCTACTTCGTACTCCCCGAACTCGGCATACAACTTAGCGCCTTCCAGGCAAGTATTATCGGGCTTGGCGTCGCCTATAGCGCCTACCAGGCGGAAAACTTCCGCGCCGGTATCGAAGCGATTGAAGCAGGGCAAATTGAAGCCGCCAGATCCATCGGCATGAAAAGCAAGCTCATCATGCGCCGCGTCGTACTGCCCCAGGCGATACGCATTGCGCTGCCACCCTATGGCAATACGGCCGTCATGATTCTGAAAGACTCATCGCTAGCCTCCACCATCACTGTCGCCGAAATGACCCGGGCCGGGCAGTTAATTGCCGCCTCCACCTTTCAGAACACCACGGTCTACACTCTGGTCGCCCTGCTCTACCTCTGCCTTAGCCTACCGCTGATTTTTGGGGTTAACCGCCTAGAGCGCTATTTCGGAAAGTCGGCGAAAGGAGGTAAAGCATGATCAACATCAACGCTATTCACAAATCCTTCGGCGATGTAGAAGTGCTCAAAGGGGTCAGTCTAACCGTCGCCAAGGGGGAAGTGGTGTGTCTGATTGGCCCCTCGGGCTCTGGCAAATCGACGGTGCTTCGCTGTATCAACGGGCTGGAGTCCTATGACCAAGGCAGCATTACGATCAACGACCGTCAGGTTGATGTGGCCAGCAAGGATATAAACGACCTGCGCACCCAAGTCGGCATGGTTTTCCAGCGCTTCAACCTGTTCCCCCACCGCACGGTGGTCGAAAACGTGATGGAAGGGCCGATCTTCGTCAAAAACGAACCCCGTGAAACCGCCCACGCCAACGCCATCGCGCTGTTGGAGAAAGTCGGGCTGGGTGACAAAGTCGAAGCCTACCCGCAGCAGCTATCCGGCGGCCAACAGCAGCGTGTCGCCATTGCCCGCGCCCTGGCCATGCAACCGGAAGCCATTCTGTTCGATGAACCCACCTCCGCCCTCGACCCCGAACTGGTGGGCGATGTGTTAACCGTCATGCGCGACCTGGCCAATGAAGGCATGACCATGGTGGTCGTCACCCATGAAATGGGCTTTGCCAAGGAAGTCGCCGACCGCGTCTGCTTTTTGTATGGCGGACAGATTGTCGAATCCGGCGATGCCCACACGCTGCTTACCCAGCCTACCCACGAGCGCACCCAGGATTTCCTGCGTCGTGTGCTAAACCATTAACGGAGACCAAGGATGGCAAACTCATCTCATATGCCCCCCCTCCCTGTGGGCTGACACAGCCTCCGCGGGCAGAGACTACCCAGCGTTGCAGGGCGCTCAGCGCAGCGATGTGGTGATCATCGGCGGCGGTTTTACCGGCCTTTCCGCCGCCCTGGCCCTCGCCAAGCGCGGCATCAGCACAGTGTTACTGGAAGCCGAAAGCATCGGCTGGGGCGCCTCCGGCCGTAACGGCGGCCAAGTCATCCCCGGCCTCAAATACGACCCGGATGAACTGATCACACGCTATGGCGAAGAACGCGGAGAACGCATGATCGCGCTCTCAGCCCACAATGCCGATGTGGTGTTTGACCTGATAAAGCAGCACAACATTGACTGCGACGCCCAACAGCGCGGCTGGATTCAACCCGCCGTTACCCACGCCAGCCTGAAAGCGATTGAATCCCGCGCCCGCCAATGGCAATCACGCGGCGTAGAGATCGCCTGGTTAAACCAGCAGCAGTGCGCGGAGCGTCTCGGCACCTCAGAGTATCTTGGCGGCTGGGTAGACCCCAGGGCCGGCGGGCTAAATCCGCTCGCCTACGCCCGCGGGCTGGCACAGGCAGCGCATGAACATGGAGCAAGGCTGCATGAACACACCCGCGTCACCTCGCTGACCCGCACCGAAGGGCGCTGGCGCGTCACGGCGGAAGGCGGTGCGGAAATTCAGGCAGAACGGGTTCTACTCTGCACCAACGGCTACAGCGACGCCCTGCAACCCAAGCTTGCCAGCAGCCTGATCGCCGCCAACAGTTATCAGATCGCCACCCGCCCCCTCACGGCAGAGGAAGGCAGCCAAATATTGCCCGGAGGCGAAGTGGCGTCGGATGCCCGCAAGCTGCTGCTCTATTTTCGCCGCGACCGAGACGGCCGCCTGCTGATGGGCGGTCGAGGCTCCTTCAACGACCCGCGTAAGCCCAACGACTTTCGGCACCTCGAAAACGCCATTATCAAACTCTACCCACAGCTAAAGGACGTAGAGATCGCCTTTCGCTGGGCAGGCCGTATCGCCATCACCCAGGATTCGCTTCCACATGTACACGAACCCCAGCCAGGGCTCACCGTGGCGCTGGGCTATAACGGCCGAGGTGTTGCCATGGGTAGCCATCTGGGTAAATTACTGGGAGAACACCTCGGTGAACATTCGCTGGAGGAAGCCCTACCTTTTCCCATAACCCCCATCAAGCCGATTCCCCTGCACGGCCTACAAAGGCTGTATGTTGAAACGGTGGTCAATTACTATCGGGCCAGAGACTGGCTGGAGCGCTAAACCGCCCAGACGCTTCCACACCAACACACAAGATGTTGATACGCTCCCCTTGCGGCCTCGCCCCCAAGGGGAACACGTAAGGAACCCTATAAAAGCATGAAGCACGCCAACGCCAACGAACCACGCTCGCCGCAGTTCAATCAATCCCTTGCGAAAGCGTTTGACCTGCTTGAGCTGTTTGACGCCCAGCACAGCGAGCTCAGCCTCTCAGAAATTGCCAAGTTTTCAGGGTTGAGCATGGGCTCGGTGCAGCGCATCACCCACACGCTCGAACAGCTCGGCTACCTGGTCAAAGCCCCCTCCAGCCGCAAATACCGGCTCGGCATCCGCCTGATGACCCTCTCCGCCAACTATTTGGAAGCCGATTTACTGGTCGATTGCGCCAACCCCTACCTCTCGGAACTGAGCAACAGCTGCCTGGAAACCGTGTCGCTCACCGAACCCTGCGGGCTCGATATGATCTACATGGCCCGTTTTACCAGCCGCCACTACATTCCCATTCATATGCCGGTGGGCAGCAGCGTGCCAATGTACTGCTCCGCCTCCGGAAGAGCATACTTATCGGCGATGGACGACACCCGCGTTCACGACTATTTAACCGCCTGTGAGCTAAAGGCCCATACGCCCAATACGATTACCGATATCGACACCCTTAGCGAGCTGATCCGTGAATGCCGCTCACGCGGGGTCGCCTGGAACGACGCCGAATACTTTCTCGGCGATATCAATATTGCCGCGCCGATACGCAACGCTGCGGGTACTCCCGTCGCTGCCGTGCACATCACCACCCCTAGCAGCCGGTGGACCCTCGACCGCGCCCTGGAACAGCTCGCGCCCTCGTTAATGGAGTGTGCCCGCGCCATTACCAAAGCGGCCCGCATGCGTAGCTAAAACTATTGATTACGCCGAATATTTTTAAAATCACCATTACACCTCGGAGAAACAAAATAGACTTATAAAAATTCAATGAGCAATAAAAGGAACTGATTGACTAAATCAATGCCCGACACTGAGTACCTCTATTATGCAGAGGCGCTCAGTTTGTACTAGAGTGGTCCTGTATTAGAAATAGACCGGTCGATTAAGCGTCCAGGAGCTGGACGTCATGACCAACACATTGATCTATAGATAGGAGATCTTATGAGCAACAGCATCACGACGATTAACCCGACTAACGGTGAAGCACTCGATACTTACGCACTCATGAGCAGTGTTGAAGCCAAGCAAGTAGTCGATGCCTGCTACGATGCTTTTCTCGATTGGCGCCTGGAGTCACTCGAAAGCCGCGCCAAAACGGTGAAGGCGATTGGCCAAGCGATGCAAGCGCACAAAGAAGAGCTTGCTGACCTGATGGTCAAAGAGATGGGCAAACTACCTGAACAAGCGCGTCAGGAAGTCGATCTGTGTACCGCTATTTGTGACTACACCGCGGAACACGGTCCTAAGAAGCTAGCCGATGAAGAGCGTCAGCCGGGCAATGGCGAGCGTGGCTTTGTGACCTATTCACCCATGGGCGTCATTTACGGCATTCAGCCCTGGAACTTCCCCGCTTATCAAGTAGTTCGCTACTCTATTGCCAATATTATGGCGGGTAACGGCGTCCTGTTGAAGCACGCAGAAAACGTGACGGGTAGCGGACTGCTGTTGGAAAAGATCTATCGTGAAGCGGGACTTCCCGAGAACGTTTTCCGCACGCTCGTGATCTCTCATGACACTTCCGACGAAGTCATCGCTCACTCTGCAGTGCGCGGTGTTACGCTCACAGGCAGCGACGGCGCGGGTCGTAAAGTGGCCGTTAAAGCCGCTGAGCACCTCAAAAAGACCGTGCTTGAGCTGGGATCTAACGATGCTTATCTGGTGCTTGATGATGCCGACATGGATGTAGCGATCGACACCTGCGTTCAGGGGCGTGTCTACAACGGCGGCCAAACCTGTGTAGCTGCCAAGCGTTTTGTAGTGACTGAAAAGAACTATGAAGCGTTTAAAGAGCGCTATGTAGCTCGCATGCAGTCGCTAAAGGCCGGTGACCCGACCCAAGAAGGTAGCGACCTTGGCCCCATGGCCCGCGTTGACCTGCGCGATGGTCTTCACGACCAAGTGGAAGAGAGCGTTCGCAAAGGCGCGAAGATTCTCTGCGGTGGTGAAAAGCCATCCGGTAAAGGCGCGTTTTACCCGGTCACCGTGCTGGATAACGTGACCCCTGGTCAGCCAGCATACGACGACGAACTGTTTGGACCGGTTGCAGCGCTGATTCGCGCCAAAGATGATGAAGATGCGATGCGTATCGCCAACGACAGCCGTTACGGCCTGGGTGGCGGCATCATCTCTAAAGACGTTAAGCGCGCGACAGAGCTTGCCAGCAAGTACTTCGATACTGGCATGGTGTTTATCAACGGCTTTGGTGTCGCCACACCGGAAATGCCCTTCGGCGGGGTGAAAAACTCCGGCTATGGGCGTGAACACGGCGGCTTTGGCATGCTTGAGTTCGTTAATGCTAAGTCGGTGATTGTCGTTCAAGAGTAATGCGCTAATTCGTTAGCCTATAAGCAGTAAAAAAATAGCGCCGCAAACCTTGTTTTCCCAGGCTTGCGGCGCTTTTACTGGTTAATCGACGCTTTGTTGAGAGAGACGGCGCTGCCAAATTTTTAGCCCTATCGCCATCACTACCCACGTCACCAAGGCAGCCACCACATCGTCCATCACAATACCAAAACCGCCATGCAACTGCTCAGTAAGGTGAATCGGTGGCGGCTTTAACGCATCAAAGAAGCGGTAAACACCAAACCCGAGCGCCATTACCACGGGATGCCGCGCTGCCGCTAACCCAAACACCGCGAGCGGAAAGGCGACATACTCGTCGGCGACAATACTGCCATGATCCAACCCATCATAATGCCAGGCGGCAACGTGGCAAACCGGCACTGCCAGCACCAACAGAACCGCCATAACGATCCCTTGCTGGCCCAATGGGCGGCTCAATAACCACCACGCCAAGGGAATCCCCAACAGAGAGCCAAACGTACCGGGTGCAATCGGCGCTAGCCCTAGTCCAAAGCCCGTCGCTAACCAAAAATTAAACGTATCCAGCATTAACCCGCCTGCTCGGCTTGGCGCTCAAGTTCAGTTGTCATTTCTTTAGGTAAATTAAGCGCGCTAGCCAACTGATCCAGCCAGGCACGTTCCATAGGATTTTGGTCATCGGTCACGGCCACACTGATCAGGTACATCTCGCGTGCTGCCTGGGGAGAGTCCGCTTCACGTGCCAGGGCCTGAGCATCCAGCGGTGCTTTTAGCTGCCGCTCTACCCAGTTGTGCATCTCTTGATCGGCACCTAAGGCATCGATCTGTTCGGTGATCAACGCCTGTTCCTGCTCATCGATGTGACCGTCGGCGCGTGCCGCCATAATCATAGCCTGCAGTAGCTCCAGGCTGCGGCGCTCTTGGATCTCACCGCTGAGCACTTCAACCCGTTCGCCCTCTGACGCATTTTGGGTAGTATTCTGCTGGCCACTGTCAGTTTTTGCCGCCTGAGAGCTTTGCCAAGCTTTCCACGCCAGCATGCCTACCCCGGCAATGGCGCCATATTTAAGCGCTTTGCCACCCATGCTGCGGCCGCGCTTAGAGCCTACTAACATGCCCATGGCGCCGCCACCGAGCAGGCTTTTAACATCGAAGCCGCTAGAAGAGCCGCTTCCTTGGCCACTGCTACCGCCGCCTAATTGCTTAGAAAGCCCACTCAGCATGCCTTTAACATCGACACCGCTGCTACTGCCGCCCTTCTGGCTGCCGCCGGCTTGCTGCATCAGCTGCTGTAAAATCTTGCTTGCGTTCATCCTTGCACTCCTAAGTTGATATTATCTTTAGAGCTCGTTTGTCGATTAACACACTTTATAAATCATTCTATATGAACGCAGCATGAACTAACGCTGGCTTGGGCTTTAAATGTCATAGCCTTTAAATGCCTGAGTCTTTAAATACCTTAGAAATTAAAGAAGTGCGCCCTTCACTTCCACCGAGCTCCCGTGCCGGCTGGCACGCACGTCTATACGGACTGGCATTTGCTCTTTGAGTTCGCTGACATGGGAGATTACGCCAATCATACGCCCGCCCATTTGCAGTTCGCTCAGCATGTTAATGGCTTGATCCAGAGCATCCTGATCGAGGCTACCAAACCCTTCATCGATAAATAGCGTATCCAGTTGAATACCGCCAGCGTAAGCCTGCACTACATCCGAAAGGCCCAGCGCTAACGACAGAGCTGCCATGAAAGACTCCCCGCCGGAAAGCGTTGCTACCGAACGGTTCTTGCCGGTGTAAGTGTCAGCCACATCTAGCTCAAGGCCTGACGCTTTATTGCCCTTAGTGGGGTCCTCGCGGCGCACCAACTGATAACGCCCGCGGCTCATGCGTACTAGCCGTTCAGAAGCCTGAATCAGTACGTCATCCAGCAGCACGCCGAGCACGAAGCGTTGCAGGCTAATGCGATGCCCGGTGCGACCGTTAGCGACTTCGCTTAGCGTGCCCCACACCTGATACTGGGCTTCAAGTTCAGCCTGAGCCGTGTGAGCCTTAGCCAGTTTTTGGCGGATGCCATGCAGTGTGGTTAAGCGTCCATCCAGCGTCCGCCACGCCTCTAGCTGGGAGTTTTCTTCCGCTTGGGCGGCCTCGGTTTGACTAGAAAGCGCAGCCAAATCGGGGGGCGTTTTTTCAGCCAGTTGAGCGTGGTAATTCTGCAGCGCCCCTTCTAATTCGGCCAAACGACGCTGGTACGTGTCTACCTGATGAATGAGCTCCTGACGCTGAGCGTCATCCAGTTGGGCTGCCTGAAAGGCAGCCTCATCCTCAAAGGGGCTGGCCAGAAGCGCTGCCTGCCACTCTGCTTGGGTCTGTTCAAGTGTTTGTTTAGCCTGCTCGACTCGCTCGCTGGCTCCCCTTAGCTGCTCGTCTGCTCGTGCCAGTTGGGTTTGGCTGTTCGTCAGCGCCAGCTGAGCACTATCCCAGGCTTGTTCAATTTGGGTAACTTGGCGCTCGAGTTCCGTGAGCATTTTTTGCATTGCGGCAGGATCACGAGCGTCGTCAGGCAGCGACTGACTCAACTGATCGCGCTGGCTTTCTAGCCTTAACGCGTCCTCTTTGGCTTTTTCAACCGCGGGCCGCTGGGCTTTAAGCTGTTTATCCAGTGCGCCCCACTCACGCCGTAGCGCATCACGGGCAGTGGTTTGTTGGTGAAGCTCTCGCTCAATGCTTGACTGCCGAGCGACCTGGCGATGCAACTCATCGCAGGTTTTTTGTAGCTCATTCAGCGGTTGGCTAGCCCACTCGCCTAATTGCTGATTGAGTCGCTGCACTTGCTCGCTGTGGTAGCTTATCTGCTGCGCTAGCTGTTGGTGATGGCGTTCAGCGCCCTGGAAAGATTGACGGGCCTGCGCCTGGGCTGAGCGCGCGTTTTCCACCTGCTCTTTGGTGACGATGTCTGCGTTATTAACGGCCGGGGTCGGATGCGCCAGGCTGCCGCAGACAGGGCAAGGGGCATCGTCCTCAAGAGTGAGCGCTAACAGCGCAGCCTGCCCTTGATGCCACCGCATCTCCTGCTCGGTAGCGAAGCGTTCCGCCTGCTCTGACTCGCTGCGCCGCTGGTCTAGTGCTGCCGTTGCCTGCTGTTGTTGCGTGGTGAGCTCGCGTCCCTGGTCGATTAGCGCATCCAGCTCTTTACGTTGGGTTAGCAGCGTTTCATAGCGGTTTAGCTCGACAGGGGCGCTGGCCAGCTGCTGGCGTTCCGCCTGTAACCGTTCGAGATTAACGCCTGCCGCCTCGCCCTGTTGGCGAATGGTGTCCAGTTGCTCCTCATCGCGCTTGAGGGCACCGTCAGCTTGTTGCCAAGCGGCCTGTGCCGTTTGGAATCGCGCCTGTAGTTCGCTTAATTGTTGGCCTTTTTGAATAAACTCGCTCAACTGGCGATGACGCTCGCGCAGCTCAGGGAGCCCTGTCTGACGCTCGCGGGCCGCCTCAAATGCACGCTGTGCCTGCTCCGCGCTAGTGCGCTGGCTGCTCAGTGCGGCGTCTGCCTGCTGCTGTTCCGCGTGCGCGGTGCTTAGCGCCTGCTGCGCTTGGGTTAACGCCGTACGCTGGGGGCGCAACGCCTGTGCGTGTTCACTTTGGGTCAAATGGTCTTGAATGCTGACGACCTGGCCCTGCTGTTCAAGATGACGCGTTTTTTCAGCCGCCAAGCTCTCCCGCGCTTCAAACTGACGCTGAAGTGCCTGGGCATCATCACGCTGTTTTTCGGCTTTACGTCGCTGCAGTTGGGCGGTTTCGAAGTCCTTTCGCGCTTGCTCAACCTGGGGCGTCAACGCTTCCAGCTCTTGCTCTAAAGCAGCTTCACTCTCCAGCTCACCACCGGCGAGAATGCCACTGATATGTTGGCGATGCTCTTTCACTTCTCGTTCTATCTGATTGGCCTGAAGGCGCAAACGCTCTTCAATACGCTGAAAGATTTGCGTTTGAAACAGCTGGGAAAAAATCTCCTCGCGCTTTTTGGAGTCAGCGATCAGCAATTCGCGAAACTTGCCTTGGGGCAGCACCATCACTTGGCGAAACTGGTTGGCATCCAGGCCTATCAAGGTTTGCAGCTCAGCGGTGGCATCGTTGACTTTGCGCGCCACCAAGCAGGTCTCTACCTCGCCATCCGCGTTTAAGCGCCATAGCTGCGCTTCCGCGTTATGCGTAGTGGTGCCTTCGCCACGTGCCTTGGGGCGCTCCTGTTGAGGTACGCGGCGCACTCGGTAATCCGCCCCGCGCAAGCGAAAATCAAGCGTAACTTCCGTTAGCAGCGTGGCGTTCGCTTGGTCACAGCGCATCTGAGAAGGTTCACGCTCATTACCCGTCGTTTGGCCATAGAGCGCAAAACATAACGCATCGAGAATCGAGCTCTTGCCCGCCCCGGTGGGCCCGTTAATCAAAAACAACGGGCTTCTACCAAGCACGGTGAAATCAATAGTTTCCGTACCCGCGAAAGGGCCAAAGGCCTGCATGGTAAGGGTTAACGGCGTCATTCTTGGGCCTCATCGCGCTGCAGCTGGCTAATCAACTCGGCCATGGCACTAGCCTGCTTATCGCTCATGGCATCACCGCTGGTCTGAGTAAAGAAGTCACTAAACATATCTAGGGCATCAAAGCGTAACCGCTCGCGGTCAAGTTGCTGAGTGCCTCGTGCTTCCAGCATGCCGGGCTTTTCCAGATGCAGCACATTGGGATACACCTCACGCAGCTTGCCCATAGGGTCGAGAATGGCGTGGCGATCGGTCAACCGCACTAGCAAGTAGTCATCTGCTTGTGCGTCCGTTCTTCCCTGGGCGATTAGCGTATCAATCTCATCCTCTAATACGCGCACTTCACGGCTGGGTATTAGCGGAATCTGTTCAATGTGCTTTATCCCGCTCGCGCCTACTTCCACCAGCGTGACGCCTTTGCTCTGACTGGCTTCTGAGAAGCTGTATTTGAGCAAGGAGCCGCTATAGCGAATATGTTCACCGCCGCGATACTGGGGGCCGTGCAGGTGACCAAGCGCCACGTAATCAAAGTGCCGCATAGGCTCCCAGGCCACGCTTTCGGCACCGCCTAACGTTAGCGGGCGCTCCGAATCAGACGCGCTGCCGCCATCTACAAAGCAGTGGCTCATCAGTAGGCAGGGGCGTGTTGCATGGCGGCGCTCGCTAATCTGCTCGACCAAATAGCGATGGGCAGCGTCAAAGTCGCGCACTTCCACGTTAAACTGGCTGCGCACATGCTCAGGGTCGGCGTAAGGAATGCCGAATATATCCACTTCGATGCCGTCAATGGTCAGCGTGACGGGCGTGGCGAACTCAGCTAAATCGGAGAGAATATGCAGCCCGGCTTGGCGCAGGTGGCGCGCGCCAAAGCGCAACCGCTCGGCGCCATCATGGTTGCCTGAAATCATGATGACCGGCAGCTTGCGCACCTCGCATAGCGCATGTAGCACCTCGTCGAGCAGCGTTACCGCCGCCGAAGGCGGAACCGAGCGGTCATAGATATCGCCCGCAATCAGCACCGCATCGACGTTTTCCCGGTCGATTATCTCGATGAGCTGGTTAAGCACATGGCGCTGGTCTTCCAGCAACGAAAGGTTGTGAAATAGCCGACCCAGGTGCCAATCAGCGGTGTGGAGTAAACGCATAACAAGCTCAACAGCCAATAGTGTCGCGGCATCATAGCAACCTATTGGCGCTGCGTTTAGCGCTGGCGTTGAGCTTGTAAAAAATGCCGCTACGGCGTTCTGGGGAGCTGGCGTTTATGATCGGTGCGTTGATAGGTGTTGGTAATGGTGGTGTAGGCCTGTTCGCTAACCTGCTGACCGGTAAGAAAGGCATCGATTTCGGTGTAAGTGACGCCTAATGCCTCTTCATCAGCCAATTGAGGTTTAAGCGACTCTAAATCTGCAGTGGGCTGTTTCTCTACCAGTATAGCGGGCGCTCCTAACGCAGCACCGACCTCTCTCACCTGTCCTTTGGTAAGTCCTGTCAGCGGCACCAGATCGCAGGCGCCATCACCATACTTGGTGAAAAAGCCCATCAATGCTTCTGCTGCTTGGTCGGTCCCCACCACTAAACCCGACTTGGCGCCAGCAACCGCGTACTGCGCCACCATTCGTTGACGCGCCTTAATATTGCCTAATACAAAGTCGCGTTGGGCGGCATCTTGAAACGTTAATCCACCCTCCTCCAAGGACGCTAGCAAGGCGTCACTGGCTGGCTTCACATTAATATCAAGCACTTCATCAGGGGTAATAAACATTAGTGCCTGTTGAGCATGATCCTCATCTTTCTGCTCGCCGTAAGGCAGCCGGATGGCATAAAAGCGTGCCTCAACCCCTTTATCGCGGGCCTTTTCGACGGCCAGTTGAGCTAAACGACCAGCAACGGTGGAGTCCACCCCGCCGCTAATCCCCAACACAAGCGCGTTCTGTCCTGTCTCTATCATCTGGCTGCACAGAAAATCGACGCGCGCCTCAATTTCATACTGCGGCTCAATCGATGCTTTTACCTGCAAATCTGCCTGGATACGCTGCTGAGTTACTTGGTCAGTCATGTGGCTTCCTGCCTCCCGGTTACGGATAGAGATTTCATCATTAAGATTCATCAACGCGGGGCGCTTTGCCTGCCAATACATCACCATGATGCTTTGGCACCATTTCTAGCGCATAGTGCGCAGCGGCAAGACGTACCTCATTACGATCACCTGAAAAGCGTTTCGTCTCCACTATTATGTATTCCTCTTGGGCATGTCGAAACGCCCAGGCAAAGCAAACGGTTCCCACCGGTATATCATCATGAGGCTTCGGGCCCGCAATACCGGTGTTCGCTATGGCAACATTGGCATCGTTATTGTTTAAAGCGCCTAACGCCATTTCGCGCGAGGTGACTTCGCTAGTCAGGCCATACGTATCAATGGTGTCAAAACTGACGGATAAATAGCGATTTTTGGCCTCGGGCGAGTAAACAGCCAATCCACAATCGATCGATTGCCCGCTACCTGGTATGCCCGCTAGCTCTGAAACAATCAACCCCGCCGTGCACGATTCCGCCGTAGCCATTTTGAGCTCGTGCTTTTTTAGATATTCACTAATATTTTCAAGCAGTTCCATTGCTTATCTCCTTATAACGTCATACCTCTGACTCCATTTACACCTTTGAGGCACTATAGTTAAGCACCGTTATTTGTCTAAAGCCTGTCGCCATTATTAACATTGTTTATGTGCGTGAATTAACGGCAAAACAGCTATAAAAAAGCCCCGCCCGAAGGCGAGGCTGTGATTTGCTAATGGGTTATATTAGCGCCGAAATGCATCGGGATAGTTGGTTAGATCCACGTTCCATAACACCGGCAACAAGAAATAAACCGCCGCGACGATGAGTAGCATGGCAATAATGTTGATCCAAAAACCGGTGCGCACCATCTCAATGATTTTGAGTTTACCAGTGGCGAAGATAATCGCGTTAGGCGGCGTACCCACCGGGAGCATAAAGGCACAATTGGCGGCCATGGCGGCGGGCACCATCAGTACAAAGGGATGAATATCCAGTGCAAGGGCCAACGACGCTAGCACCGGCAGAATCATCGTGGCCGTGGCGGTATTCGAGGTGATTTCAGTTAAGAACAACACCATACCGGTCGCTATCAGGATAACCAGCAAGAAGTTAACGCCTTCCAGCACGCTCATTTGCCCACCGATCCACTCGGCCAGGCCCGAAGAGCCAAACCCTGCGGCAATCGCTAAACCACCGCCGAACAGTAACAAAATGCCCCAGGGCACATCTTTGGCAATATCCCAACCCAACAGGCAGCCGCCTTTACTTTTGGAAGGGATCAAAAACAGCAGCAGGGCCGCGACCACCGCAATCATGGTGTCATTGATGCCGGGGATATTAATGATCTGGCCTTGCCATAAAAACGAGCGGGTAATCCACATAAAGGCCGCAAACAGGAAGACCACCAGCACCGCTTTCTCTTCAAAACTGGTTTTACCCAGGGCCTCTTTTTCTTTGTGAATTAGCTCCCGCCCACCCGGCAAGTGACTAAATTCAATTCTGAAAAATACCCGTGTCAGTAGCAGCCACGCGCTAAACAGCAGCACCAGCACGACAGGGAAAGCAAACATTAACCAGCCAGCAAAAGAGATTTCGATACCAAACAGCTCATTAACAATCGCCGCCAGGATAATGTTCGGTGGCGTGCCAATCAGTGTGCCGAGGCCACCAATGGTACCGCCGTAGCCAATACCAAAAATCAATGCCTTACTGAATTTTTCGATTTCGTCACTGTGGTCCCCATCACTTTTTTCAAGTTCCTGGCTAACCTGGTAAACAATCGCGGTACCGATAGGCAGCATCATCATCACCGACGCTGTATTGGATACCCACATCGATAAAAAGCCGGTCGCGGCCATAAAGCCGAACACAATGCTATTAATACTGGTGCCCAATACGGCAATAATCGACAGGGCGATACGCTTATGCAAATCCCACTTTTCCATCGCCAAGGCGATCATAAAACCGCCCAGAAACAGGAAAATAATCGGGTTGCCGTACGCCGCCGTTACCGTATTGCCATCCAGTGCGCCGGTAATGGGTAATAGTACAATGGGCAGTAGCGAGGTAGCAGGAATGGGGATAGCTTCGGTGATCCACCAAACCGCCACCCACAACGTAGTAGCCAACACCATACGCCCTTCAAAGCTTAAATCTTCAGGGTGAAAGAACATCACCACAAAAGCGAACAGCAGCGGTCCAAGCAGCAATCCAATTTTCTGTGGGTTGGTATAGGCAGGTGGCTTAGGTTGATGAGATGGCTCGCGCTTGGCACTGGGAGCCGCTGCCTTCGCGGCACCGCCCGTGGGCAGCGCGCACATCAATAGTTTTTTGGCTTGGTAGTGGGAGTGCCATAGCTGATCCCATACCGTCATCAGGGCTGTTTTATGCATAACGTAAGCGCCACTTGCGTTCAGAGTGAAAAGAAAAGGTCGGAGGCAGCTTTGCGATAAATGAGCCGCCCCAAGGGCCATACTGGTTCTCCTTTGGCGCCCTTTATTAACTGCAATAGGCAATTAGTCCAGTCATTTGCCCAAAATTGCCACTAAAGTCTAACGACTTTAGTTTTATTATTAGCGCTTACTAACAGTGACATAAGTGCATTGCCCACGTAAGTTAGCGCTACTATTAAATAAATAGTGACGCATTAAGATTAAGGAGAATTGAGTGCTCGACCGCTGGACAATGCCGCTTACCCATCGCCCCTTAAAATGCATCGCACGCCCCTTGCAGCAAGTAGGCATAACGCCTGACCAAGTGACGCTAACTGCTTTTTTAATCGGCATTTCCGCATTACCGCTGTTGGCATACGAGCAGTATGGGTTGGCCCTGCTGGTCATTGTGCTTAACAGACTCGGTGACGGCGTGGACGGGGTCTTGGCACGGTTGAGTGGCCGCACTAGCGACGCTGGCGGTTTTCTGGATATCGGACTCGATTTTGTTTTCTACGCGGCCGTGGTGCTGGGGTTCGCGCTGGCAAACCCTGCCCAAAACGCACTCGCTGCTGCCTTGCTGCTATTTGCTTTTATCGGCACCGGCACCTCGTTTTTGGCGTTTGCGATTGCGGCCAAACAGCAGGCAATAGAGCGCCCTCACTTCCCCAATAAAGCGTTCTACTATTTAGAAGGTTTGACCGAAGGCACCGAAACGGTGATGGCGCTGGTGGTTTTTTGCCTATTCCCGAAGCACTTTTCAATACTGGCTATACTGTTCTCAATTGCCTGTCTCATCACCACGGCAACAAGATTATGGGGAGGTTACTGGACACTGCGTCGGCATGAATCCCACTAACATTGCGAATGCTGACGGATAAATAAAGTGATGTGCTCTCAAGAACAGTAGAATATTAGTGCTGTGAATAGAGCGCGATTAGAACCGTTGAGCTGAGAGTGTTATGCCGTGGTCAAAAGCGAAAGTGATCGCTTAATGCCTTACCAAATCCAACAACTAGCTCGTAGCGTTTAACGCTAACTAAAAGCGCTTAAATTCGCCCACCGTAGGCAAATAAAACACGCAATGTGCGCTAGCGCACGGACGCCAACCCTCTGCACGACCATTGTTCTGGTAAGGAAGCATCGTTTGTGCGGCCATAAAAGCGCACTTTCACCAGGATGGAATCTGTGAATCAATTTCTCCGTTTTGTGCGTCCGCACCATGCGTTTGCAGCGCTGTGGGACTCGACTATTCCCGTAAGAGAAGAGCTCTTCAGCCCGGAACGACTTGAGCAGCACGCAGGCAGTCTGGCGCTAGCCCAGACGGTGACCAGCAGCCCACCCAAGGTAGTGTCGTTAACGCGGCGACTCAACGATAACGCGAAAACTCTGTTGAGTGTTTACCGAGCCAGTGCCGCTGCGCTGGCCGAAGGTCGCGACATTGTCCCTGCGGCCGCTTGGCTGCTCGATAATTACCACCTGGTTGAAGCCCAAATTCGTGAGATTCGCAGCGACCTTCCTCCCGGTTATTATCGCCAGTTACCCAAATTAGCCAAAGGCCCTTTTGCCGGTTACCCAAGGGTGCTCGGCATTGCCTGGGCATTTGTGGCACATACCGATAGCCATGTTGACCTGGATAATCTGCAAACTTTTATTATGGCCTATCAACGCGTTCAGCCGCTTACCATTGGTGAGCTTTGGGCCGTTGCTATTACCCTGCGCATTGTACTGATTGAGAACCTTCGGCGCCTTGCTGACCAAATTATCAGTGAGCAAACGGCAAGGGATGAAGCGGATGCTTTAGCCGCTAAATGGCTAAAACCCGCCGATCAGCAATCAGCGCTAGAGCGCCACACCTTTAGCGTAGAGACCAACACGCTAAATTTTCACCAAGGGCCACTGGCTGAGCCCTTCACCGCCCAATTGGCAAAGCGCTTACGTGGCTTAGACCCACGTAGCAGCCCTCTGGTCGGCTGGCTTGATGAACAGCTTAGCTTCCAGGGTGAAACCATTGACGAGATGGTTCAACACGCACAGCAGCGCCAAGGCGCCGCAAACGTTACCGTCCGCAATATCATTACCAGCATGCGTTTTGTCTCCAGCATCGACTGGGCAGAGCTGTTTGAAGGCGTCAGCCTGGTGGACGAGCGCTTGAATCAGCACAGCCATTTTGCGCAATTGGATTTCCCCACCCGCAACCAGTACCGCAGTGCGGTAGAACAACTCGCCCGTGGATCACGGCGTGCCGAGCTTGAAGTGGTGGATACCGTGCTTTCGCTATGTCGACATGCTTTCGCCAGCAACGGTAACCCGGTTGAAGCGGCCCGTATGGGCGACCCCGGCTACTTTCTAATCGGCTCAGGCCGCACCACCCTTGAACAAACGCTGGGATTTACGCCTACCCTTCGTCAGCGCCTGCGTCGAACGCTTATTCACCACGGCATTCGCAGCTATATCGTAATGATGGCGGTAGTGACGCTTAGCTTGATGACGTTGGCGGCCGTGCTACTGCTTTCATTGCCGCTTGAAATAGGCGAGGTGCCTTTACCTTGGCTAATGTTGCTGGGCTTATTTGGCTTTCTACCGATTATTGAAGTGGCGACGCTGATCGTTAACCGTCTGATCATCTATTGCATCGATGCCCAGCCGCTGCCCAGTCTCGACCTTGCCAAGGGAATACCAAACCATCTACGCACGCTGATTGCCGTTCCTACGCTGCTGACCAGTGAAGATGACTTACAGGAACAGATCGAACGGCTTGAAGTGCACCACTTATCGAGTGGCGAGGGTGCCCTTTCCTACGTCCTTCTTCTTGACGGCGTTGATGCTCCCCAAGCGGAATTACCCCATGAGGCAGCGCTTCTCTCGGCCGCCCACGCCGCCATTGAGCAGTTAAATGAACGTTACCGTCTACACGCTCCAGGCGGTTTACAAACCCCAGGCGATTCACAAGCCTCCGGTCAACACGCGCTGGGCAGCGATAAACGCTTCTTTCTGCTGCACCGTCGTCGGATATTTAACCCCAGTGAAAACACCTGGATGGGCTGGGAGCGTAAGCGTGGCAAGCTCCATGAGCTAAACCGCTTGCTACGCGGCGCGCAGGACACCACCTTTATCGATCCACCCCCGCTGCCTGGGGATGTTCGCTATGTCATTACCCTGGATGCCGACACTCGCCTTCCCAGAGGCGCAGCCAGCCGGTTGGTAGGCAAGATGGCACATCCGCTGAACCAGCCGCTGATGGATGAACAGCAACGTCGCGTGGTGCAGGGTTACGCCATTTTGCAGCCTCGCGTCACACCGTCATTGCCTACCGGTGGGGAAGGCTCTATCTATCAGCGGGTATTCTCTGCGCCTGGCGGGCTGGACCCTTACGCCGCCGCTATTTCAGACCTTTATCAGGATTTGATCGGAGAAGGCTCATTCGCGGGCAAAGGGATCTATGCCGTGGATGCATTTGAAGCATCGTTGGCGGACCGAGTGCCTGAAAACAGCCTGCTCAGCCACGACTTATTTGAAGGGGTGTTTGCCCGAGCGGGGCTCGCCTCCGATATCGAAGTGATTGAGGATTTTCCCGCCCGCTATGACGTGGCCGCCAAGCGTCAACACCGCTGGACCCGCGGCGATTGGCAGTTGCTGCCCTGGCTACTTGCGCCCGCGCTGCCACTAACGGGGCGCATGAAAATGCTCGGCAATTTACGCCGCTCAGTATTGCCACCCTTAGTACTCGCCAGCCTGGCGGTCAGTTGGCAGTTCCCGCTCAGTATGGCCATCGCCAGTACGCTGTTGCTCTTAGCCGTGGTGGGAGCGCCGGTTCTATTATCCCTAGCCACCTCGCTTATCCCCTTCCGGGCCACAACTAAACTGCGCCACCATTACCACCTCTGGTTTGATGAGCTGAAGCTAGGCAGCGTGCAAATTCTGCTGCTGGTCATCTTTTTACCCGACCAAGCGTGGCGCATGCTGGACGCCATTGCCCGAACCTTGGTTCGAGTTTTGCTTACCCATCGTCGACTGCTTGAGTGGACGTCTGCCGCTCAGTCGATGAAAAGCCCTGCGCTATCCGTTATAGGGTTCTACCAGCGGATGGCTCCCGGCACTGCGTTGGGTCTAGCGGTGACGATCGGTACGCTCTGGACAGCCACTAGCGCCTGGCCCATTGCGCTACCGATGGCGCTACTTTGGTTGGCCGCACCGGCCGTGGCGTCATGGTTAAGCAGCAGCAAAAGCGCTGTTGTCCAGCCGACCATTTCGGTGGACGAGGCACGCGAGCTACGGCTGATTGCACGGAGAACCTGGCGCTATTTCGAAACGTTCGTGACCGCCACAGACAACCGTTTGCCGCCCGATAATTTTCAGGAAGATCCTCAACCCGTGCTTGCCCAGCGCACCTCGCCGACCAACATGGGGCTTTACCTACTTTCGACCTTGGCAGCGCGTGATTTTGGCTGGGTGGGCACTCAAGCTGCCCTGGAACGTCTTGAGGCTACCCTTGAGGTCATGCAAGGACTGCCGCGCTACAGGGGGCACTTCTATAATTGGTACGCCACCCACGATTTGCGCCCGCTCGACCCCCGCTATGTCTCCACGGTGGATAGCGGCAATCTGGCAGGACATCTTATCGTTATCGCCAATGCCTGCGAGAGCTGGCAGGCGGAACGCTGTTTAGCGGATCCCCGTGTGGGTATTGCCGACACGCTGAACCTTGCGTGTCAGGCACTCCAACACGCTTCAACACTGTCAGAGAAGTTAACGGTTCAGCTGGCCTTGCAGTTTAAAGCTATCGACGCGCAGTTAAACGGGGCATTGATGTCCTCGGAGTGCCTGGCCGATATCGCTGAGCTCACCCATAAAGCCCTGAGCCTGGTCCGCGCAGCGCTGAATGAAAAGACCGACACGTACAGCGAAGATGTCCTGTTTTGGGTCGAAGCATTGCACTCTTCAGTGGCCCAACACCGCGATGACCGCGATAGTCAGGCAAGCGCAAACGAGATTGAGCCCTCACTGCGCTTGCAACAGATCGCAGCGTCAGCGCGACGCCTGGCGATGAACATGGATTTCGCCTTTCTACTCAACAGCGAACGCCAACTGCTGTCGATTGGTTACTCCCTTGACGACAACTGCCTGGATACCAGTTGCTATGACCTGCTGGCGTCTGAGGCGCGGCTCGCCAGCCTGTTCGCCATTGCCAAAGGGGACATCCCTACTCGTCACTGGTTTAGGTTGGGCCGGGCGGCAACGCCGCTTTCCTTTGGCTCGGCTCTGATCTCCTGGTCGGGTTCGATGTTTGAGTACCTCATGCCGTCCCTAGTGATGCGCGCTCCGGGCGGAAGCCTGCTTGAACAAACCAACCGGCTCGTCGTGAAGCGTCAAGAGATCTATGCCACACAGCTCTCTGCTCCGTGGGGTATCTCCGAATCCGCCTATAACGCCCGTGATATGGAGTTCACCTATCAGTACTCCAATTTTGGCGTGCCTGGCTTAGGACTCAAGCGGGGGCTCTCTGCGGATCTGGTGATTGCCCCTTACGCCACCGGTCTAGCCACGATGGTCGACCCCAACGGCGCTTGCCGTAACTTTGAGCGCTTAGCGGAAATGGGCGCGCTAGGCCGCTACGGATTTTATGAAGCGCTCGACTTTACCCGCTCGCGTCTGCCTGCGGGGGAAAGCGTGGTCATAGTACGCAGCTTTATGGCCCACCATCAGGGCATGACGATCGTCGCTATCGCGAATACCCTGCACCATGGTCAAATGCGCGCGCGCTTTCACCGTGAGCCGATGATTCAAGCCAGTGAGCTACTGCTGCAAGAGCGTGTGCCGCGCGATGTGGCAATTGTTCACCCCCGCGCGGAAGAGGTGAAGTCAAACGCCAGCCAGATTATTAACGAGGCACAAACCATTCGCCGTGCAGCAACGATAGCCAGTGGCCCGCCCGTGACCCACTTGCTCTCTAACGGCTGTTATTCCGTGATGTTAACGGCTACCGGCGGTGGCTACAGTCGGTGGCGCAATATTGCGATTAGTCGATGGCAGCCCGACGCCACCCGTGACCATCTGGGTAGCTTTATTTTTCTACGCGACACCCAGCTCCCCGGCGTATGGACGGCAACCGGCCAGACTGTCGGACATTCGCCCGACGCTACCGATGACCACAATCATGTGATATTCGCCGAGGATTACGCTCGCTATATGCATCGCCACGACGATATCACCAGTCACATGGAGGTATTGGTGTCAGGGGAAGATGATTGTGAAGTGCGCCACCTCTCGCTCACCAATAGCAGCCGGCATGCCCGTGATATCGATATTACCTCCTACTCTGAATTAGTGTTGACCACACCCAGTGCCGACAATGCGCACCCTGCCTTCGCCAAAATGTTCGTGGTGACCGAATACTTAGAAGCGTTCAACGCGCTGATTGCGACAAGGCGACGGCGCTCGCCTGACGAAGACCAGGTTTGGGTGGCCTACTTTGCCGTGGTAGAAGGCGAAACCGTGGGTGAGCTGCAGTACGAGACTGACCGAGCTAGGTTCTTGGGCCGCGGAAGGCGTACGCTGAACGCTGCAGCGCTGAACAAAGACCAACGCTTATCGGGCACCGTGGGTAGCGTACTGGATCCCGTGTTTGCATTGCGCTACCGACTGCGGGTCGCCCCCGGCAAGGCCACCCGCATCGCTTTCTGGACGGTAGTAGCCTCAACCCGCGAAGCATTGATGGATCTAATCGATAAGCACCATGACCGTAGCGCTTTTGAGCGTGCCAAAACACTCGCCTGGACACAGGCGCAGGTTCAGCTTCGCCACTTGGGTATTCAGCCTGAAGAGGCGGCCGATTTTCAGCGTCTAGCCGCGCCTATCTTATATCCAGACCCACGCTTCAGAGCGCCAGCCGATGCCATCGAGCGCGGCGCAGGGCCGCAGTCACGGCTATGGCAACACGGCATCTCCGGTGATCTACCGATTATTTTGATGCGTATCGACACCCTCGATGACATTGCCCAGGTACGCCAACTATTGCGCGCCCATGAGTACTGGCGCATGAAACGGTTAGGCGTCGATGTGGTGATTATTAATGAGCGAGGCGCCTCTTATGTTCAGGATCTGCAGCAAGCAATTGAAACGGCCATTCTCAGCAGCCAAACCCAACCGCGGTTTAAAAAAGATCATATTCAGGGCGCTGTTATTTCGCTGCGCGCGGACCTAATGAGCCTGGAAATGCGAACACAGCTGCAGTCGATTGCATGCGTTGCGTTCATGGCACATCGTGGCAACCTTGCTAACCAATTAGCCCTTACGCTGCCCGAACAGCGCTCTTTGCCATCACGCTCTTTTATCAGACGCCATCTGCCCAAGCACACTCCCACAAAACCCAGTGAGACTGCCCTGCCCCCCCTTCCAGCGCTTGAGTTTTTCAATGGGCTGGGGGGCTTTGCTGAGCAAGGCCGTGAGTATGTGACCGTACTTGATGCAGGCAACGCTACGCCTGCACCGTGGATTAACGTGATTGCCAACCCAGGCTTTGGTTTTCAAGTATCGGCGGAGGGCGCGGGCTATGTATGGGCAGACAATAGCCGTGAAAATCAGCTTACTCCGTGGTCTAACGACCCAGTGGCAGACCCCAGCGGCGATGTGATTTATATTCGTGATGAAGAGTCGCTGGCGCTCTTCACCGCGACCGCACACCCCCTGCGCGATCATGGTCGCTATATAGCCCGGCACGGCTTCGGCTACAGCCAGTTTGAGCATCAGTCAGATGGTATCGGCCTTGAGCTACTGCACTTGGTGCCGTTAGATGCCCCGCTTAGAGTATCGCGGCTACGCCTTAGCAATCACTCAGGGCGTCCCCGCAAGCTTTCCGTGACGGCCTATGCCGAGTGGGTATTGGGCACTTCGCGCAGTGGATCAGCGCCGTTTCTTATCTCACGACCCGACGCTGAAAGTGGCGCGCTAATGGTAGAAAA
The DNA here is from genome assembly GCF_037070215.1 of Vreelandella arctica. Classification (NCBI taxonomy): domain Bacteria; kingdom Pseudomonadati; phylum Pseudomonadota; class Gammaproteobacteria; order Oceanospirillales; family Halomonadaceae; genus Vreelandella; species Vreelandella arctica. Next base: position 117,437 of record NZ_JBANSN010000001.1, on the reverse strand, counting down.
CCCTTGGAATATCGCCTTCCCTGGCCGGGTGGCGTTTCTGGATATCGGTGCTCAACCCACCCATTGGACAGCCGATCGGTGCGAATTCATCGGCCACGGGAGTAGCTTGGCTGCGCCCTTGGGGTTACGCAGCAATACGCCGCTTTCCGGTACTCACGGTGCGGGACTGGATCCCTGTGCCGCACTACAGCGCAGCGTAACGCTCGCTGCAGATGAAAGCGTTGAGATGATCGTCCTGCTGGGTCAAGCAAGCTCAATGGCCGAAGCCCAGACGCTCATTGCCCGCTATAGAGAAGCCGATATTGACGCTGAACTGGCCACGATAAACGCACACTGGCAAACGCAGCTCAATGCCGTGCAGGTGACAACGCCCGACCGCGCCATGGATATCATGCTTAACGGCTGGCTGCTTTACCAAACCATTGCCTGCCGGATCACTGCGCGCTCAGGGTTCTACCAGGCCAGTGGCGCCTATGGTTTCCGCGACCAGTTGCAAGACGGCATGGCGTTGACGTTCACCAGCCCAGACACCACCCGTCAACATTTGTTACGTGCGGCTTCTCGCCAGTTTGTCGAAGGGGATGTCCAGCACTGGTGGCTGCCCCACTCCGGCCAAGGGGTGCGTACGCACATATCCGATGATCGGGTGTGGCTCGCCTATGCCTGCGCTCGTTATATAGCCACCTCCCATGACGTAGCGGTGTTGGACGAGCCCGTCAGCTTTCTTGAAGGCGCGTTATTGGCACCTGATGAGCACGACTGCTTTTTTCAGCCCATGATTGCCGGGGAAACGGCGTCACTCTTTGAGCACTGCGCCCGAGGCTTGGACCAAAGCTTAACGCTGACCGGCGAGCACGGCTTGCCATTGATCGGTGGCGGCGATTGGAACGACGGCATGAACCGTGTTGGCGAGGCAGGTAAAGGTGAGAGTGTCTGGCTCGGTTGGCTACTGGTGCATACTCTGGAGCTGTTTTTACCCTTTGCAGAACAGCGTGAACAGTCGCTATCTAGTGCCTCCCCTTCGGATGAGCAGGAAACAACACGTACCGAGCGGTGGCGGGCCCATGCGATCTCGCTTCGTAGTGCGCTGGAAAGCAGTGGATGGGACGGCCAATGGTATCGGCGGGCCACCTACGATGACGGTCATTGGCTGGGCAGTAAAGAGAGCGAGGCGTGCCGAATAGATTCGATTGCTCAGTCATGGGCGGTGCTTTCAGGCGCAGCAGAACCCCACCGGGCAGCGCTCGCCATGCGTTCGCTAGAGCGCGAACTCATCCTGCACGATAAGCAACTTGCGCTACTGTTCTGGCCTCCCTTTGACCAACCCCAGCGCGATCCTGGTTATATCGGCGGCTACCCACCGGGTATGCGCGAAAACGGCGGCCAATATAGCCATGCTGCCATGTGGGCGATACTGGCATTTGCCAAGTTAGGCGAAGGCGGTAAGGCGCACGCGCTTTTCTCGCTGCTGAACCCCATCAATCATGCCCGCACGGCTGAAGAAGTGGTTCGCTATCATGTCGAGCCTTATGTGGTCGCCGCTGATGTTTACTCCGTTGCGCCACATACCGGGCGCGGCGGCTGGACATGGTACACGGGCTCGGCAGGTTGGATGTACCGCGCGGGGGTTGAAGGCATCTTGGGCATCCGCCGGGAAGGGAGCTGGCTGGTGATCGCTCCCTGCCTTCCCCACGATTGGGCAGGATTTAGTGCAATGCTGGCCATTGCTGGCACGCACTATGCGGTTAAGATCACCACTACCGATGAGGCGCCCAGCGCACAGCTTGATGGCCGGCAACTGACACGCCAGCAAGGCGAAGTGCGCATTCCGCTGGATGGTAAACAGCACCAGTTAGAGGTGTTTATCAAGCCAAACACAGTCGACGAAAAGTAGTCTTTTTCCGCAGGCTTTTCTCATTTGCTTCTCACTCACGGCTATATTAAGCTCAGTTGCGTACCGACAGGTACCATTCAAATTCAGGCGGTTACCTCAGGTTAACCGCTGTCGCAATCACACGGAGCCGTGATATGCATAGCGAAACGTTAAACGACCTTTCCCTGGCGGGCCTTCAAATCGCCATTCAAGATATCAAGGATGATCTGTTCGACACTCCCGAGTGCGACTACGCGATTGCCCAACTGCTTAACCGCTGGGGCCAAGCTGAAAAAGCCGAACAACTGCTGGATGAGATGCTGCTCAAGTGGGGCACCTCCCCTGACGTTCTAGCCTTAACGCAGCGTGGCCATACAGAAATGAAAGCTGAAATGACGTCAGAGATGACCGGGAGTGAACTGCTCGCGGAGAATGACGAACCAATGCGCAAAGCACCCAAAACAGCACCGGCACAAGTTCGCGTTGTTGCGGCTTGACCCGCTAATTTAGCTTTTATCAATGCCCCTGGCCGCGTTCTCGGCAGGGGCATTTTGATCTACATCAGCAGGCGTTAATCGAGATGATCCAGCGTCACGATAATGTCTTCAGTTGAGACATCCACGTTCAAGAAGGTGTAGCTGTCATTATCTTCATCGACGAGGCGGATATCGAAATAGGGGTTGGTATACCCGGTTAACGTCACCCGTTGAGTATCGCCGTTCATCAACACATCACTGCCCAACACATCCTCTTCCCAACTTTTTGAGCTCCCCGGGCTCACGTACATGTAGTAAATGGTATAGCCGGTTCGATTCGTGATATCCACATAGTAATCTGCCGCTACCGCCAGTGATGACGCTATTAGCGCCACGAGTGCAACCAACACCGTTCTAATACGCATTGGGAAGTTCCTTGGACTTTTTTAGGTAAACAGCAAGTTACGAGTAAAACACCGCTGAGTTTAAACACTCGGCGACATTTTCAGTATATAGCCTGCGAGTCTTCTAAACAGCCGCCCGCAGCATACAAGCAACTGATAGAATACCGCCCCTTTCAGGTGCGTTAGTGGCCCATCGCCGTAATGCCCTCCTTTTCACTACCTGAGAGTTGCGCAATGTTCGCCACCGCCCACGCAGTTTTCCAGCCGCTCATACGGCTGGGCCTTATCCCGCAGATTTTAATCGGTATCGTGGCCGGGGTATTGCTCGCCCTGTTTGCACCGGGCGTTGCCAGCGATGTGTCTTTACTGGGCCAGCTATTTATTGCCGCTTTACAGGCAGTGGCACCTATTTTGGTGTTTGTACTGGTGGCGGCAGCCATCTCTGCTCATCAAAAAGGTCAACCTACCCACATGCGCCCTGTGCTGGTGCTGTATGTGGTTGGCACGTTGATCGTCGCATTCATTGCGGTGGCGGCCAGTTTTCTTTTTCCTACAGAGCTTTCATTGAATGCAGGTGAAGTGGAAGGCACCCCACCTGGGGATATCTTTAGCGTCCTGCGCGATCTGCTGTTGAACGCCGTGGCCAACCCCGTTAGTGCATTGATGGAGGCTAACTTTATCGCTATTTTGGCCTGGGCCATCGGCCTGGGTTTAACGCTGCGCCAAGCCAGCGACACCACCCGCCAGGCATTGAGCGATTTATCCGCAGCAATTACCCGCATCGTTACCCTGGTCATTCGTTTAGCACCGCTGGGCATCCTGGGTTTGGTGGCAGGCACGCTGGCAGAGTCTGGCGTTGAAGCACTGCTCAACTACGCACAGCTGTTAGGTGTAATCGTGGGCTGCATGCTGTTTGTCGCGCTGGTGAGCAATCCGCTACTGGTGTACGTCGCTACCCGACAAAACCCTTATCCACTGGTATTTACGTGCCTGCGGGGGAGCGCGATTACCGCCTTTTTCACCCGCAGTTCAGCAGCAAATATTCCGGTCAACCTAGAACTTTGCCGTCGCCTGAAGCTCGACCCTGACACCTACTCTATTTCGATTCCACTGGGCGCAACGATCAATATGTGCGGGGCGGCCATTACGATTACGGTGATCACCCTGGCCACGACTCATACCCTGGGGATTAATGTTGATTTCGCCACGGCGCTGCTGCTGTGCGTGGTTTCAGCGCTGGCGGCCTGCGGCGTTTCAGGCGTAGCGGGCGGCTCACTGATGCTGATTCCCATGGCTGCCAACCTGTTTGGCATTCCCACCGAAGTAGCCATGCAGGCAGTGGCGATTGGCTTTGTGATTAGCGTGGTGCAGGACTCTACCGAAACCGCACTCAACTCCTCTACGGATGTACTCTTCACCGCTGCCGCCTGCCAGTCACAAGAGTCGAAGCGTTCATAAATGCCCACTAGCGGGAGTGGTTTTTATAATAGCCACTCCCGGTCGCTGCCCACATTAACTATTGGATGGCTTAAAAAGCCCAGCCAATCGCTCACGCTCATCCTCTTCATAAAAACTCGGATCATCGAATAGATCACGCTGAGTATCATCGAAGATCATTTCTAATGCCCCTGCACTGCTTTGTACCATCGGCTCAAAATGCGCGGTGTGGGTAATCAATGCCGTCACGTGGCGACGACGATAAATGGCGTACAACCCCAATAGTGCAAATACGCAGGCGATATAGATTGGCAGGCCTTGGCTCCCCACCGCCGTCATTAGTGAACCCGCCGCAATCGGTGCCACTGCACAGCCAGCGCCATGCATCACCAGCATATCCGCCGAGCCGGAAACAATTTCATCCGGGTGCAGTTGGTCGATCAACTGGGCCACCGCCAGCGGATAGAGCGAAAACGCCAGGCCACCCCAGATAAAATAGAGCCCCAGCAGCACTTCATGGCTGGGCGCAAAGGGCATACCCGCTGCGATCAGCGCCGCCAAGAGCACCACCCAGGTCATCACCCGAGGGCGGTCATGCTTATCAGAGAAACGCCCAATCGGGATTTGCAGCAACGCACCGCCAATAATTGCCACGCTCATCACCAGCCCAACGCCGCCAATATCAAACCCCAGCTGTGTCGCATAGACCGGGGTCATCGACCAAAAAGCCCCCATGGCGAGCCCCGATAATGCCGCTGAAGCCACGGCCAACGGTGCAAAGCTCAAAAGCGCCCTTAAGCTGCTTTTAGGGCGCTCAGGGATTTTAGGCTGCACGCGGCGTGTCAGGGTAATCGGTAGCAGCGCCCAACTGATCAAAATAGCGATGACCACGAAAAGCAAAAAGCCTTGCGGTGAGGAGAGCCGCAGTAACTGCTGAGCAGTGGCTAAAGCGCCCAAGTTAACCACCATATAAACCGCGAAAATACGCCCCCGCTCATGGCTGGCGGCTTGGCTATTCAGCCAGCTCTCAATCACGGTGATTAAGGTAATAAACGAAAGCCCATAGACCACTCGCAACGGTAACCATACCCAAGGGCTAACAAAAATAAGGTGCAACAGCGCTACCGATGCACAAATAGAGGCACAGAAGCCAAAGGTACGGATGTGACCCATACGGCGGATCAATCGCCCGCTCACCCAGGTGCCGCAAATAAAGCCGACAAAGTAACCGGACATAATCAACCCCAGCACTGCGCTGGAAAAGCCTTCATCAGTCCCCCGCAGCGTTAGCAGCGTATTCAATAAGCCATTGCCCAGCAGCAACAACGCCACGCTCTGCAGTATCGATTTAACCGGTTTGAGCATTGCCAATGAACGCATTGCGTTTCCTCGTAGCAGACAACTTAAAGTTCATCAAAAAAGGCCATCAAAAAAGTTCATGCAGAAAGTAGGTGCATAAAGAGTGCCACTGAAAGCTTTCGCTACCACCGTTGACAGGCTAACGTTCTTTATATAGAACGTTCTATATAAAGAACAGCCGGACACCCCATTATGGATCAGCTCTCCCTAAGCACCTTAGGTCAACATTTACAGTCACTGCGATTAGCCCGGGGTTGGTCACTTTCGCAGTTAGCCAATGACGCGGGCATTGCCAAATCCAATTTGTGCCGCCTGGAGCAAGGGAACGGTAATCCAACGCTGGATACTATTTGGCGGTTGGCGGTGCAGCTCAACGTCCCTTTCGGTACATTAGTGGCGCCCATTACCGTACCGCTAGGCGAAGATGGCGTGCAGGTGCGTTTAATTGATCAGGGTAAAGATACTCCCCAAGTGGACGCCTATTGGATGCGCTGCGCGCCCCACACCCTGCGCCATGCCGAGGCCCATACCGCTGGCACTCGCGAGTCGCTGACGTTGATTAGCGGCTCGCTTGAAGCGGGGCCAGCAGGCGACACTACCCAGCTTGGGCCAGGGGATACGATCACCTTCGCCGCTGACCAGCCGCATCTTTATCGTACCCAAGAAGCAGAAGCCACCTTGATGATGACCATCACCTACGGCATAAAAGGCGACACGCCATGAACCAGCCTGCCAACCACTCCCCAATCCGCAACGCCTTCAAAGGCGTGCGGGAAGCCATTCCTCTGCTGGGCGGCTATGTTCCTGTTTCACTCTCGTTTGGAGTAGTCGCCACCCAGGCGGGGTTTAGCATGTGGGAAGCCGCCGCTATTTCAGCGCTGATTTACGCCGGCGCCTCACAGTTTTTGTTCGTAGGCATGGTGGCGGCGGGCTCTCCGCTTTGGCTGGTGGTAGCGATGACACTACTCATAAACGTACGCCATGTGGTTTACGGGCCGAACCTAGCAGCCTTATTACCGCGCAGCCGCCACTGGCCCTGGCTGATGCATGGCCTGACAGACCAGGTGTTTGCCCTGGCGCTTACGCGGCTGCCTCAGTTGCCTGCCCCTGAGCGTTTTGGCTGGTTTGTCGGCGCCTCGCTGCTGGCTTGGGGGGTGTGGATTGTCGGCACCATGGTCGGCGCAACGGCAGGGGAAACGTTAACCGCCCGCTGGCCACTGCTCGGTGAAGTGATGCCCTTCGCCCTGCCCGCGCTGTTTCTGACCATGGTCGCGCCGCGCTTTACCGACAAACGCTGGGCGCTGGCGCTGAGCTGCACCATTATCGCCGCGCTGCTGTTTACCTTTTACGGTTGGAGCAACGTGGCCATTCCGCTCGCAGCCGCCTGCGGCGCGATCTGTTTCTATATGGTGAAGTTTCAAACGAGAAGGTGTAACCCATGAGCACTGCACTCTGGCTAGCCGTTGTGGTTTCGGCATTGGGGACGCTACTCATGCGCGTAGTGCCTTTCCTCTGGATGCAACGCCGTTTAAACAGCGCGACCGGGATTAATAACATGCCCCAGTGGCTCGGCATTCTTGGCCCGCTGATGATTGCGGCGGTACTGGGTGTCTCCATCATGCCGGTCAACCCAAGCGCGATCTCCTGGTTCGCAACGGCTGTCGGACTCTCTGTGACACTATTGGTATGGTGGAAATTACGCTCATTGGGCTGGCCAGTGGCGGCTGGGGTAGCCGTTTTTGGGCTAGTGCAGGTGATAGCTTACATTTGATAATGCTTTGCATTAGCTTTTGCGTCATGCCATCATCTTGGCTCTGCAACCTATGTTAATCGTAAAGTGACATCAATGTTTAAAGCACACACCTATCACCTTAACGTATTAATACGTGTGCTACTGACGGCCATGATCGCGCTACTTTTTTTAAATGCGGTGCCCAGTTGGGGCCAAGCGCTTCCTTCCCAAAATAACCCCACTTTTTTCACCACATCACCGCGCATAGTGACGCTATACCAGGGGGCTACCGATAGCGCTGTGGCGCTCGGACTGACACCTGTCGGCGTGGTTGATTCATGGCTTGAAAAACCTACCTACCGTTACTTGCGAGCTCCGCTTGAGGGGGTCGAGCACGTTGGGCTCGAAACCCAGCCCAACCTGGAAAAAATTGCCTGGCTTCAACCGGACCTGGTGATGGCCAGCGATTTTCGCCACGCGCGCATAGCACCGCTACTCACCGCCATTGCTCCGACCGTTTCGGCCAATAGCGTATTTGATTTTAAAACCACGCTGACGCTTTTGGCGAAAGCCACTGACCACACAGCAGAGGCCCGCGAGTTACTCCAGCGCTGGGAGGCCCGAGCTGCCGATTTTCGCCAGCAAATTGCTACAGAGCTTGGCCATCATTGGCCGCAAAAAGTAGCCGTCGTTCGGTTTAAAAGCGACCACGTGCGCATTTATACCAGCGGCTTTGCGGGCTCAATTTTAACTGAACTGGGTTTCGAACAGCCGGAAACACTACAAAGCCAGAGTTGGGGAATGAAGCTTTCCAGTACCGAGAACATTCCCGTACTGGATGCCGATGTCATCTTCGTGCTGCTTGAGCCGAACGACCCAGCCATTGTGGATAATTACCAGCACTGGACGGCTCACCCCCTTTGGCAGCAGCTTGCCGCCGTGCAAAGCGGGCGCGTGTTTGAAGTCGACCCAGTCAGTTGGATGATGGGGGGCGGCATCCTCGCGGCTAACGCCATGCTGGATGATCTCTACAGTCATTATGGGCTTGATGAGACCATAGTGGCTAACCGCGACGCGTGTTCCCTTGATGCCTATCGCCAAGTGGATCAAGGCATATGCTAAACAGCGCGAGCGCTAAAATGGCGGGGCTTCTACTAGGAGGTTTGGCAGCGCTCGGTGCTTTTCTTGCCAGCATCATGCTGGGCACGACCGATATTGCTTGGTCATCGTTGCTGTCAGCATTTAATCACTACGACCCAAGCAAGATAGCCCATATTATCCTGCTCACCGAACGCCTGCCGCGAGCGCTGATTGCCGCCTTGGTGGGCGCTAGCTTGGCTATTGCCGGTGCGTTAATGCAAACGATGACGCGCAACCCCCTTGCCTCGCCAGGTATTTTGGGGATTAACGCTGGCGCGATGTTTTTTGTGGTGGTCGCCGTGTCGCTGCTCCCCCTGCATACCCCTGCCCACTACGTGTGGGCGGCGCTTTTGGGCGCACTGGTGGCCGCCATACTCGTCGTGCTCCTTAGCCGTGGCCGCCATGGTGAACTCTCGCCATTACGTGTTGTGTTGGCAGGCGTTGCCGTCACAGCCATGTTTGTATCCTTCAGCCAAGGGCTTTTAGTTATTGATCAGCAGAGTTTTGAAAGCGTTCTTTACTGGCTGGCAGGCTCCGTATCTGGACGTGACCTCGCGTTAATCCTACCTTTATTGCCCCTTTTTGGTGGAGCGCTTCTGCTCAGTGCGTTTTTGGTGCGTCATGCCAACGCGCTTTTACTGGGGGATGACATGGTTACCGGGCTTGGCATGCAGGCTACAACGATTAAGCTACTGCTGGGCATAGTGGTGATTGTTCTGGCAGGTAGCTCTGTGGCGCTGGCAGGTATGATTGGTTTTGTGGGACTGATTGTGCCCCATATGGCGCGTGGGCTGTTTGGTATTGACCATCGCTGGCTACTCCCTGCCTGCGCTCTGCTAGGTGCCTGTTTACTGCTATTAGCCGATGTGGCCTCGCGGTTTATCATCCCGCCGCAAGAAATACCGGTGGGGGTAATGACAGCGCTGATTGGTACGCCCTTCTTTATTTATCTAGCACGACGCAAGATGACCAGCCAATGAGACCGGTAGCAGCATTGACCCTTACCAATTCAGCGCCCCGCCTACGCTTTATTCCCAAGCTGCTTCTGTTAAGCCTTCTACTTTTAGTTAGTGCTGGTCTATCGCTCTGTTTGGGAAGTTTTCCCACCACACCGTTTCAGGTATTGCGTGCGCTGGCCGCTCCGCAAAACAGTGATATCGCGTTTATCATTTGGGAGCTGCGGCTACCCCGCATTGCGCTAGCGCTGGTGGTTGGCGCTGCTTTGGCGATAGCGGGGGCTATTCTACAAAGCATTGTGCGTAACCCGCTGGCGTCCCCGGATGTCATTGGCATCACCAGCGGTGCTGCACTGGCGGCAGTGCTGTTTCTATCGCTGTTAAGCGCGACGGTGAGCATTCACTGGTTACCCATTGCCGCCATGACTGGCGCATTGGCGTCGGCGCTTCTGGTGGTCAGCTTAGCGTGGAAAGATGGCATCAGCCCATCGCGCATGGTGCTCGTCGGTATCGGCCTTGCGGCAGCCATGGGAGCGGGCACCACACTGTTAATCGTGATTAGCGATGACGCCGCCGCCATGACGGCCTATGTTTGGCTAACCGGCAGCCTATATGCTGCGCAGTGGAACGATGTAAAAGGCCTGTTGCCGTGGGTATTGGTAGCGGCGCCTATCTGCTTGATTTTCGCCCGCCATGCGGATGCCATGGCACTGGGCGATAACGTTGCTGAAGGGCTTGGGGTACCGCTTCTGCGTAGCCGATTAGTATTGCTGGCTTGCAGTGTTGTACTGGCAGGGGCCGCCGTTGCCTTTGCGGGCGGCATCAGCTTTGTGGGATTAATTGCACCGCACTTGGCTGCCAAGCTAGTGGGGCGTAATCTGGCGCGGCTAGTACCCGCCTCTGCGCTGGTCGGTGCATTGATAGTGCTAAATGCTGACCTGCTGGGACGAGTAGCGTTTCTACCCAAAGATTTACCTGCGGGTATCTTTGTCGCTGGGATAGGCGCGCCCTTCTTCGTTTATTTACTGCATAGGGCGCGCTACAAAGATTAGAAATCGACGCGATACCCAAAGGTGACTGTTCTGCCTCGACCAGCGAAGTAGCGCTCGTCATTCACCAGGGCACTTTGCGAGTAGTAAGTGACGTACTGTTCATCTAATAAGTTGGCCACCCCAACATTCACCTGACCGACAGGCAGTTGATAGCCCACCGCCGCGTCCATCAATAAATAGCCATCAAACTCGCGATTCGTCTCATCAAAGGTTTCATCGAAGGCGTAGTTAGCCTGCACAAAGGTTGAGAGCTCATCGGTCCAATTAGCCGACCAACTGGCTACCAGGCGATCCGGCGATACATCCAATCCAGATAGCTTAGAATCCAGGCTACCGTTATCGTCGCTATCGTAGCGCCCTTCCATGCGTGAATAGGCTAAGCGACCAGCATGTTGATCGGTAAACTGATAATCTACCGCGGCCTCAAAGCCTTTGATTTCGGTCTCCTGGCGCTGCATATAGAAGACATCATCCACTTCTGTTAAGCGGCTACCAAAGTCAGAAGACGACTCATAATAGCTAAGCTCAGCGGCTAAGCGCCCGTTTTCAAAACGCACACCTGTCTCGACATTATCGGTCACGATAGGGCTTAGATTCTCGATGTTATTGACCGACTGCCCTGGAGTACTGATGCCCCTCAATGCACGGCCCACATCGGGAATCGAGAACCCCTCAGAGTAATTGGCAAACAGGCTCCAATTATCAACGGGACTCCACACAGCCCCCAGGTTATAAAGCGTTTCATTGAAACTGGGATCGCCTCCCTCAACGTTAACGCCATTGTTTGCCGCTACGGTCTGATAATCACCGATATCCAGCTTGGCATACTCATAACGCACACCAGCAGAAAGCAGCAACGAATCAACCGGACGAAAGTCTGCCTGGAGGAAGGGTGAAAGATCAGTATATTCAGTGGAAGGCACATAGGTCCGGCTTGACTGATATAAGTACTGCTCTGTTTCATCAAGCAGCGTATCAAAGCCAGCGGTCAGTTTAAGCCGATCATCCAACAGATCATCTTTGGTTAGAGACACCTTGGTGCCAAACTTGCTGGTCGCCGCCATCGTTTGGTCATAAAAAGTCCCTACTGGCGCAATGGTGGGATCTTGGAAAGTTGCCGAGTTGGTGGCACCAAACAGCGCTTCATAATCCTGGTAAAACGCCTGGGCACTTAAACGCATTCCGGCAAGGTCGTAATGATCGTAGCTTAGCCCAGTGGTCCAAACGCGGTTATAGGGCGCGTCACCTTCGGGTGAACCACGTTCAGACGTCGTCACCACACCATTGGCACGATCCCCCGTTACGCTGACATAGTTATTATGATTTTCAATATCGTAATGATTGAGCGTTAATTGAAGACGTTGATCATCATCAAGCCAATAGGCCACCTTGCCCAAAAAGTCATAAGAGCGTGAATCCATCAGGTCACCCTGAGTGTTATCAACGCCCACAGGGTCGCTATTGCCATCCAGGAAAAGACCTTGATCCTCAAAACTCATTGAGAATAGATAATCAATATTGCCGCTGTTGCCACTCACCCCATAATTGGTTTCGTAGCTTAATGTATCGCTGTCCAGCTCGCTGGTGGGAGTCGTCACCTTTACCTCAGCATGCTGGTTGAGCGAGCCGGGCTCTGGGCGTTTGGTAATCAAATTGATAACGCCACCCGCAGCCCCTACCCCGTTGGTGGCGTTCGCCCCCTGAATGACTTCAATCTGCTCGACCATCGAAAAATCGATAGCGTGCGCTTCACGACCAGTGGGCCGTAGCGGATTTGATTGTGGAATACCGTCGATAAGAATCAGCGGTGTTCGACCCCGTAGGGTTTCACCGCTACCGCTCATCTTTTGACGGCTGGGTGAATAGGAAGGCAACAGATTGCTTAATATCTGCGAGGAATCGCTGGAAATTTGCAGCTGCTGATTGATCTCTTCCTCGCTGATTATGCGCACCGTTTGAGGTGAATCTTCTTTTGTGGCATTGGTGCGTGAAGCAGTGACGACCATGGTTTGATTAGCGTCCCCACGGCTACTTTGCGACTCTGGATTAGTGATTGCGGGTGCCTGCCCATAGGCTTGGCTAGCAGTCACTAAACCGGCAAGCGTCAACGTGGGCCAAAATACCGAGTGTTTCTTAATGTACATCTTCTTTTTATCCCCTGCGTTTAAGTGGACGCCCCCTTCAAAACGTAATGCAGATCTAAATGATAATTATTATATTATGCATATAATAACAGCAAGATCTACTGCCATGGAACAAACCGTTCGATATAACGAAATTCTCTAGACCACTTCCAGCAGGGAATGGTTATCGATTAGCTAGCAGTAATTATTGAAAATGAGAATGTTTTGCCTTACGGTGCTAGCTGTTTCGATAACCCCTATGAGCGCCTCATGCCATACCCACCAACCCCGCCGCCCCGCCTAACGGGCGAAGCACTGCATGCTGGCTATGACGCCCGGCAGGTATTGAACGGTGTGGATATCGCTATTGCGGAAGGCAAACTCACGGTTCTCTTGGGGCCCAACGGAAGCGGTAAATCGACACTACTTAAAACCCTAGCCCGCACGCTTTCGCCGAGTAGCGGGCACGTGTACCTGGATGGCAAAGATATCCATCGCAGTAATACGCGGGAGGTCGCAAAACGTCTGGGTATTCTTCCCCAAGGGCCAGTGGCGCCGGAGGGGCTGAGCGTAAGGCAGTTAGTGGGAATGGGCCGCTTTCCACATCAGGGGTTGTGGCAGAAAAATGCGCAGCAGGACGCCAATGCCATTCGTGAAGCGATGGCGTTTACCAACGTCACTGATTTTGCCGAGCGCAGCGTGGATGCGCTTTCCGGTGGGCAGCGCCAACGCTGCTGGATTGCTATGGTGCTGGCGCAACAAACCGACCTGATTCTGCTTGATGAACCGACCACTTTTCTGGATCTAAAGGTACAGGTTGACCTACTGGAACTCCTTTCAAGTCTCGCCCACGAACATGGCCGTACACTTCTACTAGTGCTCCACGACCTGAACCTGGCCGCCGCCTACGCTGACCATTTAGTAATGATGTGTGATGGCCAAATCGTCACCAGCGGCGCACCCACTGAGGTGTTTACCGCTGCTAACCTTAAGCGCGTTTTTGACCTGGATGCCCACGTGATCCACGACTCTGAAAGCGGTATACCAATTTGTGTACCGCGAAAACGGCGCCAGCACGCTACTGAAACAGAAGCGCTTATTCAGTAGCGATGTTTGCAGTTAGCCATGGTTGGTGATTTTACTGCAGGCACAAAAAAGCCCGGCGAGTCGCCGGGCTTAGGGCTTAGCATCGGATAATTGTCTTACCAGCTATATTTCACACTGCCGATCACACTGCGGGATTCGCCGTAGTAGCACCAGTATTCACAGCTTGCGACATACTCTTTATCGGTGAGGTTATTAACGTTGACCTGAGCTTCCCAGCCATCGGCAAATTCGTAACCCACCATGGCATCCACCAGGGTATAGCTATCCACTTCTGTGTTATCTGCGACACTGGTATCAACGGTACTGCCCACATAACGCACGCCACCGCCCAGGGTAACGCCATTTAACGCACCGCCGGTAAAGGCGTAGTCTAACCAGGTGGAAGCTTGGTGACGCGGAATCAACGGCGCGCGTTCATCTTCTTCCAAGCGCGAATCGTTGTAGGTGTATGCCGCTGTCACTCGAAGGTTATCGGTCACATAGCCAACACCTTCCAGCTCGAAACCTTGAGAGGTGCGCTCCCCTTCTTGTACCTGGAAGCCTGCCGGTGAGTTCACCAGCGTGTTGCTTTCTTGCAAATCAAAAACGGCAGCCGTTACATAGCCATCCCAGCCAAAGGGAGCCACCTTCACACCGGCTTCCCACTGCCGCCCTTCACGGGGGTCGTAAAGCTCGCCATCACTGTCAACGCGACCCACTGGGTCGAACGACTCGGTATAGCTGATATAGGGGTTAACACCGTTTTCACCCAGGTACATTGCGCCACCTGACCAAGATACCTGGTCATCGTCTGAACGCTGGGTCGTGCCCGCCGTTAGGTTGCTATTATCCGTTTCGGCCTGGTCGTAACGCACACCACCCAGCAGCACCCAACGGTCATCTATGCGCAGTTGGTTTTGGGCATATAAACCAGTTTGCTCTTTATCGATTTCCCGACTCAACAGATCATCTTGAGCAATTGGTGTGTAGTTACCATAAACTGGGTCGAAAATATCGATCGGATCACCGAATGCGTAATCGTCCCCTTCCTGACCACTCAGGCTTAGGTTCTGGTAATCAACCCCTAGCAGCAGCGTATTCTCGGTACGATCACCGTACCAAGTACCCACCATGCGGTTATCGACAGTCCAGCTATCGATAGAGCCATCACGATATACCAACCCGCGTGAGGCGCGGCGATCATCGACCATAGACAGCGCATAGCTGCTGCGCAGCTCTAAATCTAACTCGCTGTAGCGTAAATCTTGTTCAAACGCCCAGGTGTCATTAATGTTATGTTGTAGCTCATAACCCAGCCCCCATTGGGTACGTGTGTCCTTATCGTACCCTGGCTCGCTCAAATTGGTTTGCGGATCAATACGCCCGAAAGGTGTGTTTTGGACGGTGCCGTAAGGTAGCTTAAAACCGTTGACCGGTACGCCGTCATCCTTTTGCACACTGGCTAAAAAAGTAACGGTGGTGTCTTCGCTAAAATCAACCGCTAGGCTAGGCGCAAAGTAATAACGCTCGTTATCCGTCGCGTTTAAATCGCCATCACGCTCTTTGTACATACCCACTAAGCGATAGCGTACATCGTCTGATTCACCCAGCGGCCCGCTGGTATCAATCCCAACTTGGCGATGGTTGCGGTTGCCAAGCTGCAAATTGACTTCCCCTTGGGGCGTTTCGGTAGGACGTTTGCTCACCGCATTGATCAAGCCACCAGGAGGCGCCTCACCGTAGAGAATCGATGACGGCCCTTTGAAGACTTCAATACGCTCCAACCCATAAGGCTCGGGTAGCCACTGATAAAACCCTTCCCGGTAAATGCGCAGACCATCTTGATAGGTAGACTGATCAAAGCCACGCACCTTGAGCCAATCGGTGTTGTTATCACTACCATAGTGGCCAGAAAGTACGCCCGCACGATAGCGGAACGTTTCATCTAACTGCTGAACGTTGCGGGTTTCCAACTCTTCACGGTCAACGCTTGAAACCGGACGCGGCGTTTCTACCAGCGGCGTGTCCACCTTTAGCGCCGTGGCAGTCACTACCACGGTGTCGTTGGAAGTGGCTTCTTCTTGAGCAAGCACCGTGAGCGGAACAACGCTCAGCATGCCGCCCAGCGACAGAACAAGCGAACGCCGCATAGCAGCAGAAAGCGGCGTGACGGGGAAAGACATCGGAGTACGGAGCATGAAGAGCCTCAGCGGTAAGAGGAAAGTTTTCATTATGATAAAGCGAATGATACGAATTTTTATTCACAATCACAATAACCGCTTTGATCTAAATGTGATAAGCGTTTGATGTGCACTTCATTAATGTACAGCCTGGGCGGTAAGCACTTACTTACCTAACTCAGTTAAACGATTTTTTAGCCGACTATTAAGAGTTTGTATAAAAGTCGGCGGGCGAAGGCTCTTGCAGTTAGTCGTTAAGCACAAATAGGAAGATAGTAAACGCGAAGGGAGAAAATCGAATAATTTGTTTACCGCCGACCAAGGGACTCATAATCCCTTGGCCGTAGGTTCAAGCCCTACTGGACCCACAATTTCTATATTTAGAAAGCAGGAGATTATGAGTGCAACCAAAAAACATTGGGATTAGGATTGCGACTGCAATGCGTAAATGGATATTTTTCATATATTGATATATTAATTCACATTTCCAAGCAAAATGGCTCAGCTACTTCCTGATTCCTGGGAACGACAGGCCGATTCGTTCGAGTATTGCTGAGCAGCCTTGTATATGACAGAGAGCATAGATACCCTACGCTTTCACACGACCCCTCTTCTCCAACAACAGCAAATCATTAATTTTTATAGTGTTCTGGACTAGCAGTTCTTCAAAATCATTAGCTGCAATAACCTCTACATTGTAGTCTAATGCTAATTTACGGCATTTTTTCACTAACCTTCGACTATTACTAATAAAATAAAGTTGAGTGCCAGCACTAGGTGCAAATAGTTTCTCATAAACTTTAGTGGCCGAATATACTTCCTGTATAGCGGAATACCCATTGTAGCTACCCGATACATGTTTAGCTTGTACTAAGTGCATAACCTCCCCTGCTATCGCCACACCATCGGCGCCATGGTCGCTACCATTGGATGTGAGGTAATAACGTTGTGCTCCAATTTTTTTAGCTATTAGCAACACTGCTAGCGCTTCAAACTGCTGCCACGTCAAGCGTTTAACTATAGCGGGGGTAATAATAGTTTCCAACGGCAAGGTTGAAATACCAGCAGGCTGTGGGACTACTTCCTCAGGGGTAACTACCGCATTTTTCAGCAATACTTTTTTGCTTAGTAAACTGTGTAAATTAGCATCAAATGATTCAAACTCCGGATGTAGCGCAACAGGTACATATACGTTTACATCGCGTTTTTGGCCAATACGGTAAACCCGATCCGTTGCTTGCGCTTCTTTCGCTGGATTCCAGTGTCGCTCAAGATGTATTACGTTATTTGCACCCACCACTGTCAATCCAACACCAGCTGCCACCGGTGACATAATAATGAGGTTAAAGCCTTGCTTAGCTTCAAATTCCTCAATGATGCTTGAGCGCGTTTGTGTTTGAGATGTTTTAGCTACAGCCTTTGTATCACCGTTAATCACGTCTACTAGGCCAAGTTCATAGTACTTACCTAGTGCCACGCTTAAATAGCATTGCAGTTTTTTATTTACTAGAAAGATGATGCACTTTTCATTTCGCCCCTTAATTTGGTCAATTATTACTAGCAGTGATGCCAGCTTAGCCGACTGTTTAAGTGAGTCCGTAACATTTGCATCTATATTACCTGCTCCCACCAAATCAGGGTGCAGCGAACAATTTCTAAGTTGCTGAATAGTACTCAGCGCATGGGCATCATTGTCATTAATCTGCTGATTTAATAACGAATCGTAAACTTCTAACTGATGCCCGTGTAAAGTACTTTCAAGCTCAGCCATATATTTCCAACTGGTATCTTTTAAGCCAGCATATAAACGTTTAGACGGTAAACCATCTAAATTATCTTCTTTGGTGCGACGCAACATTAGCGCACCAACTTTTTTACGCAGCATTCGACCATACTCAGCCCGCTTTGCATCAATTTCGTCGCCCGCAGATTGAGTAATTGGAGCCACATAGGTTTCACGGAATTCTTGGTAACTACCCAGCAACCCTGGACAAGCGGTATCCATCAGGCACCAAAAGTCCTTCAAGCTGTTCTCAACGGGTGTACCCGTAGTGACCATCTTAAAATCAGCCTTTAGACCCTTGGCTGCACGTGTTTGCAATGCATTAGGATTCTTAATATTTTGCGCTTCATCGAATACAACCATGCCCCAGTCGATACGGCACATTGAAAACTGATAATCGCGAAGAGTTTGATAAGTGGTAATAACTAACCTACCCGGCATATCCAGACGTTTAGAACCAAAGTTTTTACCCACTTTTAATGAGTACTTAGGTTCTGCGGTCATATCTGCTGAGGAAACTTTAACAATCTCTATGCCACCCTCTCGGTAGTGGTTCATCTCGGCATCAGATTGCAAAACAACAATATCACTGAAAGGGCTCTGATTAAATGTTTTTCCTACTTCTACTTTCCAGTTATCTAACAAGCTAAGTGGCGCAACAATTAAGGTAGGCTTTAGCGTTCGCTCCTGATGCTTACATTGCTCATAGTAAAAATAAGTAGTAGCCAACGCAGAGAAGGTTTTGCCCAACCCCATATCATCAGCGAATAGCGCCCCCGCCACTTCATTAGAGGTATCCAGCGCTTGGTTAATCAAACCAAGTCCCCATCGCACAGCAAACTCCTGGTGCACAAACGGATTTCGCAGAAAATTCTTCCAATCCAAGTCACCTGGATACAGCACTTTCTCAAGTATAGTTTCTATTGAAGCTGATTTAATTTCTAAGGTTTCGTCATTAAGGTCAACATCTACAACCAGCTGAATAGATTCTTCACGTTCTTCACTGACACCTAGTTTATCGTCGTCACCACTATAACCTTGTTCCTCTGCACGCTCATGCAATGTTTTTAATGAAAATAGTGTCGCCTCTTTATCGGAAATATCGTATAGCTTATGATCATGTTCAAAACTGGTTGCACCAGTTTTAATTGCATCATTTATCTTTTCAGTAACAGACGCTAAAGTTTCTGGGTCTTTAATAAATTTATCAGCTGCGGCAAACACTTCGGGAGTCATAGTACTATCAGAGCTACCAAACCAACTGACTCCGGACTCATCAGTATCGCCAAAATATGCCTGTAAATATCCAGTTACCCCATGAACTCTGGCTGAAAAACCGAGGTCAAGGTCAACAAGGGTCGCATCAAGATATTTAGTAGGGTATTTTAAGAAGTCTTCGACATCTTTAGGTTTTACGATTCGGTTACGAATGATCTCTTGCACAGCAGCTAATTTTTCTTCATTGAACAAAACAATCTCATTCCCCACGCGAAGGCTTTTAGCTTCTGGTCTTAGCAACTGGCCCAAGGTTCGGTTTAACTGCTCAGGCGTAGCATCTTGCTGCATACCTGGTGTCAATATCAAACTACCATTTGAATGTTGATCGATTGTAACTGTAATTTTATCCGGAACAGTAATTTTAAGCTTATTAAAGTGACCAAGCTCATATGTACACAACTCGGATTCGTAATGCGCTTGTTGAATAGCATAAATGTAACGAAGTTTCGATTCTTGAGATGCACCTTGATCTTTGAAGCGACTTTGCGCAGAAAATACTTTGTATTCACTAGGTCCTAACAGGTATTTCTGCGTGTCACCAAAACAAATAAGTGGACCATCAATTTCATAGTAATTAGTAAGTTTACCTGTTGGTGAGCTCACTTTTATCTTTACAGAAAACTTATCCTCTCGAGTATTGCCTGCAATATCAGCTACAATCTCACCTCGCCACTTACTTGGTAAATTGAGTAAAGTGCGCGAGCTTTCATCAAATGCTGCAACCACTTCATTTGCCACATCAAATCCATTTGGCAATAGCTCAGCTTGCCCTTGTTCTAAAAGAATTTTTAGCGTTGAGAATTGTAAAAGAACTACTTCCGACTGCTCACTTATTTTTACAAAAACATTTTTTGGAAGATAAAATGAAACAACGCCGGGATTAAGCTCCCACTTAAAAGACTTATCTTTTGGCGTATTGCCCATAATCTTTTTAATGTGGTCTAATAACGCCATTAACTCACTCCATACAGTCGCCGCTGAATATCATACTCACGAGCATCTATTACATCTTTTAATACAATATCAACACCACAATTTCTTAGTTCTGCTACAGCATGTCGCTGCCAGCTATTGGGGCTATGGGTAATATTAGCGGGTTTAGGCATTCCCTCCCTAACCTGCTGTGCAGCTAGTGCCTGCGTTAATTCGAAGTATGCAAATTTTTTACGAGAGTAGTTATAGACACAGGCGGTACTAATTAAATTCTTATAAATCCATAAATAACAGCTATGGCTACCCTCTATTAGATGGGCACCATCCAATTGAATATAAATTAATGACTTATCCTGCTGATCAATTACCTCATATTGCGTCAATGCACTTTGCTCATAGTTTTTCTTGAGATATTGGTCAGCCCGCCGGCTTAAAAATAAACGTGTATGCAGTACTAATTCTTTGTCGAGAAGTCCTTCCATAAACTTCTTACGTGCTGGGTACATTCTCATTAATTCTGTATTGTTTGTTGATTCCTTGAAGTCATTTAATGCTTCTAGAAATAAGCGCAGTTCATACTTCGACAACCAACTTCGAACTTTGGCTATCAATTTATTATCAATGTGTTGCCACCACTTTTGGTAGCGGGAGCTCGAAGGAGATACTCGCGGGTCACCAGCAATTTTGATCACCACATCTTGCCAAGCTTGATGAGGAGCATTGGCGTTCGCACGGTCGATTACAATTGACAAAATTTCATGCCCCAGCAAAGCCCCCCCAGCATAAGGTGCCTCTACGACTGAAGGCTTAACAATTTCTTTCAGTAAATTATGATCTCTGTTTACGTCGATTTTTTTCAATTGCTCTAAATAATAAATATTTTGTGATGCTTGTTTAAAATCACCAGTTGCGTGCAAATCTAACCGTAAAGCTTTTAAGCGTGCGTTTAATTCTATATCAGCTTCAATAGCCGAAGTTGCCGCCCATTTTGCACCAGAAGAAGAAAACAAAAATTCGTCATATGGTTGTTGAATACCGCGCTGCTGCCTGTTTTTTTTCAGCCAATCAGTAAGTGATGGAATTTTTATTGCTTCATAATAACGCATGAAGAAGAACTGTGTTAATGCTTCTAACAAAGCGAAACTAGGTTTATGTGCTAATGCATCTACTTTTTCTAATACTTCTTTAGTTAGAACATCAGGATAATCACGCAATACCGCGGGCAATGCCCGAAGCAAAACTCTGTTAGTGATCTCATGCTGTAAAGGACGCTTATAGCGAGCGGCCTCAGTTAGCTCCTTCAACGCTTTTAGGTACCTGTGGCTACCAGTGCCCACTCGATTAGCAAGGTGTTTTAAATCAGTAGTCGTCCGAATCAGTTTTTCTAGCTGCTCAACCGATCGGTTAGTATTAATTTTGAATTCCAAGCGCTTCATCATAATTATTCCTTAGAACTATTAGGCTTAATGCGCTCTAAGTCAGCAATCGATGGTGGCTTCACAGTAAAGCGAATATCAATGCGTCTATTTTCTGCTTTTTGCCTTGGGGTCTCTTCCAATTCTTGCACTCGGCGGCTGGCAGCATAGCCACTGACACTGAAAAGTCTTTGGCCGTAGATGTTTTCTAATTCGGAGTAGGCTGGGAGCACCTCCAATCCAACTAACCATGTATTCCAAATAGAGATAGCTCGGTCAGTAGATAAGCCCCAGTTTCCTTTGCCACGATAAAATATGGCGTCACTATCTGTATGGCCTTCAATAAATACTGTGTCGAGGTACTGCAAGCGGTCGTCACGAGTAATGGCTTGGTGCAAAACCAAACCAATTTGACGAACCGAATTTTGCACACGTTGATCAGCGGGAATTCTTTCTTCACCCGATTCAAATGAGAGCGTCGATTCTGGGATGCGGATCACAGTATCGTTATCTGCTATTAATACTTCGATGTCTTGCTCAGAAAGCTCTTGACGAACTTCATTCAGGATATCTTCACGTGCTTGCTCCGCTTTTTTCAGTTCTTCGATACCTTCATCTACATCAATAGTTTTTTGGGTTAACTCAATGATCAAAGCTACTGCCGCCAAGATAAAAATCACAAGCAAACCAGACATCAAGTCGGAAAATGACATCCAATATGGGTTTTCCTCGTCTACCTTGGCACTACGCCGACCCCGCCCCCCATCCATTAACGAACCCCTGCAGCTGCATCTTCGATACTTTCAACAATACTAGCCAGTTGTTTGTAGGCTTCGTTCATTTGCGCAGCATACTTGGTCGTGCCCTCAGACCAAGCTTTTAAGTGCTCTGAGGTCTGGGCATTAGCTTGTTCTGCATAGTCACTTAGCAGGACCGCAACTTTATCACTCAAGTTATCTACATTACTTTTTTGGTCAGTCAGGTACTCATTCTGCTGGCGTCTAAGCTCATCAAACACAGAGGCAGACTGGTCAAACATTTGTTGAATCTTATCCGCTAAACTATTGAATTGAGTAACGCTGCCGTTCAGCTCATCACGTAGCGTATTCAAACGATCAGCGGTTTCCTGATTTTGTTTTGCCAAGCCAGCAGTGGTAGAAGCAGCTTTTTCAACAGAGCCAGACAACTGGTTGCCCGCATCTCGGATTTGAGTGGCAAACACATTCATTGTATTTGCCGTGCCTTTTAGTTCTTTAGCAGCTTCAAGCATACCAGTACTGGCTTTATCACTGGCATCCATCGACAAGTGAACCTGTTTGTATAATTCGCGACTTTGCGACAACAGCTCAGCAACGGTTTCTGTTTGCTGACCATAGGTTTTTTGCACTTCTGAAACCAAGGCTTCTGTCGTCGTTTTCACCGCTTCGCTTTGCTCAGAAATCAACTTATTACGTTCTAATTCAGCGGCTTGTACTTTAGTGTCGCGCTCTGAAAAGCTTTGGCTTAACTGTTCAAGCTGACCTTGTGTTGCCTGCGCTACTTTCTGGCTTTGAGCTTCCATTCCGGCAACTAAACTGGCTAGCTTCTGCTCTAGCTGGTCGGTAAACTGGGATTGCTGTTGTACCATGCTAGTTTGCGTAGAATCTAAACGATTTACCATAGCTTGCATAGCGGTGCTCATATCGGCAATCGACTCGTTCACTTTAGCTGAAGCAGAATCCATTGCTTGGCGCTGCTGAGCACCTTGGTGGCCGAAGCTTTCCATAAACTTGCCTATTAGATCTTCCAGTGCTTTTTGATTACCTTCAGAGGTTTCATCCACCAGCTTATTGATTGCAGGTGCCATGATCTTTTCAAGGCTTTGTTCAAGGCCAGATTGGATGCTTTGCGTAACCTGAATCAGCGATTCCTGCATTTTTTCGCCTATCTTTTCGGCTAAACCTTGAAGCACCTCCCGAGATTCTTTTCCATGCGCAGCAATTTCTATTAATTGCTCTTCAGGACGAATACGTGGGAAAAGCCAGTCGACACGGGCTTCAAGCCTAGCAACTTTCTTTTTAACTCCTTGCTCCATAAACTTTTCTGCAAAGTTAAACACTAAGCTCATGCCGATACCCCACACCGAGGTCAAAAAGGCAATTTTTGCCCCATTAACAACACTGGCTATGCCAGTCTTCATTTGCTCGACATTACCGTCTAATTCAAGGCCACTTAAGCCAAGTTGTAAACCAATAAAGGTGCCGATAACACCCAGCGCTGTAAGAAATCCAGGTACTGCAGCTGTTAATCTATTTTCAGTAACTGAGCGTGCCAATGTATAATCATTAAAAAAATGTCCCCCATCAAGAGTATTGCGGAGAACAACTTGATCGTTTTTTTCCACCTCTACTAGTGTCTCATCAAACTCTTGCCACAAGTGCGCAGCGTTCGAGTTCTTATATCTTCTTTTTCGATCTTTAGCAGCTTGTATAAAGTCTCCTCGCTTTCTGGAAACAGTTTCTCGCGTTTCATTTTCTATCAGCTTGAATAACCATTGAATATCCCAACGGGCACTAACAGTACGGCATAATGAAATGAAGAAGAATATTAAGGCTACTGCAACAATAATAAGAGAAATAACACCACTTAATTCGACGCCATTTTCTGGGACTTTCAGCACCCATTCAGGCCATAACCAAGCGAGGCGAAACTGATTCTCCATGGACATTCCCTTATATTTTTTGTCACTTAACGTGGTTTACTAAGTTAATCAAACGAGCTAATAATGTTGATTAAGACGACTACTATCTGCAGGCATCCCAAACATTTAGTATAATTTCAATTGCTTACAAAAAATCAGTGGTTAAGAATAGCCAACTGCATAAATGAGGAAACCTATAAAAACATCTTCATCAGAATCATACGCAACGTTACCAAATCTGCACATAACAGTGACCCTACGTCAGAATACCAAATATTGCATCCACATAAGCACCTTGCTTTAGGTTATTTTGTTTATGCGCAACCTAGGGCCAATTCCCAACTTCTCGAAAAAAATGAAAAAGGGGGTCAAGGCCTGCGTTTTTTTGAAGCAAACGATGAAGGTGTAAGGAAGGAACAAATATAGAAATGGTGGGCCCAGTAGGACTTGAACCTACGACCAAGGGATTATGAGTCCCCTGCTCTAACCAACTGAGCTATAGGCCCGAAAAGCGTGCATATCATAGCGAATGTGGCAGAGTGAGGCTACCCCCTTTGCGCTATCTTGATGTCATTACGGCACTTTATGTGGATTGGGCAGTCTGGTGAGTAGTTCTTTATGCGGAGACGCGTTGTGAAAGCATTGATTGCTCTATTTCCCCTATTGTTGGCAGTGCCAGCTTTCGCTGACTGGCAGCTTGACCCTGCCCAGTCCCAGGTGCAGGCGTCGATTACTCAGTTGAACGGCGAAGCACCGCAAACTCATCACCACCAAGTACGTGATCTGCAGGGTGATATCTCCAGCGATGGTACGCTTCGACTGCCGTTAAAACTTAGCCAAACAGATGTGCTTGAGCGGTTTGGCGAACTTCCGCCGTGGATAGGTTTGTTGGCGAACACCACTTTAGTGACGCTGGTGGCGCAGATGCCACCCGAGCGGTTGGACAGCTTAGATATTGGTGAATCACTGGTGGAGACGCTGGAGTTTCGCGTTCAGTCCGACATGATAAACCAGCAGGAATCCGTGCCGCTGCGGTTTACCCGCGAAGGTTTGAATGAGATACGCGTGACCCACGCAGAGCCCATGGCGATGGATGGCAGAGCGCTGATGGCCAACAGCACGGTGCGTACCGTGCTGTCGATGCTGGGCTATCAGGAGATTGACGAGCATGTACCCGTCACCCTCAATGCGCTTTTAGTTAACCGTTAAAGATTAGCCCCTGAGTACTTCTACATCACCCGCCTGGGCTTCGCCGGTTTGTACTCGCCATTGGGCGGCGTAGTGGCCGTTAGCTTCCAATAGGGTTGAGTGGCTGCCGCGCTCGGCCACTTGGCCTTTCTCGATCACTACGATCTCATCGGCATGCACGATGGTAGAGAGCCGGTGGGCAATCATAATCACCGTGCGACCATGGGCGATGCGCTTAAGCGAGCGCTGAATGGCCGCCTCGGTCTCGTTATCGACTGCGCTGGTGGCTTCATCCAGCACCAAAATAGGCGGGTCTTTAAGCAGCGCCCTGGCTAGAGAAAGCCGTTGGCGTTGGCCGCCGGAAAGCCGCACGCCCCGCTCCCCTACTGGCGTGTCCAGCCCTTGGGGCAACGTCTCGATAAAGCTCCACGCTTCGGCCGTTTTGGCGGCATCGATAATGGCGGCTTCGTCTGCATCAGGTTTGCCGTAGGCGATATTGTCGCGAATGCTGCCTTCAAATAGATACACGTCCTGGCTGACCAGGCCAATCGACTGGCGTAGCGAGTTCATGCTGACGTCGGTTATCGGTTGCCCGTCGATAAGCACCCGCCCACTTTCCGGGTCGTAAAAACGCAGCAGCAGTTTGATCAAGGTGGATTTTCCCGATCCCGTCGCCCCCACCAACGCTAAGGTGTTGCCCGCTGGCACGTGCAGGTGAATGCCATCGACCCCGACAAGGCTGGTCGCGTAGTGAAAACTCACATTATCAATCGTTACTTCGCCACATACTGGCTGGGTAAGCGGTGTCGTGCTGTCATCTTTGACCGTAATCGGCACTTCGAGCAGGTCAAGAATGCGCCGCGTGCTCGCCATGGCACGCTCAAACAGGTCAATCACCTGGGCCAGGCCGGTGAGCGGCCAGAGCAGTCGCTGAGTTAAAAACACCAGCACGCCGTAAGCGCCTACGTTCAGGTTGCCGTTGAGCGCCATCATGCCGCCAACGGTAAAGGTGGCGAGAAAGCCTGCTAAAATCGCCATGCGGATGACCGGAATAAACGCGGAGCTAACCTTGATCGCGCGGCGATTGGCTTCTACATAGGCTTCGCTGGCATCGCGTAGGCGTTCGGCTTCGCGGTCTTCGCTGGTAAAGCTTTTAATCGTGGCGATGCCGCTGAGGTTATTGGTTAACCGGCTGGCCAAATCACCGACCTTTTCACGCACATCGCTGTACAGCGGCCCGGCTTTACGCTGGAAGAAGAACGCCCCCCAGATAATCAGCGGAATCGGTGTGAACGCCAGCAGCGCTATCAGCGGCGAAAGCACGAAGAACACCGCGCCCACGGCTACCACGGTGACCACCACCTGAATCAGCGCGTTGGCTCCGCCATCCAGAAAGCGCTCAAGCTGGTTCACATCATCGTTCATGGTCGCTACAAGCTGGCCGGAGCTTTTCGACTCAAAGAACGCCATATCCAGCCGCTGGGCGTGCTCATAAGTATCCTGGCGCATATCCGCCTGTAGCCGCTGGGCTAAGTTGCGCCATAAAATCTGGAACAGGTACTCAAACAGTGACTCCCCTGCCCAGATAAAAAACGTCAGCACCGCCAGCATCGTGATCTGCTGTTGGGGTGTTTGAAACCCCAAACTTGCCACAAAGCTCTGCTCTTGATTCACCACCACATCGATGGCGACCCCAATCAATATCTCTGGGGCAATATCAAACAGCTTGTTGATAACTGAACAGGTAGTGGCGGCAACAATGCGTCGCCGATAGCCCTTGGCGTAGCGCAGTAGCCGCACCAAAGCTTGAAAACTGTGCGCAGGAGAGGACACAAGTATTCCTTTCTAAGATTGTTTTAGGCCTAAGCTAGCCACTCACCGATGAGCGCCGCACATTGGCAAGCAGCGGGCTACCGGTATCAGGGTCGGTTAATAGTGTGCACTCTACTTGATAAAGCGTGCGTACTAAATCTTGAGTGACCACCGTGGCGGGCGGCCCCTCCGCCACAATCTGCCCTTCGCGCATGGCGATTAAGTGATCCGCGTAGCGGCAGGCGCTGGCGAGGTCGTGCAGTACCATCACCACGGTGCGACCGTGATGGGCAAGGTGCTGAACCAGTTCGAACACTTCGATCTGATGGCCAAGATCCAGTGCCGAAGTGGGTTCATCCAGCAACAGTAGCGGGGTTTGTTGAGCGATGGTCATGGCGATCCAGGCGCGTTGCCGCTGCCCCCCGGAAAGCGCGTCAATTGGCCGATCGGCGAGTTGCTCAAGCCCTGCTGCGGCCAGCGCGTGCTGGACGACTCGCTGGTCCTCCGCTGACCACTGGCGGAGCCACCCTTGATGGGGCTGGCGGCCAAAGCGAATCAGCTCTGTGACGCTTAAGCCTTCAGGCGCGACGGCCTCTTGAGGCAATAGCGCCAGCTGCGTCGCCAACTGGCGCGTGGGAAGGCGCTGTATATCGGCGCCATCCAGCAGCACCGCCCCGCTGTCAGGCTTATGAAGGCGCGCAAGCCCGGCCAATAGCGTTGATTTCCCACAGCCGTTGGGGCCCACAATGGCGGTGACTTGGCCGCTGGGTAGGGTGATATCCAAGCCATCAATCACCTGCCGGGCGCCATAACTCATGCCGAGTGATTGAGTCGCCAGTGAAGGCATTGATAAGGGCATTGATGTCGCCGGGGAATGGCTCATGTGTAGCTCCGTTGCGGGCGCATTAATATCCAAAGTAGCCAGGGGCCACCCAACACTGCAGTGACAATACCCACAGGAATCTCAATCGGTGCGAGCAGCGTGCGCCCGGCTAAATCAGCCAGCACCATCACTAATGCCCCCGCCAGCGTTGCCGCCAAAATAGGCACGCCGCGTGAACTCGACAGCGACCGGGCGATCTCGGGGCCAATTAGCCCCACCATACCCACCGGCCCAGCAACAGCGACCGCCAACCCCGTCAGTGCAACCGAAAGCAGCAGCACTTCCAGTCGGCGTCGTTTGACGTTAACCCCCAAGCCGCTGGCGGTGGCATTTTTAAAACGTAGCAGCGTTAGTGAACGGGCCAGCACCAGGGCGGTGGGCAGCCCTAACGCTAACCCGAGCATGAGTAGCTGTAGCGCGCCACTAGGCCGGGCATTCAGCGAACCAACCGTCCAGGGGTAGGCAGCGTTGGCGGTATCAATCGCCACCCGAGCAAGGAGCAGCTGCGTCACCGCACCAAATACCGCGCCAACGCCAATCCCCGCAACGATAAAACGGTAGCCCTGGGTGCCACTACCCGCCGCTAAACCAAAGGTAAGCACTGCCGCCGTGGTCGCGCCTGCCAATGCCATGGCGGGCGGTGCAATTGAAACACCTATCCCTACGATGGATGCCACGGCAAACGCCGTTGCGCCATTATCAATGCCGATAATACCCGGCGTCGCTAGGCGATTGCGGGCTAACGTTTGCATCAAAATGCCTGCCAGTGCGAAGGCAGCTCCGGTGAAGCAAGCGGCAGCCAACCGTGGCAAGCGTAGTTCTTGCACCACAAAGGCTGCCATCATGTCAGCGTTGCCCACCAGCGCTTGTAACACCGCCGTCGGGGCGACCTTAACGCTGCCCAGACTTAGATAAATAACGCTGGCGACGAGCAACGCGCCGAATAGACCCAGATTGACCACCACCGCACGCTGTTCAAACAGTACGCTGTTCGCACCCTGTTGATGGCGCCAGGCGAATCGCCAATACCCTTGAGGCGGCGAGACTGTGTCGTTGTCACCCGAAGCCGCTCGGGCTGTATCAGAGAAAGGCATAGAGGTGGATTTAATTGATGTGGTTTTCATGAACCAGCTCATAACATCGGTAAGCGGCGCGCACGCACGACCGCTATCAATACAGGTGCACCGCATAGCGCAGTGAGTACGCCCAGCGGTAACTCGGAAGGGGCGACCACCACACGCGAGATGATATCGGCGGCTAACACGATCAGTGGCCCAATGGGCAGACAAAACAGCAGCGTGCGGCGAATATCAGGCCCGGCAAAGGCTCGTGCAACAAACGGCACCACCAGCCCGACAAAGGCGATTGGCCCGGCAATAGCAGTGGCCGCGCCAACCAATAGCGCCACACAGGCCACGACCAGCCAGCGAATAAGGTTAGGGTGGTGACCTAATCCCGACGCAACCCGCTCACCTAAGGCCAGCGCGGCTAATGGCCGGGCGGTCAATATGACGACCACAGCCGCAACCAACATGCTAGGCAGCACCGCTAGCAAGTCGTCTAAGCGGCGGCCTGCCAAACTGCCAATCACCCAGAAACGAATTTCATCCGCGGCGCGCTGATCATAAAGCAGTATCAATGAGGTGAGTGAGGCCAGCAGCCCAGAAAACGCAGCCCCGGCGAGCACCAACCGGATAGGGTCATTGCCTACGCCACGAAAGCGCGCCACGCTCAATACACATACGCAGCCCACCAACGCACCTAGCTGCGCCACTGAAATACGCAAGGTAGCGGCACTGGCGCCGAGCACTAGCGCCAGCGCCACGGCAAAGGCAGCTCCTGCGCTAACGCCTAAAAGCCCCGGCTCAGCCAGCGGGTTGCGGGCCACCGCTTGCAACAGCGCCCCCGCCACCCCTAACGCCATCCCCACCACGATGCCGATTAACGTTCGCGGTGCGCGCAGCTCCCACACGATAAAATGCGCTTCGCTATCCTGGGCACCGAAAAGTAGCGCCAACACCCGACCGGGGCCAACACTTCCCGCGCCAATCAGTAGGCTAACGAGGCTCACCGCCATTAAGGCGGTGAGGAGTAGCAGTATCAGCGTACGCGGATGGGTACGGAGGTTAGTCGTTGCAGAAGATGGAACTGTCACGGCAATAGCGCCGCCTCTATATCATCAAGGATCGCTTGCGCCGCTAGCGGGCCGTTGGCGCTGGTCCATAGCTGGCCGTCTACCGGGACCACTCGCTCTTGCTGCACGACATTAAGCCGCGTAAAGGCACTGCTCTGTTTGGCCGCCTCCAACGCTGCTTGGCCGTCTTCGTTTAGCGTTGCCAGGAACAGCCAGCCACCGTCCACTTGTGAGAGGTTTTCCAAGCTAAGCACATCGCTATGCACGCCACGCTCACCCACCAATCCGCCGTCCTGAACATCCAAGCCGGCTTGGGCTAAAAGTCCTGCTGAGAAGAGGTTTTGCGACATGACCATTGGGCCACCGGGCATCCAGCGAACCAAAAACGTACTGCCACCAACGCCTGCGGCCTCCACTGCTTGACCAACCTCGGCGGCGCGCTGCTCAACAGTCGCAATGGCTTCTGCAATCGCTGCTTGACGATTGAGCGCTTCGCCATAAAGGCGCGCTTCGTCTTTCCAGTTATCCGGAGCAAGCGGCTGAGTGGGTGGCACCACCGTGGGCGCAATGCGGGATAGCAGCTGATACTGCTCATCAGACAACTGGGCGGGGGCCAGAATCAAATCCGGCTGCTGAGCCAACACGGCTTCGATGTTGATCTCGCGCACCACACCCATAATCGCCGGCCGGTCATCGCCAAGATGCGCTTCAATATAGCTCGCCACGTTGTCGCCACCACGGGTGGTAACGGCACCTAGCGGTTTCACGCCTGCCGCCACGGCGGCGTCTAGCGCGCCTTCGTACAGCGTTACAACACGTTCCGGCGTACCTTTCACTTCTACATCGCCGTAAGCGGTATCGAGCGTGCGGGCTTGCGCAGTGGTGGTGCCTAAAACGCTGACGACTAACGCACTGAGTAGCACGCCAACCATGTTGAAGCGCCAGCTCTTATGACGTGCGGTGGCTATTGCTGGGATGATAACCGACATAGCTTTCTCTCAAGACAAAACATTGAGACAGATAGTAACGATTATCAAAAGCACCTGCACTACTATTCAGCAGAATCTTACGTTCCATTTCTTGCAACCCATCGACGACTTATACGTTTCACTTTATGCAACAAATCGTTCCTCAATTTTGCATCGCAAATAGGAACTTTTCTTTTTAGACTCTCAACCCTATTTGATAATAAATATCATTGACAAGCGAAACGTATTACCAAGGGGTCCTTCATGCAAGACTTTACTCGCCGCATTTTAACCAGTGCTATTGCACTAGCCGCTGGCTCTTCGGGCGCCTATGCGCAAGACACTACTCAGTTAGACAACATGGTGGTGTCTGCCAGTGGCTTTGAGCAAGCCATGGTGGACGCACCGGCCAGCATCTCGGTGATCTCACGTGAGGAACTTGAGCGCACGCGTGTCACTAGCATTGCCGATGCCCTGCGCGATATTGAAGGCGTCGATGTAGGTGGCCAAGTGGGTAAAACGGGTGGCAGTAATATCAGCATCCGCGGCATGCCTAGCGACTACACGTTGATACTGATCGACGGACGCCGTCAGAATGCGGCGGGCAGCGTTACGCCTAACGGCTTTGGCGAAACCTCGACCAGCTTCTTCCCCCCCGTATCCAGCATCGAGCGCATTGAGGTTATTCGTGGGCCGATGTCGACGCTTTATGGCTCCGATGCCATGGGCGGTGTTATCAACATTATTACCCGCCGTGTTGGCCGTGAATGGACGGGCTCGGTGGGCGTCGAGAATACCTTTAACCAGGATCGTGACTTTGGCGACCGCCGTGAAATCAACCTCTATACCAGTGGCCCAATAGTGGCAGACACACTGGGTGTTCAACTACGTGGACGCTTCTATGAGCGCGACGCCTCCGAGCTTGTCTATAGCGACGAGAACGGTGACCCGATTGAAGTCAGCCAGCGCGGCCCCAGCCCGGTGGAGGGCGATATTTACAACCTGGGCGGCAAGCTGACCTGGACGCCTAATGACAACAATGATCTCTGGATGGATGGTGAGGTCAATCGACAGCGCTATAACAACGATGAATGCCAGCTAGGCACGCTTGACGGACGCACTCGTAGCTGCGACCCGGAACCAGGCGAAGCATTTGGCTACTCTGACGAACTGCGCTTTGAGCGTGAACAAGTCGCGATTGGTCACACGGGGCGTTTTGCATCAGGCACGTTGGAAACGAGCCTAATGCGCAACACTACCGAAACCAAAGGGCGCACCATGCCAGGTGCAATCGGTGAAGCTTACGACGGTTTTCCAGGCATTGTCGGTGGCGACCCGCGCGAACTCGAGACCACGAATACGGTACTCGATAGCAAGTTCATCATGCCGTTAGACAATCATATGACCACGGTGGGAATGCAGTGGTGGGATGCGGAACTCGATGACGGCCTTGCAGGGGAAACTTTCGAGCAAACCACTTGGTCGCTATTTGCTGAAGACGAGTGGCTGCTACAAGACGATTTAGCCCTTACCTTAGGCGGTCGCTATGACCACCATGATGCTTTTGGCAGCCAGTTCAGCCCACGCGGCTACTTGGTTTGGAATACTACCCCGGAGTGGACGCTAAAAGGCGGTGTTAGCCGCGGCTATAAGACCCCAACGCTTAATGCGCTGCACGCTGGCATTAATGGTGTCACCGGACAGGGTACCGTGCTGACCATCGGTAACCCTGACTTGGAGCCGGAAACCAGCACCAGCAGCGAGATCGGCGCTCACTACGATAATCAACAGGGTTTCACCGCCAGCGCGACGCTGTTCTACAATCAGTTTGACGACAAGATCGCCAGTGGCAACGATATCTTGATCGAAAACGATCCGCTGATTCCCGACGGTCTTTATGGCCAAGATATCAATATTGATGAAGCCATCACCCAGGGCATCGAGCTAGCCGCCAGCTATCAGTTCAATCCCGATTGGCGTTTGAATGCCAATTACACCTATACCGATAGTGAACAGCAAAGCGGCGAAAATGAAGGCGATCCGCTTACCGATACCCCAGAACACGCGGTCAATGCCACGCTGCGCTGGCAAACCACTGCGAAATTGGATACATGGCTTTCAGCGGAATACCGCAGCGAGCGCTACCGTAATCGCGAAAGCGTTCGGGGCGCCCCTTCCTATGATGATTTAGGTGATTTTAAAGCCTACTCGCTATTTCACCTGGGCGGTAATTACGCGGTGACCGATAGCCTTAACCTAAGCGCCACGATCTACAACCTGTTTGATAAAGACTTCGTTGACTACCGCGCCTATGGCGATGGCACTAGCTTTGGCAATGTGTACGCCAATAGTGAGGAAGGCCGCCGCCTGTGGCTCTCCGCCCGCTACGAGTTTTAATCGGTTTCAGCTCGCTACTGTTTCAATGCTGACTTCTGCCCCGGCTATGCGCCGGGGCTTTTTTGATAATTAGCACGCGCTCTTCTTAGCCAAAAAAAGGCGGCTATCGCTGGATAGCCGCTGCAGTAGTGCACCTATTACTGGAAAACTGGTTTAGAACGCAACGTTGAGACCCAACCAAACCCGGCGGCCATCTTCTACATAGCCGTACTCGTCGTAATCGATCGCTTCGTCGAACAGGTTGTAGATGCCGGCGTTGAGCTGCGTTGTTTCATTAAGCTGATAGCCCACGCCTGCATCTATAAAGGTGTAGGAAGGTGCCACAATGGCGCTTTGCGAGGGGCCGGTATTGGGCTGGCTCTCTTCACCGCGGTAGGTCGCTTTGGTCCACTGGCGCAGCTTGGGCGAGACTTGCCAATCTAGCGTGGCCGATACCTGATGGCGCGGGAGCTGGGTGAGCGGTTCGCCTGCGTACTCACCGCTCTTCTGCTCGCTGTCGGTAAAGGTGTAGCTGGCTGTTAGTTCAACTGCCTCGCCTAGGGGCGCCGCTATGCTTGCCTCTACCCCTTGTGTGACCGCTTCATCAATGTTGATGCGATAAGTAGGATCGCTGCCGAACTGGTTGGGTTCATCAGCACACACACCTTCGGGGCAGGCAATGCGGGTGATTTTATCTTTGAAGTCATTATGGAACAGTGTGATACCGCCACTTAGCCCGGCGTCATTGGCATACAGCAGCGCCAGTTCCTTATTGAGCGAGGTTTCTGGTTCTAAATCCGGGTTACCATAAACGTCACCGCCTCGGCTGATTTGCCCCCAGTCAGCAGTGGCTTCGCGCAGGTTAGGCGAACGGAAGCCGGTGGAAACTCCGCCTTTTAACGTCCAATCTGGGGTCATGTTCCACACACTGTAGAGCCGCGGGCTGATATGGCTGCCGTAGTTTTCAGCATCGTCTAACCGTATACCGCCAGTCAACGCCCAAATATCGGTCAGCAGCCACTCATCTTCTGCAAACAGAGCCCACTGCTGCTGCTCTACGTTAGTACGATCGGAAATCTGGTTGGTCGTGTTGTCATCCAGCGACTCCTCTTCGTAGCTCGCGCCCAAGGTGAGCATATGGGAACCCAACGGCATCACCAGGCTGGTTTTAGCGGTGGTGTTGGTGATCTCAATTTCCCGCGATGGGTTTTCGCTGGTTTCCCGCTGGACAAAGCTTTCGCTGGTGCCAATATCAAAGCGGCCGCTATGGGTCAGAGCAACATGCCGATTGGTATAATCGTTGAAGCTATCCGTGCAGCCACCTCGGCAGCCTTCTGAGGGCGCCGAGTTACCCATCAGCGATTGACGCTCCTGCTCGGTAATACCGGCTTCAGCGGTAAAGTCGTGGTTATCCGAGGCGGCAAGACTGAACCGTGCCGTCAGGCTTTGCAGGCTTTTATCTTCGTAACCGTTAATGATGTTGTCTTCGTCGCGCTGTGAGGTACGACCATAGAGTTGGAGACCTAACCGATCACCTATTAATGGCCCACTCAGATAAAAATTGGCTTGGCGGCTGTCACCAGAATCACTGCTCTCTTGCAGTACCGTGTCGAGCTGGACATTACCGTGCCACTCCTGGGCAACTTTGCGGGTAATCACGTTAATCACACCGCCAATGGCATCGGAGCCGTAGAGCGTCGACATTGGCCCACGTACCACTTCAATACGCTCGATTGCCTGCAGTGGCGGCAGCCAATCCTGTTCAAAACCGGCGCTACCATTGGGCCGAGACTCACGAGAATTTTGCGGGCGCCCATCCACCAGTATCAGCGTGTATTGGGAGGGCATGCCGCGGATAGAGATATCGTGGCCGTTATCCCCAGCGCCGCCACCGGTCACGATCACACCGGGCACATCGCGCAGCGCATCGGTAACATCTTGATAGTGGCCTCTTTCCAATTCCTCGCGTGAAATCACACTAATAGACGCTGGCGCATCCGAAACTGACTGTTCAAAGCCGGAGGCAGTCACCACCATATCATCTAACCGTGGCGCTTCTTGTGCCCACAGGGGGCCGCTGGAAAAAGTAGAGATAGCACTAGCCAGCAGCGTTCGGCGCAAACAGGGAGACATAGAAAAAGTCCTTCATGTAAGTGAGCAATTGCCCTATAAATGGGAATTATTAGCATTTGCATTTTTGCACACTCTTTCCATAATGGGGTGAGACGGTGCGTTCAGCAAAACGGAACACAAATGCCTATTATTTTCATTCGCACCAAACAGTGGCACAATTAAACCTCACCCTTTGCCCGTGGGCCTGACCATGTATGACTTTGACGAACTCACCGCTTTTGCCGATGTAATGACCACGGGCAGCTTGACCCGCAGCGCGCAAACGCTCGGTTTAGCCAAATCGACCCTAAGTCGACGCATCAGTCAACTGGAAGCTCGGCTTAACCAGCCGCTGCTAAGACGCCAAGCCAACCGCTTAATCCCCACGGAAGCTGGGCTGCTGTTTCACAACTACTGCACTGAACTTTTGGCGATGGCGGCCCATAGCCAGGAGGCGCTGGCGGAGCTGCGTGAGGAGATCAGCGGTGAAATAACCCTTGAGGTACACGGTGCCTTAGCGCGTAGTTGGTTAGCGAGCGCCATTGATGCCTTCTTGAACCGGCACCCCAAGGTAGAACTAACGCTACACACTCGTGAAACGCCGCCAACTAAAATGCACAGTAATAGCGTGCATGTTTGGTTGGGGCCAACGCATGAGTGCGGGCTTAATCAGGAACGCTTGGGGTATTTAACCCGTGGTTTATATGCCAGCCCCCGCTATTTAGAAAGGGCTGGCATGCCTAAGCACCCCGAAGAACTTAATCAGCATGCTTGGATAGACCTTTTGAACTCAGCGTCAAATGGGCTACTGCTCTCACATCCTGAACACGGCGAGTACACCTTTAACCCGCCCCGCTCACGGTTAAGGGTGGATCTCACCGCCCTCCATATTGATGCCATCGCGCGTAGCCAGGGCATTGGTCTACTCGCTCACTGGTTAACCGCCAAACGTGAACAGCATCATCCGGGCGAGCTGATTAACTGCCTGCACGGCTGGGAGCCAGCCCCTTTACCGATCACGCTGCTTTACGCTTATGGCCACCAGTCACGCCGAACTCACGCCCTGTTGGAGTTTTTACGCAGCCAAGTGCCCGCCCAGTGGCGTACGTCCACCGCCGCTGCATAGACCCATTAAGTGTTTACCTTGCCAGTTAGCCCGCTTATTAACGACAATAGGCGCTTAATTATTGCCAAGGACAGTCAATGCTTGCCGAACTTTTTGCCGTCATGGCGCCCGTACTTGCCGGTGCAGGGCTTGGCTATTTATGGGTACGCTTAGGCCATCCTTACCCGGTCGACTTCATTACCCGTCTGGTATTTAACATCGGAACACCGTCACTGGTATTAGCGTCCCTGGCAGGCGCCGACATTGATGCCACCACCTTTGGCCAGACAATGCTGGCCGCCGCGTTGGTGATTCTCACCATGGGGGCCGCGACCTTTCTGGTCGCGAAACTGTTGCGCCGCAGCTGGCGGGTGTTAATTGCTCCCATGATGTACCCCAATACCGGCAACATGGGCTTACCGGTGGTGCTTTACGCTTTTGGCAGCGCAGGCTTTGCCTATGGCATCACGGTGATGGTTACCGTCTCGTTATTTCAATTCACCCTGGGCGCTGTCCTTAATAGCCAAGGTAATCCACTCAAAACCCTCGTTAAAACGCCAACCGTTTACGCCATTCTTATTTCTATGGCGCTGTTGCTGACCGGTACCTCGCTGCCGCCCTGGTTGGCGAACACAGTAGATTTAATGTCCGGTTTCACAGTACCGCTAATGCTGATTACGCTGGGCGTCTCACTGGCCAGTATCAAGGTCAAAAACCTGCGTTCGGGGCTAGGGTTTAGCTTAGTGCGCATCCCCCTTGCTGCGGTAGCCGCTTGGTTGATCGCTGGCTGGGTGGGCCTTCCCCCCCTCGCACAAAGCATTTTAGTAGTGCAGATGTGTATGCCCGTGGCGGTATTTAACTATCTATTTGCGCAACGCGCTCAGCGTGAACCTGTCTATGTTGCCAGCCTAGTGTTCTGCTCAACGCTGCTAGCGTTGGTTTATATACCGGTACTGCTCGCCATACTCATGTAAGCCCGCTTCTTTCAATAACGCCGTTTAAGCACTCTTAGCGGAACCCCGACGTGAGTGAAGAGTCACTGCTAGACTGTTATTAATAACGGGTACTAATGATAACGGGCATTAACATCACAGAGGGCACGCTATGCATTATGCCAATAAGAGTCACTCTACCCGCCTCTGGCTCGCGCCGGGGATTCGAGTAGCGGGGATTAGCGGGTTGATACTGGCGGCTACGATGAACAACGCGAACGCAGAAGTGATTGAGGCGTCGCTTGAAACTGAGCATTTAACCCTTTCTATGGAGCGTATCGCCGAGGGTTTCGAACACCCCTGGGCGGTTGCGTTTTTACCTGATGGGCGCTCGCTGGTCAGTGAACGCAGCGGGCAACTGACGCTTGTTGACCCCGAAAGTGGCGAAAAACGCTCCCTGGAAGGCATGCCAGACGTCAGCACGCAAGGCCAAGGCGGCCTGTTAGATATCGTTTTGCACCCTGATTTCAAAGATGGCAATGGCGCGGGTGACAACGACTGGATTTATTTCACCTGGAGCAAGCCCGATGGCAATAACACGCGTTCGGCGCTATCACGCGTACAATGGCTGGGCGACGAACTGGGTGAGGTAGAACACTTATTTGAACAGGACCGCGCCTCTGGGCCTGGCCGCCATTATGGCTCGCGACTCGCTTGGCTACCTGATGGCACGCTGCTAATGAGCATTGGCGACCGCGGTAGTGAGCCGCCTCGCGCCCAAGCAAGCGATGACCACGCGGGCTCAACATTGCGCCTTACCGCCACCGGCGGCGTGCCTGATGACAACCCTTTTGTAGACGATGACGCCACACTGGACGAAATCTATACCATGGGTAACCGTAATATTCAGGGCATGACCGTGTTGAGTAACGGCCAAGCTTGGGTATCCGAGCACGGCCCGCGAACCGGCGACGAGCTTAACCATATCGAAGCAGGCAATAACTATGGCTGGCCGGACGTCAGTCAGGGCAATGACTACGCCACCAATGAACCGATTGGCGAAGACTCACTGCCCGGCATGGTGAACCCGGTATATGTGTTTGAAGGCCGCTTTGCACCCGCCGGACTTGCAGAAGTGACTAGCGACGCGTTTGGCGAGTGGAAAGGTAACTTATTGGCTGGCGGTCTCGGCAGTGAAAAGCTACTTCGCTTGCGCTTAGAGAATGGTAACGTAGCCGAAGAGGAACTGATTCTTAATGGTGACATTGGCCGTATTCGTGATGTTCGCCAAGGCCCGGACGATGCCATCTATCTGCTTACCGATGCCCCACAGGGTGGTCTTTATCGCTTGGCGCCAACGAAACAGTAACGCCTCAAGCATTTACTGATACTAAAATGTATTAACACCACTATGGGCGCCGCATGCGACTACGCAATTTAATAATTTTAACGGTAATTGTGCCGCTTTTCGTCGTCCTAGTGGTGTTTAGCTTAGTCGCCATTAAATCGCTTGAGGATAACGTACGCTCAAAGCTACAAACGGAAGTAGAGATTATTACCCGCACGCTGAGCTCTTCGCTGAGTTACGCGGTCACGCCGGACAGCAGCACCCCGCTCGAAGAAGCGCTACAATCGGCGTTCTCGTTCCACCGCATTTATGGCGCCTATGTATTCGATACCGACGGGCGCGACATATACGGTCTAGGCCTTGGCAAAGACATTTTCAGCCGGGAAGAAATTCAGCAAGTCATTGAGCGCGATGATTTATATAGCAACTATCGGCAGCACGATGGCTGGAATTACTACTCTGCGTTGACACCCCTGCGTTCACAAGATGGCACTGTGTATGGCGTGCTGCAGGTTAACCGACTCAATACCGGCATTGAGAGCTATACTGGCTTTATCAGCATTGTGGCCGTGTTGGTATTTGTGGTCGGCGCTGCAGGGATTGTATTTAGTATTTGGTGGGGGTTTCGCCGCCATATCGAGCGCCCGCTTAATCGGCTGCTGCACGTAATGCTGCTGGTGGAAGACGGTGACCGCAGCCAGCGTGCCGCCGAAGACGGCCCTACCGAATATCGCCGCCTCGCCTCTGGTTTAAATGGCATGCTGGACGCGATGGCAGAGAAAGACCAAGAAATCGAAGACCGCCAGCGGCGTGAAATAGAGCTTGAAAAGCGTCTACGCAAATCGAAAAAATTAGCCGAACTAGGCGTTCTTGCAGCGGGGGTAGCCCACGAAATAGGTGCACCGCTAACGGTAATCAATGGCCAAGCTCAACGCCTGGCTCGCCGCGATGTCATTGGTGATGACGAGCGAGCAAGACTCGGACGCATTCGCGGCGAAGTGGAACGCATCGTTGAAATTGTGCGTCAATTGATGGAATTAGGCCGTCAACATAACGTAGAGAAAGGCGAGTTAGCACTCGATCAGCTTATTATGAGCGCCAGTGATTTGGTTGAAGAGGAGCTTGAACCGCGCAACATTCGTCTAGACATTGAATTACCGTCACCGACACCCAACTTAATCGCTAATGGTCAGCAGCTTATTCAGGTGCTGACCAATTTACTCAGAAATGCGGCGCAAGCGCCCGACGTAAGCCGCATCAGAGTTCGAGCCCAACAGCAAGAACACGAATTAGTACTGTGGGTAGAAGATGATGGCCCGGGCATACCCGACTCTCATCATCACAAAGTGTTCGATCCATTTTTTACCACCAAACCCGTCGGCCAAGGCAGTGGTTTGGGGCTCTCTATGGTACATCGCATTATTAACGACCACGGCGGCACGATCGGCGTGTTTGACAGCGTCCTTGGTGGCGCTGGTTTTGAAATTACACTACCCCTTAGTGAAACCGCATCCGCGTGAGGACAACGTTTGTGACCCATCAGGAACACCTTTTACCTTTATTGGTGGTGGAAGATGACGCCGCTATACGTGAGTTATTAGAGGAAGAACTGCAGGATGCAGGCTATACCACGCTGGGCGTCCCTAGCGCTGAAGAAGCTATTGCCCTATTGAGCCACACCACCGTCTCGCTGGTAATTACCGACGTACGTTTGCCGGGTATGACTGGCATACAGTTACTTCAGCAACTCCGCCAAGCGGGCAGTGAGTTGGGCATTATCGTGATTACCGCCTTTGGTACCATTGATCAGGCGGTCGAGGCATTAAAACTCGGGGCTGACGACTTTTTAACCAAGCCACTCGATTTGGATGCAATCCGGGAAGCCGTTTTTCGTGTGCTAGAACGGCAGCGTTTAGCAGTCTTCCACGATACCGATATCAGTCACTTTCATGGCATCGTGGGTAAAAGCCAAATCATGCAGGCGCTGTTTCACGATGCCTCTCGGTTAGCCAAAAGCGATGCCCCCATCCTCATTTTAGGTGAAAGCGGCACCGGTAAAGAGCTACTTGCTCGCGCCATTCATCAGGAAAGCCCGCGTAACGACCAGCCCTTCGTACCAGTTAACTGCGCGAGCATTCCCGCCGACTTGATGGAAAGTGAGTTCTTTGGCCATGTAAAAGGCGCTTTTACCGGCGCTAGCGAAGCGCGCAAAGGGCTATTTCAAAGCGCCCAGGGCGGCAGCCTGTTCTTAGATGAAATTGGTGAAATGCCGATTAATCTGCAGGCTAAATTGCTGCGTGCCCTGCAGGAGAAAACCGTGCGTCCAGTGGGTGGCGAGCGCGAAGAGCCGGTGGATGTGCGAATCATCGCTGCGACCCATCGCAATCTAGAAAAAGAGATAGAGCAAGGTAACTTCCGTAGCGACCTTTTTTACCGGTTGGAAACTTTTTCGCTGCGTATCCCGCCTCTGCGTGAGCGCGGCACCGATATCGAGCATCTTGTTTTTGCCCTTATCGATAAGCACTCTGAGGCACAGGGCAAGCAGATTGAGAAAATCGAACCCGAAGCACTCAGTAATTTGCTCAATTACGCCTACCCCGGCAACGTGCGCGAATTGGAAAACGCCATTATGCGCGGCGTTACGCTGAGCGAAGATGGCTCGCTAAGCCACAAGGATTTACCCGAGCGCCTGCGGGAGCAATCAACGGTGGAAACCGGCACGCCTATAGTGCCTTCCGTCAGTGGCGAACTACTCGCGGGCGGCCAACTGCCAGCCCCGCCTCCGATCCGCTGGCCCAGCTTGGAAGAAGTCGAAAAACGTTATATTAACAAAGTCTTGGAAGCCACAGGGGGCAATAAACGGCGCACCGCAGAGGTGCTGGGCATCGCACGCAGAACACTCTACCGCCGCCTTGAAGATAATGAAGAGTAATTAACGCGACCCTGCTAGCTGATTAAACAGGATAAAAAAAACCCCCGCGGGCGCGGGGGCGGAAAGGATGGCAAACCGTGTGGAGCAGCCGCAGGGAACAGACAGCTGATGCGATTTACCATCGTAGGGAGCGGTACACTAACAATTACTAATGTCTAGCCATTACTGATTACTGGTTTCCTCACCATCGTCATCTGGGGTGGTATCTGTATCTTCACTGTCTCCCGGCATCGGGTCAGTGCCTTCACCGAAACCCGCTTCATCTTCTTCGGGGTTCATTGTTCCCGTGGCGGGCTCAGCCATTGTGTCTTCAGGCATAGGCTCTTCAGACGCCATAGGCTCTTCAGATTCCGCGCCTGAACTTTGAGTCATGGACCCTTCTGAACCTGAATCTTGCTCCATTGCAGGCTCTTCACTCATGCTCGGCTCAGGTTCAGTGGTGGCATCTTGCTCCAGCGGAGAAGGCTCTTCCGCGGGCGTTGCTGGCTCTTCATTATCGCCGCAACCAGCCAATACGATGACACTTGCTGCTGTTGCCATCATGCACACCGTTAACCAACGTGGGCGCTTAGTAGCTTGCCGACTTTCAATTTGGTCATGTTGATTATCCATATCACCCACCTCCATTGATGAAACCGTTAATCTCTACTCTGCAACATATAATTAATAAAACGTTCACCTGATTAAATGAAAATTTGGCTTATACAAATAGTGACTCGGCTACCAAGCACATTCATTTAATGTGCCAACTTCCACATAAATAAAACAAAAACTTTAAAATCATAACGTTAAAAAATAATAAATATCAGCATCGACGGCAGCTGATCGAAATCAGGTGGGTAAAAAATGACACATGTAGCGTTAATTGCCCCGTTGAGCGAGCCGTTGTGACACATAGGCCCTACCTATGTATAATAATTATTAATAAATTAACCAACACAAGTTATCTTTTCTTTTATGAATGACGTTGTGCCGCGGCTAACGCTGCCATCAATGCACATTCATTCTGCTCAACAAAAAGGCACCGCCGATGGACGAGACACGACCCGTCAAAATTAAAGTGCGCGGCTTAAGCAAAGTCTTTGGCAAGCACCCTCAAAAAGCAATCGAGCTACGTAACCAGGGAATGAAGCGCCCGGAAATTCTGGAGAAAACAGGCCAGACGCTGGGGCTATCGGATATTTCGTTTGATGTCTATGAAGGCGAACTGCTGGTTATCATGGGGCTTTCAGGGTCAGGCAAGTCGACGTTGATTCGTTGCCTTAACCGCCTGATTGAAACGACCGAAGGTGAGATCGTCATCGACGGTGAAAATATCCCGACGCTGAAAGAGAAAGCGTTGCTGGAGTGCCGTCGCCGCCACTTCTCTATGGTGTTTCAGAATTTCGCGCTATTTCCTCACCGCACTGTGCAGCAAAACGCCGAGTTCGGTTTGGAAATTCGCGGCGTAGAGAAAGCAGAACGGCACAAGATTGCTCATGACTCGCTGAAACAGGTTGGCTTGGAGGGCTGGGAAGACGCCTACCCCAATCAACTTTCCGGCGGCATGCAGCAGCGCGTTGGCCTAGCCCGTGCATTGGCCAACGATGCCACCGTGCTGTTAATGGATGAAGCCTTCTCCGCACTCGACCCGCTAATTCGTAAAGACATGCAGCAAGAGCTTTTGCAACTGCAATCCAAAATGCAAAAGACCACCGTCTTCATCACCCATGACCTGGATGAGGCGCTCAACATTGGCGACCGCATCGTGCTGCTCAAAGATGGTGAAGTAGTACAGATCGGCACGCCGGAAGAAATTCTGACTAAGCCGGCGGATGACTATGTGCGGCGCTTTATCGAAGGGGTTGATCGGTCACGTATTCTGACCGCTGAAAGCGCCATGCGTCCGCTACGCACCACCGCCCGCGAAAGCGATGGGCCGCGCACCGCCCTGCACCGTATGCGCGACCACACTATCGACTCTATCTACGTCGTTGATCGCGACCGTCGTCTGCTCGGCCTGCTGGAGGTGGATGCCGCTAGCCGCGCGATTGAAGAAGGGTCTGATTCAATCATTCCCTATTTAACCCAAGATTTCCGCAAAGTCCCTATGGATGAGCCGCTGCATAACCTGTTTGCCATGTTTAGTGAAAAGAGCTTCCCTATCGCCGTGATTGATCAGCAAGAGCAACTGCTTGGCGTGGTGGTAAAAGGCGCAGTACTTGATGAACTGGCACGAGCAGGAGAGCAATAATGGAAATCCCACGCATCCCGCTAGGGGACTGGATTGAAAGCGGCCTGACCTGGTTGACCAGCGAATACTCTTTGGTTACCCGTGGCATCTCACGCTTCACTCAAACCGGCATTGATTTTTTAAACGACAGTCTAATGTGGCTGCCTGAGTGGGCACTGCTCGGCTTGATAGCCCTGCTCTGCTGGAAGCTGGCGGGCCCTCGGTTAGCCATCGGCGCCGTCGCCGGGTTGGCTCTGATTTGGAACCTGGGCCTTTGGAACCCAATGATTGAGACGCTCACGCTGGTGGTA
This sequence comes from Vreelandella arctica, assembly GCF_037070215.1. NCBI lineage: Bacteria > Pseudomonadati > Pseudomonadota > Gammaproteobacteria > Oceanospirillales > Halomonadaceae > Vreelandella > Vreelandella arctica. The sequence goes on along the minus strand of NZ_JBANSN010000001.1, from coordinate 73,217 downwards.
TTTGCCACCATGGTGGCGGTGGTCATTGCATTACCTGTGGGCATCGCTGCGGCGCTATCCAATCGGCTTTACCGCGTGATAATGCCGATTCTGGACTTCATGCAGACCATGCCAGCGTTTGTTTATTTGATTCCCGCGATTCCGTTTTTCGGCATTGGCTCCGTCTCAGCAATTTTTGCAACGGTCATCTTCTCGATGCCACCGGCGATTCGCTTTACCACGCTGGGTATTCGTCAAGTTCCTGTAGAGCTCATCGAAGCCGCTGATGCTTATGGCGCTACACGGGGTCAGAAACTGTTCAAAGTACAGCTGCCGCTTTCATTACCCACAGTCATGGCGGGTATCAACCAGACCATCATGTTGGCGCTCTCCATGGTAGTGATTGCCGCCATGATCGGTGCGGATGGTTTGGGCAGCGAAGTATGGCGCGCTATTCAACGTCTGCGTCCTGGCGATGGTTTTGAAGCGGGTATTGCGGTGGTTATTCTAGCCATGCTGCTTGACCGCTTGACGCAGTCACTGAGAAAGACCCGATAACCGGAAAAATGCATCAATTAAGCAAAACGGCAGAAGCGACTGCGTTGAGCCAACCGCTTGCTAAGTCGCTTCTGGCTAAGCATGCTGTGTTTGGCAGCAGATCGTCACATTAATAAATGTATACCCAAGGGAGAAAGTGAATGAAACATCGCACATTGAACCTCCGTATCCGTATCGCTTCACTGGCACTGTTAGCTGGTACAGGCGTCGCTATCAGCAGTACAGCGCAAGCCGAGGAAGAGAAAGGCACCATTAACTTGGCTTACGTCGAATGGTCATCTGAAGTTGCTTCCACCAACGTGGTTGCCGCAGTACTTGAGCAAGCAGGCTATGAGGTGGATCTCACCTCGCTTTCTGCTGCTGCCATGTTCCAAGCGCTCTCTTCTGGCGATGCGGATGCTATCGTTGCCGCTTGGCTGCCAACCACTCACGCCGATTACATGGAACGCTTGGGTGATAGCATAGAAGACCTGGGTCCCAACCTGGACGGCACCAAGCTAGGCCTCGTTGTACCTGAGTACACCGACGTCGACTCCATTGCTGACCTTAACGATAACGCTGACAGCTTTAATAACGAGATCATCGGTATTGACCCCGGCGCAGGCTTAATGTCGCTGTCCGAAGAGGTTGTGGATACCTATGACCTTGACCTGGAACTGCGTAGCGGTAGTGGCGCCACGATGACGGCAGCGCTTTCGAGTGCCATTAATAACGAAGAAAACGTTGTTGTTACCGGCTGGACGCCTCACTGGATGTTCGCCCGCTTTGACCTCAAATACCTAGAAGATCCTGAAAATGTCTACGGTGGTGCAGAGCAGATCCATACCGCGGTTCGCGAAGGCCTGGAAGAAGACATGCCAGAAGCCTATGCCATTCTCGATGCTTTCGAATGGACGCCAGAGCAGATGGGGGAAGTCATGCTGATGAATCAGGAAGATGGCAGCGACCCCTACGAGAACGCAAAGCAGTGGGTTGAAGACAACCAAGACGTAGTGGAACAGTGGCTCGATAGCTAAAACTATACGAGCAAGCTATAGCAGGGGGCTTCGGCCCTCTGTTGTCGTTGTAAGTACCGTTTTAAGTGCTGTGTTAAGCACCGTATTAAGCGCTATGGTTCACAATACGTTGAACACTGTTTTAACAGATTTGCTATTGTGCGCCTTAACGTACGCCATGCAATGTTGGTTGATGACCACATTTTGGTTTTTGTTCAACATCTTTTGATCGACATACCTTGATCGAAATAGAGAGGCTCAAGTGGATAACCACGACGATAAACGCCCTCCCGAAGAGCCCGTCTCTGAGGGAATACCCTCGCCGGATGGCCCGGCGAATTTGATTGATACCGATTATGTCATCGGCCAAGACAATATCACCACCAATACCATGGGTCTCAACTTAGACCTGCACGGCAAGGTATTTACCATTTCGTCTGTGGTGGTGCTGCTGTTTGTAATACTGACGCTTGCGTTGCAAGACACCATCGCACCGATTTATGACGCCCTTTTCGGTTTCTTGACCGGTAATCTGGGCTGGTTCTTTATTTTATCGGCGAATGTCTTCGTCATTTTGTGTATTGGCCTGATCTTCTCCCCGCTAGGTAAAATCCGCATTGGTGGTGCTAATGCCAAGCCTGATTTTACCTATATGGGCTGGTTTTCAATGCTGTTTGCCGCGGGCATGGGCATTGGCCTGATGTTCTTCGGCGTTAACGAGCCGCTGACCCACTTTGGAACCTCCTTTGACGGTGGCAGCTGGGCACCGCTTGGTGGTGCAGAGGGCGATGCCGAAGGTGCTGCAGCGCTCGGCATGGCGGCGACTATCTTCCATTGGGGCCTGCACCCATGGGCGATTTATGCGGTTGTCGCGCTTTCGCTGGCACTGTTCTCGTTCAATAAGGGCCTACCGCTCTCCATGCGTTCGGTGTTCTATCCCATTCTGGGTGAACGCGTTTGGGGCTGGCCGGGTCACCTTATTGATATTCTGGCCGTTTTTGCCACGCTATTTGGTTTGGCTACGTCTCTGGGGTTAGGGGCTACACAAGCCGCAGCGGGCCTTACTTACCTGTTTGGCGCGCCGGAAAGTGATATCACCATGATCTTATTGATCGTGGGTATTACGATCATCGCCATTGGCTCAATCATTGCGGGTGTTGATAAGGGCGTACAGCTGCTCTCCAAGATCAATATCATCCTTGCGGCCATACTGCTTTTCTTCGTTATTGCGGTGGGCCCTACCCTGCTGATCGCCACCGGTTTCTTTGAGAACTTGTGGAATTATGCGGTGCATCTGCCGGCGCTATCTAATCCGTTTGGCCGTGAAGACGCCAACTTTAGCCAAGGCTGGACAGCCTTCTACTGGGCTTGGTGGATCTCCTGGTCTCCTTACGTTGGTATGTTTATCGCCCGTGTTTCGCGTGGCCGCACCGTGCGTGAGTTTCTGGTCTCGGTAATGCTGGTGCCGTCTACAGTCTCCGTATTGTGGATGACCACCTTTGGCGGCACAGCGATTGATCAGTATGTGAGTCAGGGTATTGAAGCCGTACGTGATGCCGGTGTCGATCTGCAGCTATTCATCATGCTGGAACAGCTGCCGCTCTCGCAGATCACCTCATTCGTCGCCATTGTGCTGGTGATTGTGTTCTTCGTGACCTCTTCTGACTCCGGCTCACTGGTCATTGATTCCATTACCGCGGGCGGCAAGGTCGATGCACCAACGCCACAACGTGTGTTCTGGGCGATCATTGAAGGTGCGATTGCGATTGCACTGCTGCTGGGTGGCGGTTTAACGGCACTGCAAACCATGGCGGTATCCACCGGCTTCCCGTTCACCATCATATTGCTAGTGGCCTGCTATGCCATTATCAAGGGGTTGATGAGCGAGCCAAAAGCGGTTTAAGTTTTCTGTCTACTGACTCCGTAAAGCAAATGGGCAACCCACTGGGTTGCCCATTTTTTTGTGTATAACCGTTAACACCAAATATCTTTTAGCGGCGTTTCAGGCCGGTAGTGAGTGGCAATTTGCGCCTGTAGCAACTCTGCCGTCGCCAGTGCATCCACCAAGGCGTGGTGGCCTTGATATGGGGGTAAACCATAGCGCTCGCGGCTAGCGTTCAAACGTATCGACACCGGTGGGCGGCCCAACCAGCGGCGAAAACGCGCCCAGAGCGTTTGGCGGTGCAGCCGCGCCTCCAATGACATAGTATCAATCATCGGGAACAGCGCCCCTTCCCCACGCCGGGCTTTAACCGCCGCATCTAAAAACGGTCTCTCAATATTACGAAAATGCACTACCACCAATCGCCCCGCTAGCTGCTCCAGCAGTTCGTCCAAGACCTCCTCGAAGTCGGGCGCCTGGGCGATCTCCGAGTGGGTAATATGATGGAAAGCAATCGAGGCTTCATCAAGTGGCCTGGGCGGCTTAACGACCCAATAGCGCCGCTCGGCCAACTTAATACGGCTTAACGTGAAGGGTACGACGCCAATACTAACAATCGCGTGCCGCCGCTCATCCAGCCCGGTAGTCTCCATATCCAGCGCCACCATAGGCACCTCAGAAATAGGCGTTTCCGGATCGGGTAACGAGGTGCTAAAAAACTGCTGAAGCGCAGGATTACCCGCCTGCTGTGCCCGCTGGGCCATATAGCCCTTCCAGTCGGCCTGGGTAATTTTTTGACGTGGGCGTATATCGAACATCTTAACGCCCCTGCCGCTGAGCGGGCATGGGGTAGCGGAACTTCAGGAATTTTTGCGCATTGCTAAGCACTTGGAAAGCGTCTTTCAAGGTGTGCCGCTCGCTGTCGGCAACGTTTTCAGGCTCGATATTGTTATCTGGCAGTCGATCCTCTTGCAGATCGATCATTTGATGGCGCAGCCGCGACATGCATAAAAACTCAAACGCATAGCTTAGTTTGTCACTCATACCATTCGCCAAGAGCTGGGTCTTGCTGATGTCATTTAAGCGTTGAAAGGAGTTCTGCGCTTTGGAGCCGCAGGCCAAGGCATGAATCCGCACCAAATCCACCATTGGCGCCGTGCCGCGGCGCTTCAGGTTAATCGAGTTATTGTGTTTGCCGTCTTGCTCCATCACAAAGGTGCGGAAAAACCCTAGCGGCGGCGTGCGGTTTAACGCATTGCGCGCCATCGCGGCCAAAAATAACGGTGACTGGGGGGCCGTTTGGGCGATCAAATCCTGCAACGCCTCCACATAGTGGTCTTCGCCATAGCAGCTATCTAAATCAAAGAAAATCGAGCTATGTAGTAAGCGTTCCGGCGTTGGGTTAGCCATCCAATCCTGAAAATAACCTTTCCAAACACTCAGCGGCTGGCGCCATTGGGTGTTGGTCGCCATGACATCGCCTTTACAGTAGGTGTAGCCGCAGGCGTCTAACCCATCGCTAACGATTTTTGCCAAGGCGTAAAAATAATCATCATGCTTCTCTGGGTCGAAGTCATCGGAGAGAATCAGCGCGTTATCCTGGTCAGTGACAATGCTCTGCTCATTGCGCGCCATGGAGCCATTGACCATAAAACAGTAAGGCACCGGCGGCGGGCCCAGTTCTGCTTCAGCCATTTCCAGCAACCGCCGCGTAAAACTACGACCAATGGTAGACAGCGCGCTGCCCACCATTTGTGAGTTAGCGCCCTCTTGCACCATGCGAACAAACGCAGCCCGTACATCTGGCGCCAGGCGTGACAGCCCCTGGGTGCTGGACTGATTAAAGATATTAGTGACCAGATAGAGGCCGCTATGGGTTTCGTAGCGGATGATATCGGAGAGATGTACCACCCCCACCGGGCGCTGGCGATAGAGTACGGGCAGGTGATGCACGTTACTGCGCAGCATCGTCAGCATGGCTTCGTAGACAGAGGCGTCCGATTGCACGGTGATTAGCCTTGGGGAAACCACCTCACCGACCGTGGTTTGCGGCGATAGCCCCTCGGCCACCACGCGGGTACGAAAATCACTGTCGGTTAAAATCCCGCACATCTGCCACGTCTGGCCTTCACTATCTTTAAAGCTGTAGCGCGGGTTGTCGCTACCCTCTTTTATGACCAGCAGCGCGGAGGCTTGCGCTTCGCTCATCTGCTGCGCGGCGTGCTGAACACTGGTAGACGTTTCGACCATTACCGGGTAGCGAGTTAGCAGTTTGCGTATCCGGGTGACCATCATGTCGTTGGATTTCTTTTGCTGCTCGGCGGCGCTCTCTAGCCGGGGCCGCTCCAACTCGACAAAGTCGGCAAAATGCTCATCCTCATCGCATAGCCTATGAAAGACTGCTTTAGGGATAAAGTAGAGCAAGGTATCTTCAATCGCCTTAGCTGGAAGGCGCACTTTATGATTTCGCAGCAGGCTGAAATGGCCAAAAATATCGCCTTCACCTAAACGGTTATATAACTCCCCCTGGCTACGGTAGACCTCAACCGCACCACTGCGGATATAACAGAGGTCACTGGGCATATCGTTTAGCGCTAAAATAGTGCTGCCGGTTTTGAAGTAGCTCACTTCCACCTGTTCAGCAATGGCATCAAGAAGATCATCCGACAGCCCATCAAAAGGGGGAAAGCGTCCCATATGCTGGCGTATTTCTAACAGCTCGACATCCATACGGACTCCTTAAGGCTTATCGGTTAATAGCCTGGATTATCAACACATAAACTAAAGTGTGGCGGGAAGGCTAGAGAAGGTAAACCCCGAAATACACAATAAAAGCGAGCATGATGAAAAGGCTCATGAAAAACGACAAGCAATAAAAAAACCCGGTGCAGTCAGTATGCACCGGGTTTTGATGGCCAAAGCCAAGCTGACAACGATGTGACTGGTTAATTTAATAAGCCAGCTACATAAAAAGCGCTATCAGCCGATATTAATAGCAGGACTTAGGATTGGCTAGCCATTTCCTGAACACGCTGCATCATTTCTGGGTCTTGCTGAATAGATTGACCAATTGCATTGAAGGTATCAACATCTAAACCGCTGTCTTCGACCACTTCGATCATGCGGTCGTTAGCTTCAGTGCGCACTTCCTGCTGCGCTGATTCATCTTCCGCTTCCTGCAGACGCTGGGTATATTCTTGAGAAATAACCGCAATTTCTTGAGAAGCATCGGCGAACTGCTGGAGCTGATCGTCAGAGAAATCCTGGGCAGGTGCTGCTTGCTGAGTTGCCATTGGATCTTGTGCCGGTTCCTGATCTTGCTGGGCATGAGCAGTAGCCGTCATTAGACCAGTGGCGAGCAGGGCAGCAGAGAACAGAGCAGTCATACGTTGCATAGTAATAAACCTCAATATTGCGTTATGTATGTGCCCAGTACGACGCGCTGTTTTCAAGCAGGTTCAATTTATTATGTAAGAGTTAGTAACAAAAAGAATCATATGTATCAAAGCGATGATCTAAACACGCCACCACGGAAAAATAATGACTAGTAAATTCAATATCTTAAAATACGGCGATCTCTCTTCTGCGGGCTTGGCGGCTATGCCTGCTATTTTTGTTCTTCTCTGGAGTACAGGCTTTATCGGCGCAAAATTTGGCCTGCCTTATGCTGAACCCTTCACATTTCTGTTCATACGCTTCGTGCTGACCTTACTGCTGTTAATCCCGTTGGCGCTTTTAATGCGTATTCCTTGGCCAACATCGCCTAGGTTATGGACACACATTGCCATATCGGGTTTTCTAGTCCACGGCGCTTACTTGGGTGGCGTCTTCTATGGCATTTACTTAGGTATGCCAGCCGGGCTAGCGGCGCTGCTTGTCGGTCTTCAGCCGCTTTTGACCGCCGCCTTTGCTGGACCACTATTAGGGGAAGAGCTGACACGGCTTCAGTGGGTGGGGTTGAGCCTGGGTTTAATCGGAATCTGCTTAGTCCTCGGCAGTAAGCTAGAGATTGGTGAATCCCTCTTTGATGGCTTCGGTATTAGCGCTTTACTGTGCGTCACCGCCGCATTAATGGGCATTTCATTGGGTACGCTCTATCAGAAAAGATATTGCACCAGTATGCCGCTGCTTTCTGGGGCGGTTATCCAATACTTGGCGGCAGGTGTCCTACTAGGGAGTGGCGCACTACTATTTGAGACACGCCAGGTGGAATGGAGTAGTACTTTTATACTAACCCTTGCTTGGTTGGTGTTGATTCTCTCAATTGCCGCTATCCTGTTACTTATGGCCTTGATTAAAAAGGGGGAAGCCTCGCGGGTAGCGAGTCTTTTTTATCTTGTGCCACCCGTCACGGCGCTTCAGGCGTGGTGGTTATTTGACGAACGTCTACCCCTATTGGGGCTTGCGGGAATGGTGATTGCCATCACAGGGGTAGTGATGGTGATTCGAAAACCCGCCCATGGGGCGACTAGACGATAACAAGGTTTTGTAGAACAGGGTTTGGATAAACATGTCAGCACAACACCACTGTGCCAGGGTGAACGGACACTGTAACCGTTGCGATTCACCGGTACCTTTTGCATTTACGATGGCATTTCAACCAATCGTCGATGTTAGTCAGCGAGAAATTATTTACTACGAAGCGTTAGTGCGCGGGCCCAATGGTGAATCTGCCTTTTCAATACTTGAGCAAGTGACAAAGGATTTGATGTACCGCTTTGACCAGGCCTGCCGTATCAAGGCCATAGAGCTAGCCAGCAAGCTGGGTATGCAGGAAAAGCTCTCGATTAACTTTCTACCCAATGCGGTTTACGAACCAAGAGCGTGCATTCAAGCCACCCTTGAAACAGCGCACCGTGTTGGCTGGCCTACCGAGCAGCTCAATTTTGAAATAACCGAAACTGAGCGGGTTAAAGATCGTGGGCATATGCGTCGGATTATCGAAAGTTACCGTGAGATGGGCTTTACCACGTCACTGGATGACTTTGGTAATGGCTATGCCAACCTCGATCTACTGACAGACCTGCGGCCAGATACGCTGAAACTTGACCGCGACCTGGTAATGGAATGCGATAGTGATAAGCGTCGACAAGCCATACTTCGTAGCCTAGTGGCGCTAGCAAGCACATTGGGAACACAGCTAATTGCTGAGGGCGTTGAAACCCGTGAAGAGTCTCGCTGCCTAGTTGAATTGGGTATTCCGATGCAGCAAGGCTACTACTTTTCCTACCCAAATTTAGAAGCATTGGCGGAAATTGATGACGCCAAATACCGTTAGGCAATACCATTAGGTCATGTGAATAAAAATATGACCTAATCGGCTATCAATGCTTTTATATCAGCATCCTAAACTATAGTTGTTGCAGATAATCAGCTCCGCCTAAGTTACGCATCTGCTGGCGTATCCACTGGCTGCGCCGCTCAACCTGAGCATCGGGCCTTGCGGCGCTACGCGTTAACGGGCTGGGTAAAATAGCGGCCAGCAAGCTGGCTTGGCGCTCGGTAAGGGAATGGGAAGAGGCGCCGAAATAGTGCTGAGCCGCTGCCTCCACCCCAAACACGCCGCGATCCCACTCAGCGACATTGAGATAAACCTCAAGAATACGTTGCTTACTCCAGAGTATCTCAATCAGCAGCGTGAACCACGCCTCTAGCCCCTTGCGCGTCCAGCTTCGGCCGGTCCATAGAAACACGTTTTTCGCTGTTTGCTGGCTCAGGGTGCTGGCACCGCGTAGCCTTCCGCCGTCCCGACTGGCCTGCAGCGCGCGGCGTAATTCGACAAGATCAAACCCACTATGATGCGGAAAGCGCTGATCCTCTGCGGCAATCACTGCCAGTTTGGCGTTGTCAGAGAGCGAATCCCAACCGCGCCACTCGCGCTGTAGTCGAATCGGCTCACTATGGATCCAACTCTGTATTTTGCGCTCAACCATCACCATCGAGCCCGGTGGAGGAACAACGCGAAACAGCACTACCAGCGCGACTGATAGCAGCACAAACGCTAATACGCTGCGCCATACAATCCGCCATAGCAGACGCATAAAACGGCGCAGCGAACGATTGAGCATCCAGTAATCCTTAACGCTTCATGAGGTGGTCTGCATGATAGCGCAGATGATCCTCAATGAACGAGGCAATGAAGAAGTAACTGTGATCGTAGCCCGGCTGACGGCGCAGTGTTAACGGATGATCGTGCTCTTCACAAACGGCTTCTAAACGCTCAGGCTGAAGCTGCTCTTCTAAGAACTGATCCGCTTCGCCCTGGTCGATAAACAGTCGCTGACGGGATGCACCATTAGCCACCAGTTCACAGGCGTCGTACTGGCGCCAGCGTGATTGGTCTTCACCTAGATAAGCGGTAAAGGCTTGCTGCCCCCAGGGGCAGTTCATTGGATTCACCACCGGTGAAAAAGCCGATACTGAGCGGAAACGACCTGGGTGGCGTAGTGCCAGAATCAATGCGCCATGCCCACCCATCGAATGGCCACTAATGGATTCGCGACCATTCACCGGGAAGTGCTGGCGTACTACGGAAGGCAGCTCCTCAATCACATAGTCGTACATGCGATAATGAGACTTCCAAGGTTCCTCAGTCGCGTTGACATAGAACCCAGCCCCGGATCCCAGGTCAAAACTTTCGTGCTCGCCAGGCAAATCCGTGCCTCTGGGGCTGGTGTCAGGGCAGACAATCGCCACACCCAATTCGGCGGCAATACGGTGAGCGCCCGCTTTCTGCATAAAGTTTTCGTCATTGCAGGTTAGCCCCGAGAGCCACCAAAGCAGCGGTACGCGCGCGTTTTCCGCCTGGGGGGGCAGGTAAACGGCAAAGACCATGTCGCAATCCAGCGCACGGGAGTAATGGCGGTAGCGCTTATGCCAGCCACCAAAACTACGGTTAGCGGACACCAGTTCTAAAGTTTCACTCATGCTCATGGGCAGGTTCCTTTAAATGCAGCAAACGCGGCAGGTCTCCCCGCCGCGTTTTAAACGTGCTAGCTATCAGTTTCAGCAATGATACTCAGTAATGCAGTACGGTACGAATGCTCTTACCCGCATGCAGTAAATCAAACGCTTCGTTGATCTTCTCAAACGGCATATCGTGGGTAATGAAGTCGTCGATATTGATCTCACCCTTCATATAACGATCCACGTAACCCGGTAGCTCGCTGCGCCCTTTGACGCCACCAAAGGCAGAGCCTTTCCAGACGCGCCCGGTGACCAGTTGAAACGGCCGTGTCGAAATCTCTTCACCGGCCCCGGCGACACCAATCACGATCGATTCGCCCCAGCCTTTATGGCAGCACTCCAGCGCCGAACGCATCACGTTAACGTTGCCGATACACTCGAAGGAGTAGTCGACACCGCCATCGGTCATATCGACAATGACTTGTTGGATCGGGTCTGAATACTCTTTCGGGTTCACAAAATCGGTAGCGCCAAACTGCTTGGCCAGCTCGAACTTATCAGCGTTAACGTCAATGGCAATAATTCGACCCGCTTTGGCCATCACCGCACCCTGAATAACAGCAAGACCAATCGCACCAAGGCCAAACACCGCCACCGTAGCGCCCGGCTCTACTTTGGCGGTATTCAGCACTGCACCGATGCCGGTAGTCACACCGCAGCCCAGCAGGCAGATTTTATCCATAGGGGCTTCTTTAGACACCACCGCTAGGGAGACTTCTGGCAACACCGTGTACTCGCTGAACGTAGAGGTGCCCATGTAGTGATGAAGCATCTTACCGTCTAGGGAGAACCGCGAGGTACCGTCAGGCATGACCCCCTTACCCTGGGTAGCGCGCACGCTGCCGCACAGGTTGGTTTTACCCGACAAACAGAATTTACATTTGCCGCACTCGGCGGTGTAGAGCGGGATCACATGGTCGCCCGGCTTAAGGCTGGTAACGCCCTCGCCTACTTCTTGAACGACGCCGGCCCCTTCGTGACCCAATACGGCGGGAAAATTACCTTCCGGATCAGCTCCAGAAAGCGTGTAGGCATCGGTATGACAGACGCTAGTCGCTGCCATTTTAACCAGTACTTCGCCCGCTTTTGGGCCTTCAACATCAATCTCAACTAATTCGAGCGGCTTACCCGCTTCTAGTGCAACAGCTGCGCGTGACTTCATTTCGGCTCCTCAATGTTCATTACTTCAACCACTATTACGAATGCGTTACTCGTCAGCTGCTACCGGGGCAAATTCAATTGGCAGCCAGCGATACCCTTGTTCATCTTCTATGATATGTCCAATACCAGGGAAAGGCATATGGGCACCGGCGATCCAGTGCTTATCTTCAACGGCGCTTTCGAGCACACTTTCCCGCGTGCGCACGGCTTGCTCTGGATTAGAATCAAACTCAATAGCCACCGTAGGGTCGGCAAACTGCACGCCGTAGCTGTGCACTACGTCTCCCCATACCAGCATGGCCTCATCATCGCTATTGAGCATAAAGCTTGAGTGACCAACAGTATGGCCATGAGTATCTTGAGCAACAATGCCCATGAGCACTTCATCACCTGCTGTAAAGGGGTTGAAGCGACCCGCTTCCTGATAAGGCGCTACCGCGTCTTGGGCCATTTCAAAGAACGCTCGATTACCTTCGGGCGCCGCTGCCGCACGCTCCTCATCCAACCAAAAACCAGCATCGGCTTGGCTGGCACGTAACTCAGCGTTTGGATAAACCGCCTCGCCACTCTCATTGGCTAAACCGCACACATGATCCGGATGTAAATGGGTCATCAACACCGTGTCGACATCTTCTGGCGAGTAGCCTGATGCGCGGAGGTTGCTCTCTACCTGACCAAGCGAGGGGCCAAAGCAGGCGGCAGACCCGGCATCGACCAACACCAGATTCTCGCCAGTATGAATAAGAAAAGCGTTAACCGCGGTTTGCATACCGCTTTCCGCATCAATAAATAGCGCATCCAGATGGCGAAGAATCTCTTCTTGCTCCATGCCTTTTAGCAAAGAAGTATCAATCGCTGTATGACCATCGTAGAGAGCGGTGACTTCATACTCCCCAACCATCATACGAAACCAGCCGGGAGCCTGCTCTTGCTGTTGCGTAGGTAGCTCTGCCTGAGCACTAGCGGCACAGCCAGCACTAATAGCAACGGCCAGCGCACCGCGCGACCACTGAGATAAGAATTTAGACATAAGCTATACACTCCATTGATACGCCAACGATGCGAGCAGTGTAGGTCAGCTAGGCGCAGTAGATAAAGCGGGATACACTCATAAGATTATTGTCACTCAGCAACAATCGCCGTCGACCTAAGGAATCAACATGCAGCACTGGAGCCGTATCGAAGCGTTTGTCGAGGTAGTGCGTTTGGGCACGTTCTCTGCCGCTGCCCGCCACTTAAAAGTATCCACTTCGCATATCAGTCGTTTGGTCAGCCAGCTCGAAAATCAGCTGGGCGTACAATTATTCTACCGCACCACGCGGCAAATCCGCCTGACCGATGCAGGGGCTACTTACGTTGAGCACTGTCGTCATCTTTTTGATGGGCTGCGCGATGCTGAACAAGCGCTTAGCGAACTGCAAGGCAAGCCTAACGGCTTGCTTAAACTCACCTCGGCCACTACGTTTGGAGAGCGTTTTATTGCCCCGCTGGTTAACGACTTTCAGTGCCTACACCCTCAGTTGGACGTGCATATGCACTTCACTAACCGGCCGGTGGAATTGATTGAAGAGGGCTACGACATCGCCATTCGAATGGGGGTGTTAAAGGATTCCAGCCTAATCGCTAGGCGCCTATGCGACCGGCGCGAATATATCGTCGGCTCGCAGAGCTATTTTCGCCAAGCGCCGCGCCCACATACCCTGGCTGAACTTAGCCAACATCGTTGCTTGATTGGCTCACGACCTAACTGGCTATTTGAAGTGAACGGCCAACGCCGGGAAGTGCGTGTCGAGGGGTGCTGGAGCGGTAATTCCGGTCCGGCGCTGTTAGATGCTGCTCGCAAAGGGCTGGGCTTGGCGCAGTTGCCTGATTATTACGTGGCTCCCTATCTGGCAAGCGGTGAGCTGGTAGCCGTGCTTGAGCCTTTTCAGCACCACGATACTGCTGTGTGGGCGGTCTACCCCCGCCACCGCCATCTATCGCCTAAAATACGCCAGTTGGTAGATTATCTGGTCGCCAATATTGCTAGCGTCTTGCCCAAGGACTCGCTTAGTTAAGAAACCGCTGCTTAGCACTCAATAGCATTAACGGCGAGCCCGCCTTTAGAGGTCTCTTTGTACTTATCCTGCATATCGCGGCCGGTATCGCGCATGGTGCGAATCACTTTATCCAGCGATATAAAGTGCTCGCCATCGCCATGCAGCGCCATACGCGCGGCATTAATGGCTTTGACGGAGGCGATCGCATTGCGCTCTATACAAGGCACTTGGACAAGGCCGCCCACCGGGTCGCAGGTTAACCCCAGATTATGCTCCAAGCCGATCTCAGCAGCGTTTTCCACTTGGCCCGGCGTGCCGCCCAGCACTTCGGCAAGCCCAGCGGCCGCCATTGCACAGGCGGAGCCCACCTCGCCTTGGCAGCCTACTTCAGCGCCCGAGATGGAAGCATTCTTTTTACACAAAATGCCGACTGCCCCGGCTGTGAGCAGAAAATCCACTACATCCGCCTCGCTAGCGTCGGGCTCAAATTTCAAATAGTACGCCAATACAGCAGGCACAATGCCCGCCGCGCCATTGGTGGGGGCGGTGACCATACGCCGCCCGGCAGCGTTCTCTTCATTCACCGCCAGCGCAAATACGTTAACCCAATCCATCACGGTAAAACTCGACACAATCAAACTCTGATTTTCCGGCGGATGCAGCAACTGCTGGTGAAGCAGCTGCGCACGACGGCGCACGTTGAGCCCGCCGGGCAAATGCCCCGTCGCGCGTAGGCCATTCTCGATGCTGTCGCTCATGGCGTGCCAAATGGTCAGCAGCGCTTCACGAATAGCCGCTTCGCTGCGCCAGGCTTTTTCGTTTTCAAGCATCACTTGGCTAATACGCAGCTGATGCTGCTGGCACAGGGCGAGCAGCTCGGCGGCAGTCTCGAAGGGGTAAGGCAATTCAGTGGCATCGTCGCCAACCTCGCCTTGATCCGCCTTGGCTTGGTCTGCTTTAGATTGGTCGACATAAAAACCGCCGCCAAGAGAGTAAAACGTATTGGTCGCCACCAGCGCGTCATCGCAATAGGCGCTTAGCACCATGGCATTAGGGTGAAACGGCAGGCAGGTCTCATCCCACTGCACATCGTGATGCCGTGAAAAACTGATCGGCTGGCCATTGGCGAGCAGCAGCGGCTCACCCTCTTCCAGTTTTTCTAGCCGCGATGCAATCGTGTCTGGGTCAATGCTTTCAGGCGCTTCGCCCATTAGCCCCATGAGAACAGCCTGATCGGTTCCGTGCCCCACCCCGGTGGCAGCAAGTGATCCATGCAGCCTTATCACCAACCGAGTAACGCTGGCGTCACCAAGCGCCAGGGCAAAATCTCGGGCTGCGCGCATCGGGCCCACCGTATGAGAGCTGGAGGGCCCGATGCCGATACGAAAAAGATCAAATACGCTAATAGCCATGCCAATTACGCCTCACAACGTTGTTATTAATCAAACGTCGAGGAATTACCCTCAATATCGACGTGCGCACCTATAAGTGTGGCGATATAATGAACATTCACCCGTGCATGTTTTTTAAATGTACATGTAACTGTGTAGCAGCAATGCTGCCTACCCACAAAGGATGCTGGTATGTCTTCACCCCCTTCCTGGCCAATAGGATTTCAAACCATCTTAGTGCGTGCGGTGCTGTACGTATTATTTATCGGTGCGATTGCCCAGGGTGCCTATTTAGAAGCGCTGTATCTCCCCTCCGTGCGGTTTTCTGAGCTGGGCTTTACCGAGTTTACCCAAACGTTAGTGCTGGCCACCTGCTGCGCCATGCTGATTTATATTCGTCAGGTGCTAAAGGTATGGCCCACCGTCACGCTACTGCTGCTAGCGTTTGTGGCCGCTTCGCTGGTGCGCGAACAAGATTATTTTTTAGACAACTATATAGCCCGCAACACGTGGAAGGTACTTGTCGCGCTGATTATTATTCCCACGCTGGTTTGGGTGATTAAGCAACGCCGACGCTTTCTGGAAGAGTTTGCCCACTATAGCAATACCTTTGCGTTTGGTTTATTTACGGCAGGCGTGCTAACCACTTATATTTTTTCGCGCTTATATGGGCGGCAGGATTTTTGGCGCACGGTGCTTCAAGAGAGCTATACGCGGGACTTTAAAAACGTCGCCGAAGAAGTGGTTGAGCTACTTGGTTACAGCTTAATTTTGATCGCCACCCTTGAACTCCTGCTGCTAGCAAGACGGGTCTACTTGGCCAGACAGTAGCACTTGGGGCAAATATTCGGTCATAAGACACACGTTTATCATCAAAAACAAAACATACAATCATAAAAAAACATACCGATCATAAAAAAGCCCGCCGTTCAAAGAACGGCGGGCTTTTTACTTTCTATTTATCACTCACTATTTACTATCACTTACTACTTACTACCACGCACTACTTACGGCTTTCACTCGTCGAGGAACGAACGCAGCGGTTCAGAGCGGCTGGGGTGACGCAGCTTACGCAGCGCTTTAGCTTCAATCTGACGAATTCGCTCACGCGTCACGTCAAACTGTTTGCCCACCTCTTCCAGCGTATGGTCGGTATTCATATCAATACCAAAGCGCATACGCAGCACTTTCGCTTCGCGAGCGGTCAAGCCGCCTAACACGTTACGTGTCGCTTCGATAAGGCCTTCACCGGTGGCCATATCGATCGGCAGCAGCATGGTGCCGTCTTCAATAAAGTCGCCCAGGTGTGAATCATCATCGTCACCAATCGGCGTCTCCATGGAGATCGGCTCTTTGGCGATTTTGAGTACCTTGCGTACTTTATCTTCCGGCATTTCCAAGCGCTCGCCGAGTTCTTCCGGCGTCGGCTCACGGCCCATTTCCTGCAGCATTTGGCGTGATACGCGATTGAGCTTGTTGATCGTCTCAATCATGTGCACCGGAATACGAATGGTGCGCGCCTGATCCGCGATGGAGCGGGTGATTGCTTGACGAATCCACCAAGTGGCATAGGTAGAGAACTTGTAACCGCGGCGGTATTCGAACTTATCGACCGCTTTCATCAAGCCGATGTTGCCTTCCTGAATGAGATCCAGGAACTGCAAACCACGGTTGGTGTACTTCTTGGCAATCGAGATCACCAAGCGCAAGTTAGCCTCAACCATCTCTTTCTTGGCACGACGCGCTTTCGCCTCACCAATCGAGAGTTTGCGGTTCACCTCCTTAAGATCGGCAACAGAGAGCTGCACCATGTCTTCTTCAAAGGCGATCTTGCGCTGGGCACGGGCGATATCGGCGCGCAGCGGCTCAAGACGGTCAGCGTACTTGCTCTGCGCTGCCTGGAAATCATCCAGCCACGTTTTACGCGATTCGTTGCCAGGAAACGACTTGATAAACGTTTTACGCGGCACCTTGGCTTTCTTCACGCACAGCTGCATCACCGCTTTTTCCTGGGCGCGCACCTGCTCAACGCTGATACGCACCTGGCCGACGAGGCGCTCAAAGTGCTTAGGTACCAGCTTGATGGGTGAGAAAAGCACGGCCAGGCGGGCCTGCTCTGCCTTCAGCTCGGCACTGCCTCGGCCATGCTTGGCAAACGCCGCTTCTACCAGGGCGTTCTGCTCGCGAATCTGCTCAAAACGCGCGCGCGCCTCTTCTGGATCCGGACCGCCTTCGCTGGCCGTAGAGTCTTCGTCCTCCTCATCCCCTTCGCCTTCAACGTCCTCTTCTAGCTCGGACTCGGGCTCTGGTTCAGGTACCTCTGCTTCAGCGACACCAGGAATACCTTCATCCGGGTCGATGAAACCAGAAAATAGATCCGAAAGACGCCCCGGCGCTTCTTCATCCTGGGTAGCGTCGTAAGCGTCCAAAATAGACGCGACGGCACCCGGCAAATAGGCCAGAGACGACATCACTTCACGGGTGCCCTCTTCGATCCGCTTGGCGATTTCAATTTCGCCTTCACGGGTCAAAAGTTCAACCGTGCCCATTTCACGCATGTACATGCGGACGGGGTCAGTGGTGCGGCCTACATCGCTTTCCACGGCGGCAAGGGCCGCTACGGCCTCTTCCGCAGCGGACTCGTCCGTGGATTGATCCGACATCATCAAAGTGTCTTCATCTGGCGCTTCTTCAGCGACACTAATACCCATGTCGTTGATCATGCCAATGATGTCTTCCACTTGATCCGGGTCGGCGATATCCTCGGGTAGATGGTCGTTGACCTCGGCATAGGTCAGGTAGCCCTGTTCCTTGCCGCGTGCGATCAACTCCTTCAGACGTGACTGCTGCTGCGCATTTCCAGCCATAGAAACCCTATCTCGACGAAGAAGAATGAAACACCTGGAGCGCTGAATCGATTAAACTCAACAAGCCGTACAGTATAGCGTAAATAGCAGGAAATTTTCCAGCTCGACGTATTTGCGCGGTCATTTAGGTGTGTTAGGTTGTTCGGTTAGGCCAACGCTCGGTGGCTGACCTTATATCTGGTGTTGATACGGCAGGAATTCAACCCCATCGCTCAAAACACCGCCTTATTGGCGCTGCGCAAGCTCCATTACCAAGCTTGCCAAACGCTGGCGCTGCTCCTTATCTAGCTTTTGCCCGGCGCGCTCCTGCGCCAGCAACGCTGCGTACTCCTCTTGTGGAGAACGCTGACGCTGAACATGCTGCAGATGTTCCACCCAGCCATTCAGCTCTGCTTCCCTATCTGCCTTTGGAATCAACAATTCGCGCTTAGCGAAGGCTGCCAAAGCTTGCCCCTGCTGACTGCCCTGAAAATGCGCCAACACCACCTGCGGACTGCGGTAACGCCCTGCTTTGAGCAGTGCAATCAACTCTTGGCATAGCGGCGTATCGTCATCTTCTGGTAACCACTCCAAATGATCAGGCAGCGCTGAAACCAAATTAGGCTCATGTAGCAGAAGCTGCACAATACGTCCGACAGGAGAAAGCACCTGAGAGCGGGAACGCGATGACTGAGTAGACGCCAATTTGACCGCGCTGGTGCTCTCTGAAGACGAGCCTATTTCACCCTGCTCTGGATCCCCTTGCGCAGGATGGCGCTGTGCCGCTTGGATACGTTTTTCGAGCAATACCTTCAACTGCTCCTGCGCCAACCCGCTACGCTGCGCCAATGATTCAAGCAGTAGTGATTTGAGCATGCCATCGGGCACTTTGTTCAATGCTTCCAGCACCTGGCTGGCAAATCGTTCGCGCCCTTCCACCGTATTCAGGTCGCGCCCTTGGGCCGCTTGCTCGAACAGAAACTCCGACAGCGGCATGGCACAGGTGACGCGATCCTGAAACGCCTGGGTGCCTTCACGGCGCACCAGGGTATCCGGGTCGTCACCTTCCGGTAGAAATAGAAAGCGCGCTTCACGGCCATCAATCATTTGCGGCAACGCGGTTTCCAACGCCCGGCTAGCCGCCTGCCTTCCCGCACGGTCGCCGTCAAAACAGAACACCACACGACTCACCAGTCGAAACAGGCGGGTTAAATGGTCTTCCGTGGTGGCGGTACCCAGCGTCGCCACGGCGTTATGAATACCGAATTGGGCCAGCGCCACCACATCCATATAGCCTTCGACCATCACAAGCTGCTCAAGCTTGCTAGAGGCTTGGCGCGCTTCATATAGGCCGTAAAGCTCACGGCCTTTGTGGAACACGGGTGTTTCCGGCGAGTTGAGGTATTTGGGCTGATCATCACCCATTACCCGCCCGCCGAACGCAATCGTACGCCCACGCAAATCACGAATCGGAAACATGACCCGATCCCGAAAGCGGTCATAGGTACGCCCGGTATCTTCACGATGAATCAGCAGGCCATACTCCACCTGAACCGGCTCACCAATACCACGCTCACTGAGATGCTGCTTCAGCGCCTCCCAACCGCTCGGGGCATAACCAATACCATAGGTCTTGATCACCTCATCCGAGAGCCCACGCCCCGTTAAATAAAGCTGGGCGGACTGCCCTTCCTGCATCTTCAATCGCTCGCGATAAAAACTGGCGGCGAGTTCGAGCAGGTTAACGCCCTCTTTGCGCTTCTTTTCGCGTTGCTGAGCACGCGGGTCGTCAGCCCCTTCGCGAGGCACCTCAATACCCAAGCGCCCGGCCAACTGCTCTACCGCTTCGGGAAACGGCAGCTTGTCGTACTCCATCAAGAAGCGTAGTGCATTCCCATTAGCGCCGCAGCCAAAGCAGTGATAAAACTGCTTATCCGCGCTGACGGTGAACGACGGGGTCTTCTCTTGATGAAAGGGACATAGCCCGGAGTAGTTACGGCCGGTTTTTTTAAGCTGCACACGCTCACCGACCACCTCGACCACATCAACGCGGCCTAACAAGTCATCAATAAAACGCTGTGGAATTTGGCCTGCCATGAACTACGGGCATCCTCGCGCAAAGCGCTATTCACTGACTTTCGAGACTGTTTTCAAAAACTATCTTCAAAATAGTTTTCAAAAACCGTTTTAAAACTGATCTTAAAAACTACTTAAGGCCATCAGACCTATTGCCAGATCAGATCATCATAAACAGCGACGGTCTTGAAAAACGGTAATTTTGAAAAACAATAACCTTGAAAAACAGCGATCTTGAAAACGACAGTCAAAAACAAACGGCCACCTAGTGGCGGCCGCTTGGCATCCCTCTTGAGACGACCAGCTAACTGCTCCGGCCCCCTCGGGTACGGATCAATAGAGCCGTTCGAAACGCTTTTGCTCACGCTGGACTTTCTTAGCGTGGCGTTTTACGGCAGCTGCCGCTTTGCGTTTACGCTCAGCAGTCGGCTTCTCATAGTGCTCGCGGCGGCGTACTTCAGAAAGAACACCGGCTTTTTCGCAAGAACGCTTGAAGCGACGCAGGGCGACGTCAAACGGCTCGTTATCACGTACTTTTACAGAAGGCATTAAGCACTCACCTACCTTAAGGAGTCTTGAGTTCGGATAGTACGTACACTGCGATATTACGATCTAGAACGCGGTGTACGACCCAGTTTTACAGCGCACAGTAGTCTAGTCGTCGCTGGCCATCTTTGCAAATGCTTACGCTCGTTTGCAGCGACAATGCTAGACTACTGACCTTGTGATTTTCACCTTTATATTTTTTGCACATCCTTTGAGAGTCCCCTTTTATGCGTGTTCTGGGCATTGAGACATCCTGCGACGAAACGGGCATTGCGCTTTATGACACTTCGCTAACCGGCGGCAAAGGGCTGCTTGCCGACGCGCTCTACAGTCAAATCGCCATGCACGCCGAATTTGGCGGCGTGGTCCCCGAACTCGCTTCTCGCGATCACACCCGCAAACTGCTCCCGCTGATTGAGCAAGTGCTCAGCGATGCCAAGCTAACGCGTCATGACCTGGACGGTATTACTTATACCGCTGGCCCGGGCTTAGTCGGTGCATTAATGGTGGGCGCCAGCACCGCCCACGGCATGGCACGAGCGTTAAACATTCCCGTACTGGGCGTGCATCACATGGAAGGCCACTTACTGGCACCGATGCTGGAAGACGAGCCGCCTGCGTTCCCCTTCGTGGCACTGCTGGTATCCGGCGGGCATACCCAACTGGTCGAAGTGCAAGGACTGGGCCGCTATCAGTTGCTCGGTGAATCGGTGGATGACGCCGCGGGTGAAGCGTTTGATAAAGCTGCCAAAATGCTGGGCTTGGCCTACCCAGGTGGGCCTCAAGTCGCCAAACTGGCGGAACAAGGGGATCCCAAGCGTTTTCGCTTCCCACGCCCGATGACCGACCGACCAGGGCTCGATTTTAGTTTTTCCGGCTTAAAAACCCACACCATGACCGCTATTCGCCAATTGGAAGCAGCCGGGGAACTCGACGACCAAGCACGTGCCGATGTAGCCCGTGCCTTTGAAGAAGCCGTGGTTGATACGCTGGTCATTAAGTGCCGCAGGACGCTGGATCAAACCGGTTTGAAACGTTTAGTGGTGGCGGGTGGGGTTAGCGCCAATCATCGCCTGCGTGAACGACTGCACGCTGAGTGTGAAAAACGCCAAGCCCGCGCCTACTACCCACGCGGGCGCTTTTGCACCGACAATGGCGCCATGATTGCCTACGTGGGTGCTCAACGCCTTGCAGCAGGCGAAAGCGATACCCCCGGCCTCATGCAGGCGACACCCCGTTGGCCGCTGGATCAACTGACACCCCCGGCTGCCGCTGACAGCTAGCTGCGCTCTAGGAGCCGCGAAATGGCGGCTCTTCACCTCGTCGCAGTCGACGAATATTGAGCCCGTGCCGGGCCAGCACCAGCAGGCTAAAGCCACCGACTACCACAAAATACGCAGGCGCTAGCCAAGCGCATATTAGCGGCGCCACCAAAGCACTGACCAGCGATGCCATCGCCGCCGTCTTTAGCCGCCACGCCAGTAGCGCCCAAATGACGGCGCTTAATAGCGCCACATTGGGCACCAATATCAGCAGTACACCAAACGCGCTGGCAACTGCCTTTCCGCCACGAAAGTGATGCCATAAGGGAAAACTGTGTCCAAGCAGCACGGCCAGCCCAACCAGCCCTTGCAACCATACTGGGCAGTTCATAAGCTTGGCCCCTAAAACAGCGGGCATGGCTTTTAAGGCATCTAGCAGCAGAGTAACGGCCGCTAAACAGGGGCCATAAAGGCGCAATACGTTAGAAAACCCAGGGTTAAACGAGCCATGTTGGCGTGGGTCACCCACACCCGCGAGGCGGCAAACGCTCAGCGCTGCCAACCAACTGCCGCTTAAATAACCTACTACTATCCATACCATGGCGCTCTGCTCGCTTTATAGACCGTCTCGATAGCCTGGGTCGCTGTCGTTTAGCCCCATCCTAACGTACAATCGCCCGCTTGTTGCAGCTGGGGGAAGGCAGATGGATCGCATTTTGATTGAAGCGTTAACCGTCGACACAGTTATCGGTGTCTATGACTGGGAGCGTTCGATTCAACAAACTCTGAGCTTAGATTTGGCGTTGGCGACCGACATTCGCTCAGCGGCAGCCACCGATGATTTACGCCTCACGCTGGATTACGCCGCCATTTGTCAGCGCATCCAGACATTTGCTGATGATCATCAATTCGCCCTGGTCGAAACTTTCGCCGAACGCCTCGCAGAATGCCTGCGCATAGAATTCCCAATTAGCTGGTTGCGCCTGACCGTGCGTAAACCCGGTGCAGTGCCCAACGCTATCAGCGTCGGTTTGGAAATTACCCGCGGCGCCTTACCAGAGGTAACGCAGGAGCCCAGCGCATGAAGCTGGTTACTGTCAGCTTAGGCAGCAATATTTATCCCACTCGGCATATCCGCTACTGCCTTGATGCGCTCGCGGAGACCTTTGGCTCGCTGCAAATCTCACGTGTTTTTGAAAGCGAGCCAGTGGGTTTTACCGACAGCCGCAATTTCTATAATTTGGTAGTAGCCTTTCACAGTGACTGGTCACCCGGGGAGCTTCAGGCTTGGAGTAAGCAGCTGGAAATAGAACACGGTCGCCTTCCCGACACTGCTAAATTCAGCCCCCGCGCGTTGGATATCGACTTGCTTACCGTGGGCAGCCTCTGCGGCACCATCGATGATGTCACGTTGCCACGCAGCGAAATCACTCATAATGCGTTCGTGCTGCAGCCGCTTGCTGAATTGCTACCCACTGAACGCCACCCCTTGTGTGACACCTCTTACGCTTCGCTATGGAAAACCTTCGAACTAGGCAGCCAACGCCTCTGGGCGGTTGATTTTAGCTGGCGTGGCCGCTGGATCTCTCAGTCAGACGAGCTTCCTCGCTTGGCAGCGGCCCGTCGATAACCAGCTACTCAAGTGCCACCGCCACGACTTGCCCGCGCCGCACGCGTATTGCCTCACCCAGCGCTGCCCCCTGATATCCTTCCGCCATTAACGCCTGCGGCCCCACCTCGCGAGCCGCTAGCCAAGCGCTGCCAAGCCGCTTCACTTGCTCCGGCGCCAGCACGCTCACTAATGCCAACTGCGCCTCGACCTGCTCGGGCTTGCGCCAGCCATCCAACCGCTCCAGCCAATGCAGCACATTCGGGCCATCCAGTGGCGCGGTAAGCAGCGTATGAGTGAGCGCGGTATGACGGGCAAGCTGGGCCACGGCGTTAGGCAACTTTAACCGCGTTGCTAAGGCATCACGCTGTTCGGCGGTGAGCGGTGACACCAACTGCGCGTAGCGCCAGTGGGCCACTGCTAGCGTGCTGCTTTGGGGCGTTTGACCCAGCGCAGCTAAACCTTGCGGCAACACCGACCCCATAAGTTCGGGAAACCAGATGGGCAGCGCCTCACAGCGCTCTAGGGTGGTGAAATAAACGTCCGGGCTTGGTTCGCCCAGCGCCTTTTCGGTTTCCACCCACACCCGCTCGGCGGCCAAATGCTCAAGTTCACCGCTGTGGCTCACTTGGCGCATCAATGCCAGGGTTTCATCGGCTATGGTGAATCCCCGCGATGCATAGCGGGCTAAAAAGCGCGCAGTACGCAGTACCCGCAGCGGGTCTTCGCTAAACGCCATTGAGATATGCCGCAGCACACGCTGTTCAATATCGCCCTGCCCATTAAACGGGTCGGTTAACTCCCCCTCAATGCTCTGGGCAATTGCATTGATGGTTAGGTCACGGCGTAACAAATCCTCTTCCAGCGTGACATCGGGGCTGGCGTGAACATCAAACCCTGCGTAGCCGTGACCAGACTTACGCTCGGTGCGGGCAAGGGCATACTCCTCAGCTGTTTCTGGGTGCAAAAAAACCGGGAAGTCGCGACCCACTGGCTTAAAACCACGCTTGCGCATGGCCTCTGGCGTCGCCCCCACCACGACCCAATCATTATCGACAACCGACCAACCCAGCAAAGCGTCACGCACCGCGCCGCCTACACGATAAACCTGTAGGCCTGCTAAACGGGGGTCACTCCGTTTGTTAGTGTCACTTTTTTCCATTGTTTTCCCTATCTCCCCCGCTGCTGACTGGGCACGCTAGTGCGCTCGCCATTGGTCAGGTTTAGCGCGGTTAATCGCCCGCCCCAAACACAGCCTGTATCAAGCGCCTCGACGGGCACCTGCGCCTGAGGAGTCTCCCCTTCAAGGGCAGCCCAGTGGCCAAACAGCAGTTGAATATCATCGGCACGCGGGTATTGAAACCAAGGTAGAAAACCTTCTGGGGCACTATCAAGCCCCTCTTTCGCGGCAAACTCTAAACGCCCTTGGGCATCAATAAAGCGCATCCGAGTGAACACATTCACAATCAAACGTAGCCGGTCCATGCCTTCTAGATCGTCGCGCCAGATGTCCGGCTGGTTGCCGAATAGCTGGGTTAAAAACTGCCCTGATGTTTCACTCGCTAGCGCCGCCTGAACTTCCCGCCCGAGCGCTTCGGCCTGAGGAACGCTCCACTGGGGCAGCAGCCCGGCATGGGTCATTAGTATCCGGTGCTCAAACACGCTAAGGGGCTGGCTTTGAAGCCAATCCAGCAGTTCCTCCCGGTCAGGGGCACCAAGAATATCGCTCAGGGTGTCATTTTTTTTAAGCTTACCGCCACCACGGGCCACGACCAGCAAATGGAAGTCATGATTGCCCAATACGCTTTTTGCGGCGCTACCGAGCGCGCGCACCTCCCGCAAGCACGCTAAAGAACCGGGGCCGCGATTAATCAAATCGCCGACTAGCCAAAGCGTATCCCGCGCAGGGTTAAAACTGAGTTTCTCCAGCAGCGCTACGAATTCAGCATGGCAGCCATGTAAATCGCCGATCGCATAGGTGCTCATGCGTGAGGCCTTTTTAATGAAATGAATGGGCTAAATACTATCACCTCACTTGCCTGTTCTGCCTGCCGTCGGTTATTTATCTTGATGATTAACACTGGTGAAAGTAGCGAACGTGGATCACTATAAAAATGCGCGCAGGCGCTCTCAAGAGACACGTCCAGCAGCGAAATCGCCTTTCATAAGCATGGCTGCCTCGTCACTACTGTTAAGGAAAACGATACTCATATGGCTATGGATCATACGCGGCGTGGGCTACTACGGGTGGTTACCCTGGCGGGCATCGGCGCTGTAGTGCTGCCCGGTACAACACTGTTGCCGATCGCCCAGACCTTTACCGCTAAAACTTCCCCACCTATCGCTTCGGTGGTGGTGAACGGTTGGTTGCTTAAGGCTAGTGACCGCTGATGTATATCAATTTTGAGGCTATTAGCGAACAGCGTGACGCCGTGGATGTATGCATTATCGGCGCGGGTGCAGCAGGTATTTCCATGGCGGTCACCCTGTCGGAGCGGGGGCATCGCGTGCTGCTGTGCGAAGGTGGCGATGCGGACTACAGCGAACGCTCCCAGGATTGTTATCGGGGTGAAACCATCGGCGACCCTTATATTCCTTTATATGGCGCTCGCCTACGCCATTTAGGTGGCTCGACCAATCACTGGGGAGGCGTCTGTCGTCCGTTGGATCGCTATGACTTCACCGCCAAATCAGCTGCCAGCGAGACAGCTTGGCCCATTGGCCGTGATGCGCTTTCACCCTACTACCGCTCTGCCGCTAAGTTACTCGACTTGGCGACGACGCCCGCAGACCAATCCATCGCTGGGGCTGGGTTTAAACGCATCTATTTTTCTCTGGGCAACCCGACACGGCTGAAAGATAAATTTGCCGCTACGCTGCGCGATTCGATGACGCTTGAGTGCTGCTTAACGGCCAACCTAGTGGCACTGGAAACCCAAGATGGCCACGTCACCAGTGCCACTTTCAAGAATTACCAAGGGGACTACCGCTTGGTACATGCGCGCTATTTTGTGCTCGCCTGCGGCGGTATCGAAAACTCACGTTTGTTGCTGTGGTGCAACCAGCAAGCCAATGGACAGCTAATACCGCAGGCGGGCACGCTGGGGCGCTACTGGATGGAGCACCCTCACGCCACGGTGGGCAAGGCACTGTTGTTCAAGCCAGCGGCGCTGGGGCTAGACGACGAATACAACGTGTTTCTCTCCCCCACTGCTGCATCCCTCGATTCACGTCAAATACTCAACTGTGGGCTGCGCTTGCACCGTATGAACACTGAAACCACTCAGGCGCTGATTGATGAGCTCGCTGATCAAGCCCCTACGCTGGCGGGACGGATACGTGTCTGGCAAGCCCAAGGGCAGGTAATCCATGGCGTGGTATTAAGAGCCGCCTGGGAACAGGAGCCGCGCTTTGAGAACCGTATCGAACTGAGCGATGAGCTGGATGAACTGGGCGTTCCCCGCAGCCGCTTGGTATGGCAGCAGTCTGAGCTGGATCGCCGCACCATTCGCGAGAGCATGCTGCTGCTGGGTGAATACCTACGTGACAATGAGGTGGGCAGACTACAGATGGCTGATTGGCTTGCCGATACGCCTGTGCAACTGCCCACGGAAGGCGAACTAGCTGGACGTCACCACATGGGCGGCACGCGCATGAGCCTTGCTGCCGAGACGGGTATCGTTAACCCCGACTGCCGTCTATTTGCCCAGGAAAATTGCTACGTGGCGGGCTCCAGCGTGTTTGCCAGCGCGGGGCACGCCAACCCTACATTAACGCTAGTGCAGCTGGCCCTGCGGCTTTGCGATCATCTGGAGAGCAGGTTAACGCAGACATCTAGTGAAGCTGGAGCGGTACCGCCAACCTAAACGGTGTGATAGCCACTTCAAACGCGCGTTGCGTAGATGTGTCTAGCAACGTATAGGCGCCTTCCATGACTCCCACCGGCGTTTGAAGAATGGCACGGCTGGTATAGCGAAAGCTCTGGCCAGGGCCAATCAGCGGCTGCTGCCCGACGACGCCTTTGCCGCGCACTTCCTGGCACTCGCCGCTACCCTGGGTGATTTTCCAGTAGCGCGCCATGAGCTGCACGCTATGGGGGCTTTGATTATGGACGGTGATGGTATAGCTGAAGACGTAGCGCGACTCCGCATCATTGGACTCATCGGCACGGTAGCTAGGCGCAACGTTTACCTCGATAGTTAGACCACTCACGCTTGGCTGCCCCGCTCACTGCTCGCCTGCTCATCGGCGGCGACTCGATTGGCAATCGCCACGTACTCGGCGACCGTCAGTGTTTGCGGACGGCGGATAGGATCAATACCTAATTCTTCAAGGATTTCAGGGCTCACGCGCCCTTTAAAGTTATTGCGCAGCGTTTTGCGCCGCTGTCCAAACGCGAGCTTTACCAACTCAAACAGCAGCGTGGGGTCTTCTGCTGTATGAGGCAGGGTCGCATGAGGCGTTAAACGCACAATGGCCGACTCAACCTTGGGCTGCGGCACAAAGGCTTCCGGCGGCACAATAAATAGCTGCTCGACACTACAGTAGTACTGCGCCATGACCGAAAGACGCCCCCAATCAGCACCGCCCGGTTCAGCAGCCAAGCGCTCAACGACTTCTTTTTGCAGCATGAAGTGCATATCTTCTATCGCACTTCCTGCGGCAAGCAGGTGAATTATCAACGGCGTGGAGATGTTGTAAGGCAGATTACCCACCACGCGCAGCGCAGGCCCATCGCCTTTCAGCGCGGCAAAATCAAACTTCAGCGCATCGCCTTCGTGTATCACAAAGTCGGGGTAGTTAAAAAACTGCACGCGCAGGCCAGGGATCAGATCGCGGTCGAGCTCAATGACTTCTAAATGCCCTGCCGCTTCCAGCAGCGGCTCGGTCAGTGCACCCTGCCCTGGGCCAATTTCGACAAGGCGATCCGTCGAGCGCGGGCCAACGGCACGAACGATCCGCGAAATAATGCCAAGGTCGCGCAAAAAGTTCTGACCAAAGCGTTTACGAGCGCGGTGTTGGGGCACAATAGACATCAAACGGTGTTCCTTGGAGTGCGGATTCAATCGGGAGTATTTCGCAGCAAACGCTAGACAGTAGCAGACAACCGCTGGGTAGATAGACGGCGTGCAAGGGCGATAGCGACTTTCAGGCTGCCGGGGTCTGCCACGCCTTTGCCAGCCAGATCCAACGCGGTGCCATGGTCGACCGAAGTGCGTACCAATGGCAAGCCCAGGGTAATATTGGCAGCCTGACCAAAGCCTGCATATTTTAACACTGCCAAGCCCTGGTCATGGTACATCGCCAACACTGCATCGACACCTGCCAAGTGCCGCGGGGTAAATAGTGTGTCGGCGGGCAACGGGCCAAGGATATCCATTCCCTCAGCGCGAAGGGCATCAAGCGCGGGAATAATAATATCCAGCTCTTCGTGGCCCAGGTGGCCATTTTCACCGGCATGCGGGTTTAAGCCACACACTGCAATGCGCGGTTTAGCAATCCCGAACTGGTGCTGCAAACCAATCGCCAGTAAGCGACTAATGCAAGTGACCCGCTCAAAGGTGATAGCGTCGGCGACGTTGCGCAGAGGCAAGTGGGTGGTCACCAGAGCAACACGTAAATCGCCACTACCCTGCCAGCTTGGCGATGCCGCATGTAGCGCCGCGTCGGTGGCCAGCATCATCACGACGTCATCAACGCCACAGGCATCACGCAGCCATTCGGTATGGCCGGTAAAGCCAGGGTGACCGCCGTCAATAATTACGCCTTTGTGCAGCGGTGCGGTCACCATGGCAGCGGCGAGGCCGTGTTGACAAGCATCGACCGCCATTGCCAGGGTGGCAAGTACGTAATCGGCGTTAGCTGGATTAAGCACACCTGGCGAGGAAGGGGCATTAAGAGCGACGGACCAAACAGGTAAGGCATTGTCGCCACTTGGGCACTCACCCACCGAACACTCTACCACCGTCACATCCAGCCCCAGCGCAATTGCGCGCTGGCGCAGCATTTCCGGATCGCCAATGGCCACGGTATTTGGAGGAAGCCCCCCCCCGGCTGCAAGCATTAGCGTTAGTTCAGGACCGATGCCCGCTGGTTCGCCGGTGGTGATGACCACCGGCAGCGCGCTATCAGCCCTTGAAGTCCCAGCTACCATTAGAGACGAACATCAACAAAAGCCTGTGAGCGAATCTCTTGCTGCCAGGTTTCAAGCTCTTCATTCGCGCGACGCTGGAAGATCGCTTGGCGAACCTGCTCGCGCTGACTCTCCTGAGTAACGTTCTGGCGGCGACGCTCTTCCACCTCAATCACGTGGTAGCCGAACTGAGAGCGTACCGGCTGGGATATCTGGTTAACGCCTAGGTCACGCATTGCTTCCTCAAACGCAGGAACAGTTTGCCCTGGTCGCACCCAGCCAAGCTCACCCCCGTTGAGTGCAGTGCCGCTGTCATCGCTATACTCGCGCGCCACGGAGGCAAAATCCTCACCCTGAGACAAGCGCTGGCGCACTTCTTCAGCTCGCGCTCGCGCCTGGTTTTCATCGCGATTAGGCGTCAGCTCGATTAATACGTGGCGGGCCCGCGTCTCTTCAATGAAGTTCTGCTCGCCGGCCTGCCCCTGCTGCTGGTCAAGAAAACGCTCAACGTCACGATCACTAACCGTCACACGATTACTGATTTGGCGCTGCTGCACCTGACGCATCAGCATTTCGCGGCGAATATCTTCGCGCACGCTCGCCAGCGTCATGCCGTCAGCTTCCACGGCATCAGCAAACTCATCCAGCGTCATACCGTTGGATTCGGCAATCGAGCGCACCTGACCGTTTAGCTCAGTATCATCAATCGTCAGACTGGCATCTTCCGCCATTTGTAGCTGAATCTCTTCCATCACCATACGCTCAAGCACTTGCCGCTCAAGTTGGGAGCGGGGAGGAAGATTACCGCCCTGCGTCTGGGCCTGCTGCTCAATTTGCGCCATACGATCATCCAATTCGCTGCGCATGATCACATCGTTATTGACCACGGCCACGACACTATCCAATGCCTGACGCTGGGTGGATTGGAAATTTTGCGCTTGGAGCGTCAGTGGGGCCAACGCAAGGCCAGCGCCAACGCAGAGGGCGAGTAGGCTACCAGCAGAGAGCTGCTTCATTCGGCCTAGCAAGGGCTTTCTCATTTTCATTACAAACGTCTCTTTCATTAGCCATTCTATGGAAGTCATTTACAGGGCGGTCGGACGATAGCCAGGAATGGTCTGTTCAAAATAGCTGTCCGCATTCTGGCCAACGCCACCTAAGCCACGGAACACGAAGCGCAAAAAAAGCCCGCGATCATTAAAATCATCATCAATGCGGGCAGTATCATCGTCATCGACCCATTCACGCCAAACAAGCTGCAGGCCATAACAGCAGTTATTCCACTGCACGCCTGCCAGCTGCTCAAGCGAGCGGTCATTGGTTTGATCGTGAAGGTAGCGACCGATCAAATCAATGCTAGTGCTGGCTTTCCAGGCAAACGACAGATCCCACTCTTCACGGTTATAGTCGCGAAAGCCGTCGTCGCCCTGCAACACACCCGGGTCAAATCCTTCGATCTCCCAACGGTAGCCAAGGTTCACTACGTGCCCTTCGGGATGGCGATAACGTACATCAACGCTTGAGCGTTCGGTGCGATCACGGTGATCATCGTAGAGCCATTCGTAGCCACTGCTCCAGCGATCATTAATTTGCCAATCAAGGCGGGTCACTAGTGGTGAACGATCCCGGGTGGCCTGATAGTAGCTTTCAGGATTAACGTTGGGGTTTTCTTCCGGCCGATCCGGCAGCGTATCCGCATCGCCTTCGCTATCGATTCGGCGATCATCAAAGTAAACACTCTGCCCGACCCCAAACGAAAGTCGATCACGACCGGACGCATCCTCAAGTAGGCGCGACTGCACGCCATAAGAGAGCCGGTTGAGATCACCCACGCGGTCAGTGCCGGAAAAGCGCTGGGCGGACCAGAGCTGATCCCAGGAGAACACACGTTCTCGACTGTCAAAGTCCGGCAGCTCAGTTTGATCGGTACGTGGCACGTAGGCGTAGTTCAGACGCGGTTCCAAGGTTTGGCGATAGTCGCGCCCGCCGAGGGCCAGCTCGCGCTCAAAGACCAACCCGCTATCGATTGAGGTCAGCGCAATGCTGCGGCTGGGCGAGTCGCCCCGCTCCGTTTCTCGCTCGCCATAATCCAACTCATAGGCGGTGTTCCACAGTTCAGTACGCGGCTCTAAATAGCCCCAAGGCCGTTCAAAGCGCCAGCCAACAACAGGCGTAAGGTGCAATCGGCTACCGGTGGCCGCCTCACGCTCCGGCACACGGCGCTCATCCACATCGCGCCAAAAATAGGTCGCATTAGAGCGCCACTGGGTGTAGAGGCCGTTGTCGAACTGCCAGTTCGCGTTGGCACTCAGGCTCGGCAGTTGATAAAAGGGCTTATCGCTATCGCTGAGCGGGTCTTCCAGACGCTGAAAGCCTTGGGCACGGGCATCTAACTGCCAGCGCTGGCCACGGTAATCGACCTGGGCCAAGCGCTCCATGCTGGCGCGATCACTTTCACCGAACTCGCCACCAAAGTCATCAAAATAGCGCCCGTCGCTGGCCGCACCATAGCGCAGCCGGTAATTGCTACGCTCGTTTACCCGCCCTGCATGGCGGGCATCCACATACCAACGATCCTCACCTTCAAAGCGATTTTCTCCACCGCCGGAGCCGCCGTTATCACTATTTAAATAGCCGCCTTCGACGATGCCCGCACTCTCTTCAAACAAGTAACGGTACTCACCGTTCATCAGCAACCCGTGGTCGCTCATCCAGCGCGGCGTGATGGTCGCATCTTGGTTAGCGGCGATATTCCAATAAAAGGGCTGGGCGTAATCAAAACCATCTGATGAAAAGCCTATCGACGGGGAAAGTAGCCCGGTGTGACGACGATCATCAATGGGAAAACGCAACCAGGGCCAGTAAAACACCGGAACATCTTTAACATGCAGTCGGGCATGGCGCGCAGTGCCAAAGCCTTCGGCTTGGTTTAATCGAATATCGCTGCTGACCAATTCCCAGCTATTGGCGCCTGGGTCACAGGTCGTGAAGCTGGCGTCCTGCAAGCGGTACTCGCTTTCCCCGGTTTGCTCTAACTGAGCGGCCTGACCGCGCAGGTGCTGGTCGTAAAGCACATAATGGCTATTACCCAACGTCGCACGGTCTTCATTTAGCCTGAGCATCGCCTGCTCGCCGCGCACCAATGCACGTCCGTCACGTATGGCGATATTGCCTTCAGCATCGACCTGCTCACGGTCGGCGGGTAAAAAGACACGCTCCGCTTCTACTTCCTCATTGCCGCGCCGAAGCACCACATCACCGCGCAACAACGCCTCGCCATTGGCGGCGTAATCGACGTCGCTGGCCTCAAGTGAGAGGGTTTCCGGGTTCTCTTCCGCGGGTAAGCGGTAGCTGGGCATCACGTAGCGCCCCCGGCACAATTGATTGGCCGCCTCTTCTTCCCCCCAGGCTTGCCAGTCTAACGCTTCCGCGGGCATGTCTTGACCTTGAGCCACCGCCGTAAACGAGGCGCCAGCAAGCAAACTGCCCATCAGCGTATGCGCAACTGGCAACGTGCGCGAAAATCGCTTGCCCATGTTCGTTATCCTTGGCATCCAGAATCGGTATTATACAGCCCGCATGATGCCCGACCAGCAAGGAGCTTGCATGTCCTCTTATCGGATTAACGCCCTCACCACGTGGGCTGCCCAACAAAACGGCCTTTCCAAGGCCGATATTACGCTTTCATCCGCCGTGGGCGATGCAAGTTTCCGGCGTTATTTTCGCCTCACATTACCCGGCGGCTCCACCCAGGTAGTAATGGATGCCCCGCCTGAACAGGAGGACTCACACCCTTTTGTCGCCATCGCCCAACGCTGGCACAGCGCAGGCTTGGCGGTGCCCAAGGTGCATGCCGCCAACTTGGCGGACGGCTTCCTGCTGCTTGATGACCTGGGCAACACACCGCTACAAAACTTGTTTACCGACGACGCTACCACACAGGCGTATCATGCGCAGGCCCTAACGCTCATCGCCGAGCTGCAAAACCGCGCCAGCCCCGAATCATTGCCCGCTTATGATAGGGCGCTGCTTGGTCGGGAGCTCGATCTGTTTCCCGAATGGTGCCTGGGTGCTTGGCTGAAGCTAACGCCACCCGAAAGCTGGCACCCCCTGCGCGAGCAGCTTATTCAGCAAGCGCTGGCCCAGCCGGTGGTCAGTGTGCACCGCGATTTCGATGCTATGAACCTGATGGTACACGACCAGCGTTTATTCATGATCGACTTTCAGGACGCGGTGGCAGGCCCGCTAAGCTACGACCTTATCTCATTGTTGCGGGGGCGCTACTGCCGCTTTAGCGATGAGGAGTTTAGCGACTTCGTCAGCGCATTTTATCAGCAGGCCCGCCGTGATGGTCGTCTTCCCGGCCGGGTCGATTTTGCCACCTTCCTAATCCAGTGCCATGCCATGGCCGCTCAGCGCTCGCTGAAAGTGCTGGGCATATTTTGTCGTTTAACGCTACGCGATCAAAAAAGTGGCTATCTTGAGTGCTTGCCGCACTTTTTGGATCATCTGGAGGATAGTCTTTCGTTCCTGACCGAGCAGACTGATTTCACTGAGTGGGTCACGCTCACCTTTCGCCCCGCCCTCATGAAACGACTAGCGGAAATGACGCCATGAAAGCAATGATCCTAGCCGCAGGGCTCGGCAAGCGGATGCGACCGCTCACGGACCACTGCCCCAAGCCCCTGCTACCCGTCGCGGGTAAGCCGCTCATCGTGCATCATCTGACGCGTCTTCACGAAGCAGGTATTCATGAAGTCGTCATTAATGTCAGCTACCGTGCCGAGCAGATTATTGATGCCCTAGGTAATGGCGATGCCTTTGGGCTGCGTATCCATTGGAGCCGGGAAACAGAGCCTTTGGAAACCGGTGGCGGTATTCAGCAAGCCCTACCGTTGCTGGGAGAAGCGCCCTTTCTACTCATCAACGGCGATGTTTGGTGCGAAGCGTTGCCCAACGTACAAGCGCTGCAAGGCGATGATTTAGCGCATTTGGTGCTGGTAGATAATCCTTCTCACCACCCCGACGGCGATTTTGGGCTAGCGGGAGAACGCGTTAATCAAACCAGCAATGAGCGGTTAACCTATGCGGGCATTAGTGTGATTCACCCAGCGTTGTTAGCTGGGCAGCCTCAGGGTGCCTTTGCATTAGCGCCACTGCTTAGGGCCGCCATTGATAACCAACGGGTGAGCGGTGAGCATTACACAGGGCAGTGGGTCGATGTGGGCACGCCTGAACGGCTAGCGGCGTTGGAAAGCCAGCTTCAATTCCCACGACAGCGCGGGAAGGACTAGTCGATGCATCCAGACTATTTACGTGTGGCAATCGCTGATACGCCCCTCGTAGCGGTCTATGGCACGCTGAAGCAGGGGTTCAACAACGCCCACTGGTTAAACGGCGCCAGGCGACTGGGGAGCGACACCACCCGCGCCCTCACGCTCTACGATATCGGCTCCTACCCCGGTGCTAAGTGGCAACCGTCCAAAGGCGTTAGCATAGAGGTTTATGAGGTTAACATTGGCCAACTGGCCCAGCTAGACCAGTTGGAGGACTACCGTATCAACGCCCCTGCGCAGGGCGAGTATGACCGCCAGCAAATAGCCACCCGTTTTGGTCGTGCCTGGGTCTATCTTTACAATCCGGAAGTGGCGGATAAGCGAGCCATTTGCGAAGGCGGTTGGGAGATGCCCTACACTGACCATGATTAATAATGCCGGTGATGAAAAACAGGGGCGTTGAGAAGAGCCCCTGAGAAGAGGCGCGCAGGCCAAGAAATGTTATGCTGCGCGACTTACCTTTCGTCGCCTAGATGAGGAGAGCCGCGTGAAAGCACGGGTAAAATGGACAGAAGGCCGTCAATTTGTGGCGGAATCAGGTAGCGGGCACAGCGTTGTCGTCGACGGTCCGCCCGACCACGGTGGCCGCAATACAGGGCCCCGCCCCATGGAAATGCTGTTGATGGGCATGGGCAGTTGCACCGCTTTTGACATCTTGAACATTCTCGATAAAGCGCGTGCCAATGTCACCGACTGCGTCGCGGAACTTGACGCCGAACGCGCTGATGAAGTGCCCGCCGTCTTTACCAAGATCCACGTTCATTTCGTAGTGACCGGGCATGCATTGAAAGAGAAGCAGGTTCAGCGCGCCGTTGAACTCTCTGCTGAAAAGTACTGCAGCGCGTCGATCATGCTGGTTAATGGCGGCGTAGAGATCACTCACTCTTTTGAGATTATCGAGGCTTGAGCGGCTGTTTGCACGGGCAGCGCTTGGCTCCCTCGACTAGCGCCGCCGCTTACCTAACCGCAGCGGCAAAAAAAGTAGTTCAGTCGGATGCAAGCCATCGCCTTGACGGGCATAATACGCCCGCTTGTTTTACCTTCACTTGTGCTGTCACCGCCCTGCTTTATTGGGTGGGGTTACACCACAGCAATGGTGGCAACGTCTTATCGGTTCCGGCGCTGGCTCGTCGGGGTGTCTTCACCTGCCATAAGGAGGCTCGGACATGACAGATAATCTCCGACTCCACGGGTTTAACAACCTGACCAGCTCTTTGAGCTTCAACATTTACGACATTTGTTACGCCAAAACCGAAGAGCAGCGTGCGGCTTATATCGACTATATCGATGAGCTCTACAACGCCGAACGTTTGACGCAGATTCTGAAAGACGTCACCAACATTATCGGCGCTCATGTGCTGAATATCGCCCGCCAGGACTATGAGCCCCACGGCGCAAGCGTGACGATTCTGATTGCCGAGCATGAGTTGGATGACGCCGCGCCTGAGCAGATTAAGCCGGGCCCCGGCCCACTGCCAGAAACGGTGGTTGGGCACTTAGATAAGAGTCACGTTACGGTGCACAGCTACCCTGAGTCGCACCCTGACAACGGCATTAGCACCTTCCGTCTGGACATTGATGTCTCGACCTGTGGTCATATCAGCCCGCTTAAAGCGCTGAACTACCTGATCCACAGCTTCGACTCCGACATCGTCACCATGGATTATCGGGTACGCGGTTTTACCCGTGACGTAGACGGCAAGAAGCTGTTTATCGATCACGGCATTACCTCCATCCAAGACTACCTTGCTGAAGATACCAAGCATGCGTATCAGATGATGGATGTAAACGTGTATCAGGAAAACATGTTCCACACCAAGATGCTGCTCAAAGACTTCGAGCTGGATAACTACCTGTTCGGTACGTCCCGGCGCGATATTACCTTTGAAGAAGCGCGTGATATTGAGAGCCGTTTGCGTAAAGAGATGTTGGAGATTTTCTACTCCCGCAACTTGGATTAAGCGACGCATCTGAATGCCAAAAGCCAGCTAACGCTGGCTTTTTTGTAGCTCTTAGGTGGATCAATAAACGCTGGGCTCGCCTTCGGGGCGGGTCTTAAAGCGTCGATGAAGCCACAGATATTGTTCCGGGTGCTTGCGAATTGCCTGTTCTATAAACTGATTGACCTTGGTCGCATCGGCAACCTCGTCATTGCTCGGAAAACCTTCTAACGCAGGCAGGCTTTCAATCGTATAGGTCGCATTATCCGGGTTGCGGTGAAACATCATCGGCACCACCGACGCGCCAGTCATACGCGCAAGCTTGGCCGTTAAGCGTATCGTCGCGGCCTGCTGACCAAACAGCGGTGCAAACACACTCACATCGCGGCCAAAATCCTGATCTGGCGAGTACCACACCATCCGGCCTGCCTTAAGCTGCCGTACCGCTCCACGCAGGTCGTAACGGTCAATCGCAACACCAAAATTACGCTTTCTAGCGCGGGTCATAAAACGCTCAAACAGCGGGTTGTTATGCGGGCGATAGACAGCGTCAGCAGAGAAAAATAGCGCGTGTAAGGCACCGCCTAAATCGAGCGATGAGAAGTGAACACCGATAATGACCACCCCTTTGCCTCGCGCCTGAGCACGGGCCATGTGCTCTTCGCCAATATAAGCAACTCGGTGGCGTAAGCTTTCGCCATTTCGACACCAGCCCGTCGCGGTTTCGACGAGACCAATGCCATTAGCGATGAATGACTCTTTGACGAGTTGCCGCTGTTGTTCGGCGCTCTTTTCGGGAAAGCACAGCGCTATATTGGTGTCGGTAATGCGCCGCCGCCGCTTGGCAAAGCGCCATGCGAGCAACCCAAGCCCTTTGCCAATACTCATTTTTAGCCGCCAGGGCAGCCAGGCGGCAACATACATGGCACCAATCCCGAGCCAAGTGGGCCAGTAACGCGGGTGGGCAAACGAACGTGGATAACGTGATTTTGACATAAAAACAACCGTTTAATCAGAACGCCCATGATAACGCCGAGGCGCCCGGGGCAGTACCCCCGTCAGCAGGGTATAGCTGATCGTATCGCAGTAACGGGCCACTTCATCCACCGGCAGTACTTCGCCGTTGCTAGCGCTACCCCATAATACGACTTCGCTGCCAATGGCGGCATCGGGCACGTCTGTTACATCCACCGTGAGCATATCCATAGAGACTTTACCGGCAATCGCGCAGCGTTGGCCGTTTACCAGCACTGGCGTACCATCGCGGGCATGGCGGTCATAGCCGTCACCGTAGCCGCAGGCAACCACGGCAATGCGTGAACGCCGCGGCGCACGCCAGCGCCCGCTGTAGCCCACGGGCTCGCCCTCTTCTAGCTCTCGCAGGGCGATAATTTCAGAGCGCAGAGTCATCACTGGCTTCAGTTGCCGGGTGATGTCATTGGCGACTTCTAAGGGGTCGCTGCCGTAGAGCATGACGCCTGGCCGGTTCCAGTCACCATGTGCCACCGGCCACGCCAAGGTCGCCGGTGAGTTGGCTAGGCATAGCGGCGCTTCTAGCTCACTGGTCAACTCCTGGAGCCGTGCCATTTGCTGAGTGAAATAACGGCTATCCTGAGCATCGGCAGTGGCAAAATGGCTCATCAGGTGCAGCGAAGCCACACTCGGCGCAGCAAGAAGCTGGCGCCAGATGGCAGCGGCCTCTTCAATGGCAAAGCCCAGGCGGTGCATGCCGGAGTCGACTTTTAACCATACCGGGATGGGCTGGCGTGGCGTGGCCGCCAACAGTGCATCAACCTGCCACTGGCTATGCACCGCGATCCAGAAACCGTGGGTGTCCACCAGCGCCAACTCATCAGTACTGAAGATGCCTTCAAGCAGAACGATAGGCTTCGTAATGCCACCTTTACGCAACGCGAGAGCCTCTTCGATACAGGCGACGGCAAACGCGGGAGCATGGGCCTCCAGCGCTTGAGCGCACGCTAGCGCACCATGCCCGTAAGCATCAGCTTTGATAACGGCCACTGAGCGGCTTTGGGGCGCACAGCGGCACGCCAATTGATAGTTGTGACGCAGCGCGTCCAGATCAATATCGGCCACAAGGGGGCGCATAGGTTTTCTCACTTACCTGATTCAGCAATAAATGCTTATTAACAAAAAATGTCAGCGATAAAAAACCGAGCAAGCACCTATAGGTACTTGCTCGGCTTAGAGGGAAGGCGCGTTTAATAATCACCTTTGTTGCGCTTCAAACACTTAAGTTTCAAACAAAGCTTCTAACGAGAGACCCTGTTTTTCCAGCGAACGACGCAGCTTTTTCAGCGCTTCGACTTGAATCTGGCGAACTCGCTCGCGGGTTAAACCGATTTCGGCGCCCACTTCTTCCAGGGTGGCGGATTCGTGGCCGCGTAAGCCAAAGCGGCGCACGACAACTTCACGCTGTTTTTCGCTCAGCTCATCAAGCCAAAGATCAACGTGCTCTTTGACATCGCCATCCACCAGACGCGCTTCAGGCCCCTGCACCTCATCGTCGGTCAACGTATCGATCAGCGGCTTATCGCTCTCACCGCCCATCGGGTAATCAACGGACGATACGCGCTCATTGAGGCCGAGCATCTTTTTGACCACCTCGACCGGTTTGTCCAGGTGCTCGGCGATCTCTTCAGCAGTGGCCTCATGGTCAAACTTCTGGGTCAATTCGCGCGCCGCGCGCAGGTAGATATTGAGCTCTTTGACCACATGAATCGGCAAACGGATTGTACGCGTTTGGTTCATCAACGCGCGCTCAATGGTTTGTCGAATCCACCAAGTGGCATACGTTGAAAAACGAAAACCCCGTTCGGGGTCAAACTTTTCAACGGCGCGGATCAAGCCCAAATTACCCTCTTCGATCAAATCCAGCAGCGTTAAGCCGCGGTTAAGGTAGCGGCGGGCAATCTTCACCACCAGCCGCAAATTGGACTCAATCATCCGTGAGCGTCCCAGCGGGTCGCCCTTACGCGCTAATCGGCCGTAATATACTTCCTCTTCTGGCGTTAATAATGGCGAAAAGCCGATTTCGTTGAGGTAGATTTGCGTTGCATCCAAGCTTTGGGTCGATTGTCGATCCTCACGCCCTAGCGCTTTTTCAAAAGCATCTTCTTCTACCGCGATGTCATCATCGGTATTATCAAGTGCCTCCTCAGCAGCCTCCAGGTCAACCTCCTGTAGATCTTTCTCCAACATACTCATGGCCTTACCCCCGTGTTTCGCCTACCCGCCATTTAGAAAGTCAAAGGGGTGCGCTCTAAGGCGCACACCATATTGTTATGTGACAATTGTTATATGACGCTCGAATACAGCGATTCGGGCAACTTCCAAGTTAAACGCTGGCCTTCCACGCTACCGGTGAGTGCATTAGCGGGAAGGCAGAAAGTCCATGGGATCTTGAGGCTGGCCATCACGGCGAACCTCGAAGTGCAATCGGACATTTTCTGCGTCACTATCCCCCATCGTCGCAATCACTTCACCCGCTTCTACCACGTCATTTTCACTGACCCGTAAGCTATCGTTATGCGCATACGCACTCAGGAATTGGTCGTTGTGCTTGAGAAGGATGAGGTTGCCATAACCCCTGACGCCGCTGCCCGCATAAACCACAATACCGGGCCCAGCTGCTTTAACAGGTTGCCCCTTTTCACCGGTGATATCAATCCCGGCAGTGATGCTATCGCCTTGTCCAAATGCCCCGACGACGTTGCCATCGGCAGGCCATTGCCAATTGATCGTTTCAGCAGGCGTATAGGTACGCGAAGAGCGGTCAACGCTGGCACTTTGTGTAGCTGGAGCAGCTTCAGGCTGTGGCTCGGGTTCTGATACTGGCTGCGGTTCAGGTTCTGACGCTGGCTCAGGTTCCGGCTGAGCGGCAGGCTCAGGTTCGGCAGCTGCGACCACTTCAGGCTCAGGCGTGGAGGAAGAGGTATTTTCTTCACTGCTAGGCGAAGAATCAGCCACTTGTTCCGCAGCCTCTACGGCATCGCGTTCAGCGGTTAGGCGCTGGTTACGTTGAATCGCGGATTCGTCGGGCAACAGCCAGTCGAGTTCCTGGTCATCACTCGCAACAGAGGCTGCTTGCGGATTCAGTCCGGTCGCCACGGCGCCACCACCATTGTTATTAGCGGCAGGCTGGCTACTGGCGACTGATGACGTTGAGGCGCCTTCGCGCAGGGCAATGGTTTGCCCTGGCCGAATTTGGTACGGCGCATCAATATTGTTCATTGCCGCCAACTGGCGATAATCCAAATTGTGCTGCCATGCGATGCCATACAGCGTGTCGCCCGCTTTAACGGTGTACTGGGGTGAGTTTTCCACCGCTTGGCGTGCTTGGCTTAAATCACGCACTTGAGGGCTTCCGCCTTGTTGGCTGGCACAACCCGCAATTGTTAATGCCAGCGCCGACATCATCAGTACTTTAAGACTATAACCTTTACGCATATAAACCTTACTCCTTTTCAGCGCCAAGCTTGGTATCGATGGGCCGACGATCCGCGTGTCGGTTGAGTAACACAACAATGAGTGCCCCCAAGGCCATTAGCGCGACAACGCCAGCTACTTGTGCCGAGGCACCGGTCAATACGGCATAGTCAGCGGGCAACAAATAACGGTGCTCCAAAGGGATCATTTGCCCTTCTGGCCCTATTTGATAGCGTAACAGTTCACGCCATGGCCAGAGAACCGGTAACGAACCGACAATAAACCCCAGTAGCAGTTGCATGGTCGAGGTATGGTGGCGCCGTAACAACCAGGACAACAAGCGTGAAAACAACGCTAAACCCACCACACAGCCCATTCCAAACAGAATAATAATGCCCAGATCAAAGCTGCGAATTGCTCCCATGATGGTGCCGTAGAGCCCCATTGTCAGCAATAGAAAACTGCCTGATACCCCTGGCAGGAGCATGGCGCTGATGGCAATGCAGCCTGCCACCATCACTACCAGCGCCTCGTTGCCCAGCAGCAGCACCAGCGGCATCATGCCTGGCAACGCTTGGGCGAGCACTAACCCCACCAACAATGGCAGCAGATACCATAGTTTCCAGCCGCTACTTGCCTGCCCGACCACCAGTGCGGAGGCCGCTACAAGGCCAAAAAAGAACCCGTCCAACAGTAGTGGATGCGCTTCCATCAACCATAGTGCTAAATGCGCAACGCTAAATAGACTAACCGCAACACCTGCCAATAGCGGTACCAGAAAGGCTAGGTTCAAATGGAGACTCAGGGCTTTCCAGCCACCTTGACGCCATACACCAATCGCACTTGGGCCAAATTGCTTGATGGTGTTAATCAGCTCTTCATAGATACCGCTAATAAACGCAATCGTACCTCCCGACACACCGGGTACCGCATCGGCGGCGCCCATCCCTGCGCCACGTAAAAATATTCCCAAGGGTTGCCGCTTCAATCCACTACTCCTTG
Organism: Vreelandella arctica; assembly: GCF_037070215.1. Taxonomy (NCBI): domain Bacteria; kingdom Pseudomonadati; phylum Pseudomonadota; class Gammaproteobacteria; order Oceanospirillales; family Halomonadaceae; genus Vreelandella; species Vreelandella arctica. Next base: position 31,047 of record NZ_JBANSN010000001.1, on the reverse strand, counting down.
TAGTAAAGGTACAAAACGTACGGGCTCAAGCCGCCGTTTTTCAAAGGCACTGCCGATGCGCTTTACCTGAGTAAGCCACTGGCTGCCATCGGGATCTTCCAAGGGGGCGATCAACACCCCGTCGTAACTCAATTGCTCTAGTAGCGATGTGGGCAATGTATGAGCGCAGGCGGTTAGCAAAATAACATCAAACGGTGCCACTTCAGGCCAACCATAGCCTCCATCCGCCACTGCTAGTGTGGCTGGGGCCGTAAGCCGCCGTAACCGCTCAGCCGCACGCTCGTACAACGCACCAATGCGTTCAATGGAGTAGAGCTCTTCTACCAAGCGCGACAATATTAACGTTTGATAGCCAGACCCGGTGCCCAGTTCCAATACCCGGCGGGGCCCGGCGCGCAACACGAGCTCGGTCATCCGCGCCACAATGAACGGCTGCGATAGCGTTTGGCCAAAGCCAATCGGTAAGGCGGTATCTTCATAGGCGCGGTGCGCCAGCGCCTCATCCACAAACAGATGACGCGGTTCACTGGCCATGACCTCTAGCACGCGGGCATCGTTGATGCCTTGCTGCATGAGGCGCTCGACCATTCGGTCTCGGGTACGCTGTGAGGTCATACCGCGACCGCGCAGCTCAGCAGGGGAGATATCAGGCAAAAACATCCAACCAATCCTGCACATCGTTAAGCGCGGGGTGGCGCGTCAGGTCTGTTTGTAACGGTGTAATCGATACAAAGCCCGCTTCAACAGCGGCAAAATCGGTATCTTCACCATCATCGGCATTGGCTGCTACCGGCGCAATCCAATAGCGGGTACGCCCCCGCGGGTCTTGTACTGGCAACGGTTTTTCGGCTGGTCCGCGGTACCCAAGGCGGGTAACTTTAACGCCTTTGATCTCTTCCCAGGGTACATCGGGGACATTGACGTTAAGCAGCGTACGCGGCGGTAGCGAGAGTTGATCCGCGGCGCCAATCAAGGTGGCGGCCACTCTTCCGGCGGTAGCGAAGTGGCGCTCGCCGCATAGCGACATGGCAATCGCGGTCATGCCTAGGTTGCGCCCTTCCATCGCCGCCGCAACGGTGCCGGAATAGAGCACATCGTCGCCCAGGTTACTGCCGTGATTAATCCCTGAGATCACTAAATCAGGTTTTTCATCCCATACACCGTGAACGCCTAAATAGACGCAGTCGGCAGGGGTACCATCAACGCTATAAAAGCCGTTATCAAGCGCCGTCAATGAAAGCGGCCGTGACAAGGTAAGCGAATTACTGGCACCGCTGCGGTCTCGGTCAGGCGCCACCACGCGCATATTGGCGTGCGACAGCAGCGCATCGTGTAGCGCACGCAACCCAGGCGCGTAAACACCGTCATCATTTGAAAGCAGTAGTCGCCGCATAGTGGCTCTCCCTTTTTTATATGCACAAGTTATATGCACAAGAGTCATTAGCGCCAGCGTCATAAGCACACAGCATAAACGCGAAAGGTGACAACTCCTATCCATCACTTTTAGTAAACTTTTTAACGTCTTATAGCTATTCTGACGACTTATAACCGTTCTGACGACTGACGTCGCCCACCGCTATCCACTCATCTCTATCAGCTCACCAAGCACAGCGGTAGCAAAGCTACCGCGAGGCAACGCAAACGAAAGCCGTACGGCATCAGCTTCCCAAGTAAGCTGTGGTTCCAGCAGCCGCATCCGCAGCGCACGGCGTGCCTGCTTAACCCCGCAGCGCTCCAAACCACTACACAAGCCAGGATACTGCTGCTGCAAATACGTTTCATAGCTAGCAGCGTCACCCTGACCGGCTTCGCCAACGCCCCAGAGCACCCCCGTTGGATGCACATCCAGCGCCATGGCGCGGGCCTGAAGCGTCGCATCGGTGGCTTCAATACCAAACACGCTTTGCGTGCCGTCCAACATTAAGGTGTCGCCTGCCAGGGGTTGCGTCCAAGTGCCATCCGCAACGCGAGTGCTGAGCAGTTCGTTAAACAAAAAGCTGCGCGCGGTAGAAAGCATCATACCTTGACGGTCGTCCCGTTTACGCCAACCTCTGTTAAGTAGTGCTTCTGCGCGCTGAAGATTATGCCCTTCATGACCAAAGCGCTGGGGGCCGAAATAGTTGGGCACACCAGACTGACAAAGCGCTTCCCAGCGGCTGATAAAGTCGTCGCTTGCTATGGCCTTACCGCTTAGGCGTAAGACGAATCGATTAGTGCGGTGAACCCCGCGCTTAAGCTTACGCGGGTGGCGCGCCTGCTCAACCACCGTGATGCCCTGGGCATTAAGCGATTGCTCTAAGTCAGGCGGCGCATCGCGCCCTGGCAGATGCACGCTCAGCCACTGGCGGGTCACGGCAATACGATCCTTCATCCCGGAGTAACCAATATCACGGGGTGTTACGTCACAAAGCCGACTTAACAACTTAGCCACTTCTAACGTGGATTGGTTACGTTTTTCAACCCGCAACCACAGGTGTTCCCCGTGCGCCTCGGGAGTAAAATCCAACTGTTCGTCAACCCAGAAGTCTTCCGCCTGAGCACGGTATTGACCGGCTTTAGGCGGGCCGAACAGAGGATCTAAGCAACGCTGCCAGACAGGCATATTAATCATTAAGCGCCTCTGCACGGTTTAGCAGCACCACTGCCTCAGCAGCAATACCCTCACCGCGCCCGGTAAAGCCCAGCCGCTCGGTAGTGGTGGCTTTAACGTTAACCTGGCTAAGCGCGACGCCTAAGTCAGCGGCAATGATGGCCCGCATTGCATCAACATGAGGCGCCATTTTAGGCGCTTGCGCCATTAGCGTGGCGTCCAGATTGACCACGCCATAGCCCTGGCCCTGAATAAGAGTGACCACATGGCGCAGCAGTTCGCGGCTATCAGCCTCCGCCCACGTTGGGTCGGTATCGGGAAAATGACGGCCAATATCGCCCAACGCACAGGCACCTAACAGCGCATCGCTCACAGCGTGCAGCAGCACATCGCCATCGGAGTGCGCCACGAAGCCATGGTCAAATGGCAGCTTAACGCCACCGATCATCAGGTGATTGCCGGGGCCGAAACGGTGGACATCGAATCCGTGGCCAATACGCATTACTAAGCTCCTAATGATTAAAGCCTGTCAGGCAGGTTAGCGGCTTGGGCCGCCATAATCGCAGCTGCCAGCGCTAAGTCGTCTGGGTGGGTAATTTTCAGGTTGTCGCGCCGCCCGCTTACTAATTGCGGCCGTTCGCCCAGGGCTTCGACTGCCGAGGCTTCATCAGTTACCAGTGTTTGCTGCTGGCGGGCGGTTTCCAGTGCACGCCGCAGCAGCGCGTAACGAAAACCTTGGGGCGTTAGCGCATGCCATAAGCCATCCCGGGGTTCGGTTCGCGAGCTCAGGCTCTGGTTATCGGCACGCTTCATGGTATCGGCTACCGGCATCGCCAAGAGCGCGCCAGCGGGGTGTGTCGACGCGGCTTGATAGAGCGCCTGCAGGTCGTTCACGGTAATACAGGGACGTGCCACATCATGCACCATCACTACATCATCACCCTCAGCCGCCATGGCGTGCAGCGCATTTAACACGCTGTCCATTCGCTCGTTGCCACCTGGCACTCGCTGCCAGTCCGCAAAAGGTACCCAGCCTGGTGAAAACCAGCGGTCATCAGCATCTAAACAGAGTACCAAGCGGGCGTGGGGAAAGGCGTGATGCAGCCGAGCCAAGGTATGCGCCAACACCGGCTGTTCATCGGCCAAGGTTAAATACTGTTTAGGCTTGTCTGCCCCCATGCGGCGACCTTGGCCAGCCGCAGGAACGATTAGCCAGGTTTGGCTCACTGTGCCGGCTCCTGGGGAGCGACCAGACCCGCATTAATACCGATCAGCTCATTCTCAATTGCCACACCAGGCACCCAGAAAAATTGTTCATCGGTACGCACCATGCCCATATCGCTACGCGCCCGTTCCTCTATGGCGTCTAAACCGTTTTTTAAATCCGTCACTTCGGCCGCCAGCCGCGCATTACGCTCGCGCATGGGTACATTGGCCGCTTCTTGCACCGCCACACGTTGCTCCACACGCTGTAAATCGCTCCAGCCGCCGTTACCTAGCCACAATTCGTATTGAAGCAGTGCCACCACCGCGAGCAATGTTATCACTAGCCATTTGCGCATCATTGCTCTCCCTAGGTATATCGGCTGGGTTTATTAAAAGCACTGGCTGAATCAACCTCTGCGCTGATCCGCTGAAGAGCGCTTATCGGCGCGCATTATGCCATTAAGGGGCAACACCAGCGAGCCGCGCCTTACTTTAATGTCGGTTTTAATAGCAGTTTTAATATCGACTTAAATGACGGCGTAAATGATCGTTAAAATCACTGCTTAAATGGCAGTGCTTGATGGGCCGCTTCGCGATAGGCGCTGACATGCTCGCCCTCTTCCTGGCAAAACTGGGCGACACCGGCAGCAAGCCCCGGATGGCGAATATAGTGCAGCGAGCGCACTCGTTGAGGGGCAAAGCCACGCACCAGCTTGTGCTCACCCTGGGTGCCTGGATCAAACAGCGTTAAGCCATGCTGCAAACAGTACTCAATCCCCTGGTAGTAGCAAGCCTCAAAGTGGAGACAATCAGCGACGACCTCGCTTCCCCAATAGCGGCCATATAACGTGCTACTGCCACGAAAATAGAGCGCTGCGGCTACCGGGCGGCCTTCACTATGGGCCTGTACCAGCACTAGCGCGTCCGGCATGGTTTGGCGTAGTTGTTCAAAAAAATCATGGTTTAAATAAGGCGGACGACCACGCTCATGGTAGGTAATCGCATAGCAGCGATAGAAATGTGCCATATCGGCGGAGGTAATCGCCTCGCCTTCCAAACGCGATACCGTTAAGCCTTGCTCAGCGACTAAGCGCCGCTCGCGCTTGATCATTTTGCGTCGCTTTGAGGTCAGGCTGGCCAAGAAGCCATTAAAGTCGCCAAAACCACGATCACGCCACTGAAACTGGACGCCTTCACGGGTGATAAGCTCGGGGCACTGTGCCTGCCAAGCGGTGACGTCTGCTTCATTGGCAAACAGCAAATGCCAGCTTGAAAGGGCTTGGCTTGTGCACTGTTCACGCCATGCCTCGGCAAGAAACGCTCGCACTGCCGTGGCATCGGCGTGTTCAGCAATCAGCGTGCGCACGCCGGGTACCGGTGTGAACGGCACCGCGCTAAGCGCTTTAGGATAATAACGACCACCGGCGTGTTCTAACGCTTCCGCCCAGCCCCAATCAAACACATACTCACCGTAGGAGTGATGCTTGCGGTACATGGGCATCGCCGCGACTAGCTGCTCGCCTTGCCATACACTCAGATGACAAGGCTCCCAGCCGGTAGCCACGCTGACCGAGCCGCTGGCTTCAAGTGCGTGTAAAAAAGCATGGCGTAAAAAGGGCTGATCATTATCGACGAGTGCATCCCACTGGCTTGCCGTGACGGCCCCAATGGTGGGTAGAATAGTGAGCGACAGTGGATCTAACGGCATAGCACCTTCCAGGGAGTGTGGGGCTAACGCAATATAAGTTGCTAGCACCACTTTACACTAACTGACTGCATTAACCGTTTACATTAATCATTGTTGTCAGCCGTTTATAGCGACCATCTCTACCGACCAACTATACCGGCATTGGTACCCACGCTTATCACTCGCGCCGATAGCGGCGTACAAGGAGAGGCCATGAAGCGCGACCTAACGGGTGACTTCCAAACGCAGCGTCATGCTGCCGATCAAATGCCCTACCCGACGCTAACGGTGCGACGTGAACGACTAGCCCGCCTTGCGCGCATGACCAAGCATCACCAGCTAGAGATTATCCGTGCGATTCAAACCGATTTTGGTCAGCGCAGCGACGTGGAAATACGCATAGCCGAGATCAGCGCGGTACTAGACGCCATTCGTCACGCAAGACTCAATCTATGGCGCTGGATGCGCCCTTGGGCGGTCAGCATGCCCTGGCGGCTACTGCCGGCACGGGCTCGCATTGCACCTCAACCACTGGGCGTTGTCGGCGTGATATCACCCTGGAACTACCCATGGTGTTTGTCGTTAATGCCGGTGGTTGACGCCTTTGCAGCCGGTAATAGGGTGTTACTCAAACCTAGCAAGCACTCCCCCGCTACCAGCGCCCTACTGAAGCGATTAGTACCGCAATATTTTACCCCTGAAGAGTTCAACGTGGTGGAGGGCGATGAGGAGGTTGCGCGTCGTTTTAGCGGCTTACCGTTTGATCACTTGATATTCACTGGCTCTACCGCGGTGGGACGGCAAGTCGCCCAAGCGGCGGCGGCGAATTTAACCCCAATCACGCTAGAACTGGGCGGTAAATCGCCTGCTATCGTGGCGGGCGATGCCGACCTGGATCAAGCGGCCGCAGCGATTATTTTCGGCAAAGGTATGAACGGCGGACAAACCTGTATTACCCCTGACTATGTGCTGGTAGAGAGCCGCCATATTAGCGGCTTGGTTAAGGCGTTAAGCCACGCCATTCAGCAGCAGCGACCCGACGATCACGCAGCCACGTCTCCCATTGATGCAGCTCATCAACAGCGGCAAGAGGCCATGCTCCAAGAAGCCCACGATCATGGCTGTAGAATCATTGATTACGGCCCGCATGCGCCTGCACTGATTATCGATCCCCATCAAGGCCTTCAGGTGATGCGTGAAGAAACGTTTAACCGCTGCCTATCGGTGATTGGTGTCAGTGATATAACGGCAGCTATCAACGTTGTGAATGCCCGCCCCCACCCATTAGCCCTTTACGCATTTACTCACGATAAAGGTTTACAGCAACAGCTGCTGGAAACCACTCGTTCTGGGGCACTGGTGTTTAATACGACGCTGCTGCATCACGCAGTGCCATCTTTACCTTTTGGTGGTGTAGGAGAGAGTGGCATGGGCGCCTATCACGGCCGCCACGGCTTTGAGCGATTTAGTCATTTACGTAGTATTTTTTATCAATCAAAACGCACACCTAGCCACATGCTTTATCCGCCTTACCGGCGCTGGCTAATGAAACTGATTGGGCTTGGTTAAAGCTTACGGGTTAATGTCCGATATTTAGTTATACATTGGCATAAAACCCTTATGGTATGTTTTATTAATTCTCAGCTTTGGAATAGTCATGCAAGCCACAGAAACACCTGATAATGAAACACAGCGTTTGGCGGCCTTGCATGCTTTACAGGTACTCGACACCCCTCTCGATACGGCTTTTGAGCGTATGACGCAATTGGCCCGTGACCTGTTTGATGTGCCTATTGCGCTGGTTTCATTAGTCGATCAAGAGCGCCAATGGTTTAAATCGCACCAGGGACTTGATACCTGTGAAACCAGCCGGGAAGTCTCTTTCTGCGCCCATGCCATTGCACTTGATGCGCCACTGGTGATCGAAGATACGCTTCACGACGAGCGCTTTAGAGATAATCCACTGGTCGGCGACCTGCCGCATATCCGCTTTTACGCAGGTTACCCACTACGGCCATTAAATGGCATGCCGGTAGGCACACTGTGTATCATTGATCGCCAGCCTCGCGTCTTCAGCGAGCGTGACTTAATGTTACTCGGTAGCTTGGCCGGTCAAGTAGAAGAGCTATTACACCAGCATAAGCTGCAGGTGGACCTTACCCATACCGCGCGCCGTTTTGAGGCGCTATTCAACAAAAGCGCCACCGCCAAGATACGTATTGATCACGCGGGCCTGATTATTGGCATCAACCCCTTCGCACTGAACCTCCTCGGTTATGAAGAGAGCGAGCTACTCGGAAAAAATGTCGCTGTCCTTACGCCCCCAGACATTAGCTCACAGCACGATTCGTTTATCGCCCGCTATATTGCTGGTCACGAGCCCAAAGTCATTGGGCGTGGCCGTGAAGTCGAGGCATTACATAAAGAGGGGCGTTACATACCGGTTCATCTCGCGATTAATGCCATCCACGATGATCACGGAAAAGTGGTCGAGTTTTTAGGCGTTCTCACCGATTTAACCGATGTTTACAACGCCAACCGCAGAATACGTAAAGAGCAGAACTTGCTCAAAGTGCTCCACCAGGGCGTTACCGACTATCAAGCATTAATGTCGGGAAAACGCCTATGGACCTTCTTAATGGAGGCGCTTCGCGACCTTACCGACAGTGACTACGCGCTGATCGGTGAAGTAATGCCCACCACGACCACCAATGCGCTTAAAATCCATGCGATTACCGACCTGTCCTGGAGTGAAGAGTCTCGCCTCCTGATGGAGCGACTGCGTAGCGGCGATATGACCCTCACCAACCCCAAATCGCTGCTTGGCCGCGTATTTGCGTTTGGCGAAGTGATTATGACCGATGACGTTTATAGTCACGTCAAACGCGGCGGTTTCCCCCCGGGTCACCCACCGCTGCATAATTACCTGGGTGTACCCATATTCAGCGGCGAGCGGCTGATCGGCATGTTTGCCATCGCCAATAGTAAACAGCCGCTCAATCAGGCACTGCTGGATTGGTTGCAGCCGTTTACCGATACCTGTGCTCTGCTGATCAACCTTTACAGCCAAATGGCAGAGCGCGAAGAGGTCACCAAAGATTTGGCTAACGCCAGAGATCAAGCGGAAATAGCCAATCAGGCTAAAAGCGAATTTCTCTCCTCGATGAGCCATGAGTTGCGCACCCCGCTCAATGCCATCATTGGGTTTTCTCAATTGCTAGCCAAAGGACGGCGCGACCCACTGACTGAAAAGCAGCAGCGCCAAGTAACACAAATTGAGAAAAGCGGGCTTCATTTACTGAGTTTAATTAATGAGGTACTCGATCTCGCCAAAATAGAAGCAGGTCATCTGACGCTATCCATTGAGGCAATCGTAGTGGCCAACGTGATTGACGATGCTTGCAGTACGCTTGAGGCCAACATTGAAGCGGCGGGTATTACGTTACTTCGCACACCCCACCCTCCCCACTGGCAAGTCAGCGCGGATTACACCCGCACCAAACAAGTGCTGCTTAACCTGCTCTCCAATGCGATTAAATATAATAGTCATTACGGCACTATCGAAATCGCAGTAACGCAAGAGAGCGATGAGCTATGTATTAGCGTTACCGATTCGGGAAAAGGGATTGCTGCCGAGCGCCAACATGAGCTATTTGAACCGTTTAATCGCCTCGATGCCGAGCAGAGTACAACGGAAGGCACGGGTATCGGCTTAGCCATCACCCGCGAACTCATTGGTCGGATGCAAGGGCGCATCGGTGTGGAAAGCGCACCAGGAGAAGGATCCAGCTTCTGGTTTACGTTACCTATCAACGAACAGAGCCTACCGCAAGAAAACGTGCTGCCTAGTGAAGTCTCAGAAACCGCCAACGAGACTGAGCACATCTTCCAGCTGCTTTATATTGAGGACAATCCAACTAACCAACGGTTGATGGATGACATTATAGAAGACTATCCCAATATTGAGCTTCAGACGGTGTCCAGTGCAGAACTAGGGCTTGAAATCATGCGTCACTCGCCGCCTGATTTAGTGTTAATGGATATTCATTTACCCGGTATGAATGGCTATCAAGCGTTAGCGGAGATACAGAACACCCCCGAACTCCAGCATATTAATGTGATTGCCCTGTCGGCCAATGCGATGGATCGCGATCTTCGCTATGGTTTAGCCGCCGGTTTTGCTGATTACCTGACGAAACCCATCGATATCGAGAAGCTAAGCCGTACGCTTCACCAGTTTTTACCGACTGTGTTAAGGAAGGTGCCATGAGCCTTACCGAAAAACACCTGTTAGTTATTGATGACAACACGGTTAATATCGAATTATTGCTCGACCTACTTGACGAGTATGGCTTCGAGAATGTTCACGGTATCAATGATTCACGGGAAGTGCTTGGCCACTGTCAGTTGCAGATGCCTGACCTGCTACTGCTGGATATCCGTATGCCCTACTTAGACGGCTACGCGGTTATTGAGCAGTTGAGTGCCCACTTTGAAGAGCAGATGCCCCCGATCATTGTGCTCACCGCGCAAATCGATGATGCCACCCGTCAACGCGCTCTCGCTTTGGGCGTTCGTGATTTTATCACCAAGCCCTTTAAGCAGGATGAAGTCCTGCAGCGTATACGCAATACGTTGAACATTGAGCACCGCTATCAAATACGCGATAAGCAGGTCGATACGTTAGAACTGACGGTCGCTAAACGCACCCAAGAGCTTGATAGCCAGTCACGCACTGACTCGATTACCCAATTACCTAATCGCCGCGGATTAAGCCAGGCATTGCAAGCGGCTGCACTTCAAGCCTCCAGCACAGGGCTATTGTTTATTGCGCTCGACAAATTAGATGATGTGGTGCGCCTGCACGGCTACCGGGTCGCCGACCAACTGCTGCGTCACATTAGCCAGCAGCTGCGACAACAGCTCAGCGCTGATTGCCTGCTTGGTTTATGGGGTGGCAGCGAGTTACTGGTCATCACGCCAACGGCAGACTCTGCCAAGCTGATGCAACTGGCTGAACAGCTACTGGGCTGCTTTGAGCAAGATCAGGCATTGGATGAGCTGCTGCTTCCTCTTAGCGCACGTATCGGGATTAGCGGTGAAACGGGCTATTTTGAGACTGAGCGCCTGGTGCATATGGCTGCCTTAGCGTTGCCGCCCCAAGGGTCGCTACGCGTACAATGTTATACGCCAGCGATTGAGGAGAAGCAGCGCCATCAGCTACATATTCAGCAGGCGATACGCGGCGCCACCGAACGGGGTGAAATGTCGCTCGCATTCCAGCCCAAACTATCGCTGGCCGATCACAAAATTATAGGCGCAGAAGCGCTCCTTCGCTGGCACCATCCAGAGTTCGGTGCTATCTCCCCTGGTGAGTTTATTCCCCTGGCAGAAGCCAGCGGTGATATTCTTGCCATCGGGGATTGGGTGCTCAATGAGGCGATGCGCTACATCACCCTTTGGCGGGCGCAAGGGCTGCTCAATGATGACTTCCATATTGCCGTCAATGTTGCCGCACGCCAGCTAACGCGTAAAGACTTTGCCCAACAGCTACTGGCGCGGCTTGAAGAGCAGCAGATCCCCCAGCGCTTTTTTGCTCTGGAAGTGACAGAATCCGGGCTGATGAGCGATATGGATCACGCTCGCCAACAGCTCGCGCAGCTGGCCAAAATGAATATAGCTGTTGCTATTGATGATTTTGGTACGGGCCAGTCGTCGCTGGCGTATATTAAAACGCTGCCCTTCTCGACACTCAAAATCGATCGTGCCTTTGTGATGGATCTTGAAACCAGCGCCATTGATCGCCAACTGGCGCAAACGATCACCCAGCTTGCACATAGTGTGGGTTGCGATGTGGTGGCAGAAGGCATCGAAAATTCCGCCCAAGCGGCGTATTTAAGCTCAATTGGCTGTGAGGCTGCACAAGGTTACTTTTACGCTCGCCCGCTGCCTGCCGAGGCCTTTGTGACCTGGTGCAGCGAATGGCAGCCGCTTCTTTCTACTTCTCCTAGGGAGGCCGTTAATGGCTCATGACTTACTTGACCGCTTACGCGAACGTTTAGAAGAACTCAACCGCTCGGAGCGTAAAGTCGCCAATGTAATTCTTGAGGACCCGACGGTCGCTACCAGCCTTAGCATTGCCAGCTTAGCGCAAGCGGCAAGCGTTAGTGAGCCCACGGTTAACCGTTTTTGCCGCAACTTTGGCGCCAAAGGCTACCCTGATTTCAAAATCAAACTCGCTCAGAGTTTGGCCGGAGGCACGCCCTATGTCACCCGAGCCGTGGAGCCCGGCGACACCGCCACCCAGTACACCCAAAAAATTTTTGGCGCCACCATAGCCGCACTAGACGAAGCACAGCGTGAAATCGACATGGCCGCCATCGAGCGCATGGTCGACTACCTCACCCAGGCAAAACAGATCCACATTTTTGGTTTGGGCGCTTCTGGCGCAGTGGCCCAGGATGCCCAACACAAGTTCTTCCGCTTCAACCTGCCGGTGATGGCCTACATAGACGTGCTGATGCAACGCATGGTCGCCGCCGCCTGCCATACCGGTGATGTGGTAGTGATTATCTCCTACACCGGCCGCACCCGGGAACTAGTGGATATTGCCCGCTTGGCGAGGGATGCCGGCGCCGTGGTTCTGGGCATCACCGCGCCCAATTCACCGTTAGCGCATGAGTGTACTGCCACGCTTGAAGTGGCCACGCCCGAAGACACCGACCACTACATGCCGATGACCTCGCGGGTAATCCAATTAACGCTGATTGATGCGCTGGCCACCGGAGTGACCCTGAGGCGTGGTGAAGACTTCTTACCCCACCTCAAGAAAATCAAAGACAGCCTGCGCGACACCCGCTTTCCGGTGGAAAAGCCCGGCAAGTGAGTAGTGGGTGTTTACTCACTGACGGCGGTGGTGACGGTAATTTCCACTTTCAGCTCATCAGCTGGCAGCGGTGCGCACACGCAGGTGCGCGCCGGGGCGTAGCCTACCGGTACCCAGGCGTCCCATACTTCGTTCATGGCAGCAACGTCGCTGCCGTCTTTTAGGTAAACCGTCGCGCTAAGCAACTGTTCACGGCTTGAACCAATCTCTTTCAGTAGCGCATCTACCCGCGCCAGCATGCTTTCGGTTTGCGCGGTAATATCGCCATTACGGGCCTCAGGGCCAGCCACTTGACCACACAAATAGGCAACCCCTTGGTGAATCACCGCACGGCTCATGCGGGCTTTCGTATCGTGGCGCTGAATCGTCATAGTGCAAACTCCCAATAAGTAGAAAAAAAGCAGTCTAAACCGCTTAGCTTACCTTTGACCATGCCAAAAGCATTAAGGCTATCAAAGCCGATCGGTAGGCACCGGGCGATGTTCAAAGACCCGCCGCAGGACAAAGCTGGTGTGCGCCCCCGTCACGCCTTCAATCCGGTTGATCACGTGCAGGAGCAGGTGCTGATAGTCATCCATATCGCGCACCAGAATCTTGAGCTGAAAATCCGCCGCCTGACCGGTAATAATCAAACACTCAATGACGTTGGGTATCTCGCGAATATGGCGCTCAAAATTATCGAAGCGCTCCGGCGTGTGCTGATCCATGGAAATATGCAAAAGCGCCATCAGTTGATAACCCAGCTGGCGGGAATCTACCTCGGCACGGTAATGCAGGATTAAGCCATGCTCTTCCAGTGCCCTCACCCGGCGCAAACACGGCGAAGGTGAAAGCCCAATGCGGTCGGCCAACTCCTGATTACTGATACGCCCCTCCTGCTGCACTATATCCAAGATATGACGATCGAAACGATCCAACACCAATGGCGACACGGACATAACAGGCAGCTCCTACCAAAATAGTTAATCAAAACGATATATTATGCCAATTATGTTCTTGTTAACCCTATCTTCGCAAGAACCTAGCGCGGCAAACCTTTTACACTAAGGAAGCTGCCAAAAGCAGTGAACACGTTAGCACGGTCGCCACAAGCAGCCGACTCAATCACCCAGCTACGATTAGGAAACCACCATGTCTGCTTTTGATCATCGCAAATATCGCCCTGCGCCCCGTGTGCCTGCCTTCAATCGCCAATGGCCGGATCGTGACCTTGATCACGCCCCGATCTGGGTGAGCGAAGACCTACGCGACGGTAACCAGGCGTTACTTGAGCCGATGACCGTTGAGCAGAAACAGCGCTTCTGGCATCAGATCGTTAAAGTAGGTATCAAAGAAGTCATGGTGGGCTTTCCTTCGGCCAGCCAACCGGACTACGACTTCGTGCGCTGGCTGATCGAAGAGGATCAAATTCCCGATGACGTCACCATTGCGGTGCTGGTGCAGTGTCGCGAACACCTGATCGAAAAGACCTTTGCCTCGCTGGTAGGCGCCAAACGCGCCATTGTTCACCTCTACAACTCCACCTCAACGGTTCAGCGCGAACGTGTCTTTGAGATGGATCGCGCCGGTATTGTGGATATCGCGGTACAGGGCGCCACCTGGGTTAAGACCTACGCCGACCGTTACCCGGACATTGACTGGCGCTTTCAGTACTCACCGGAAAGCTTTTCCAGCACCGAAATCGATTTTTCCCTGGAGGTCTGCGAAGCAGTCTTGGATGTTTGGCAGCCAACGCCGGACAACAAATGCATTCTCAACCTGCCGACCACGGTGGAAGTGGCTGGGCCGCACCATCACGCCGACCAGATTGAGTACTTCTGCCAGCACATCAGCCGCCGCGACAGTGTGATCATCTCGGTGCATACCCACAACGACCGCGGTGGCGCTGTCGCCTCCGCCGAGCTTGCCCTGCTGGCCGGTGCCGAGCGGGTAGAAGGCACCCTGCTGGGCAATGGCGAGCGTACCGGTAATATGGATATCGTCACCCTGGCGATGAACCTTTATAGCCAAGGCATTGATCCTGAGCTGGATCTTTCCAATCCTGATGAAATCATTCAGGTCGTCAACGAGTGCACCGGGATTGCGATTCACCCACGCCACCCCTGGGTGGGCGAGATGGTCTACACCGCTTTCTCAGGCAGTCACCAAGATGCGATCCGTAAATCACTCAAGCACCAGAAGCCCGACGAGCCGTGGCAAGTGGCCTATTTGCCCATTGATCCCCATGACATCGGTCGCGACTATCAGGCCGTCATTCGCGTCAACAGCCAGTCCGGTAAGGGGGGCATGGCCTTCCTGCTGGAACGCGATTACGGCATTAACCTGCCGCGTTGGATGATGCTGGCCTTGGCGCCTTACGTGCAGCAAGAGAGCGAAAAACGCGCCAGCGAACTCTCCAGCGAAATGATTCGCCAGGTGATGTTTGATCACTTCACCCAGGAAGCACCGCTCTCGCTAGTCGACTACCGGCTTTCCAAGGGTCAGCAGGAAGGCATTGAAGTCACGCTGCAACAAGGTAGCGAAACGCTACGCCTTTCAGGCAAGGGCAACGGCGCGATGTCCGCGTTTACCGATGCGTGGCAACGTCACTCCGGCAGCAGCGTAGGCATTATCGATTACAGCGAGCACTCTCTCGGTGCCAGCAGCGAGGCCAATGCCATTGCCTTTGTGCAGCTTAATATCGATGGTCAGCGGCTCTGCGCGGTAGCCGAGGACAGCGATACGGTAAGTGCATCGCTCAAGGCGATCATCGCGGGTATCAATTTCACCGATCAAACGGTGGCAAAGGGATTATCTTCCAAGGAAGCAGAGCTGACGCTGTAACCGCCGCTGCCACCTAAACCTCAACTGGCGATGTAGCCTGACTCAAGCAGGGATTCATCTACGTCGCCAGCAAGCGTATCGAAGACAAATATTGCACACCCAGCTCTACTTTCGGTATTTCTCACATGGATTAGCGCAAAATCAACACCGGCAGCTGCGCTTTACGCAGCATCGCGGTGGTAGTACTGCCGACCAATAGGTGGCGAATTCGCGAGTGGCCGTAGGCCCCCATCACCAACATATCAATGCCGTTCTCTTGTTTGTAAGCACGTAGCGTTTTTTCTACTTCGCCAGAGCGGATGGCCCCTTCGGCAGTGTGACCGGCCTCGCGCAGTGTTTCTAATGCCCAGGCTAGCTGCGAGCGGTTTTCTGCGGTTTCCGCACCCACAATCACCACGTGGCAGGTGGCGCCCTCAAATAGTGGGCTTTTAGCCAGCATTTCCACGCCTTTACGCGCGGTGTTACTGCCATCGAATGCCATCATCACGTTATGCGGCTGGGTAAACTGTTTCGGCACCATAAGAATCGGCCGGTGCATTTCCCGCACCACACGCTCAAGGTTGGAGCCTAAATGGCCGCTGGCTTGGTGCGCCGTTTCGCCCCGCTTGCCGACTACCAGCAAGCGCACCTCTTTTTCGTTCTCGACTAACGTTTCCACCAGCGTACCGTTGCGCTGCAAGCACTGCGGCTCGGCAACGCCCGCGCTTATCGCACGCTCTTTGGCGGCGTCTAACAGTAGTCGCCCGCGTTCACGGGAGACTTTGGCATGCTGCTCTTCTATACCCGAGAGTTTTTCCAGCAGGTGCTCTCGGGTACCTAATCCTAGGTTACCGGTTAAATCCGGCTCGGTTACCTGGGCGTGATGATTATCGACGGTGTGGATAAAACTAAGCGGCGCATTCAGCGCTTTAGCGGCCCAGGCCGCATAATCACACACACCTTCTGAAAACTGAGAACTATCGATAGCGGCCAACACGCGATCTGACATGGAGTACTTCTCCTTGAGCGGGGGCATCAACATTGTTGTTATATTCTCGACCTTTTCTACACCAACTGATTGACGTGCGACACCCTAAAACGCTCTTGCGTGCTTCGGACGCTATAAAACGCACATGCTAAACTGGGCGGCCTATTTATTGAGCGCCTAAGGGGGAAGCATGAGTGATGGCTTAACAAGCGTACTGTTAGTCGCACTCGGCGGCGCGCTGGGTGGCATGGGGCGGTTTGCGGTTTCCAATCTACTGGCCCGCTATCTCGGTAAGGCCTTTCCCTGGGGAACCCTGGCGGTTAATGCCAGCGGCGCGTTTCTAGCGGGCTGGCTACTCGGCAGCCTAGGTATCGCCAACGCCCCCTCACCTTTATGGCTGTTCACTGTCGCCGGTTTACTGGGTGGCTACACCACCGTTTCTTCTTTTAGCTTGCAGACCATCGAGCTATGGCAAGGCGGCCAGCAACTGCGCGCCAGCGTGAATGTAGGGGCCACGCTGCTGTTTGGCTTAGCCATGGTCACCTTTGGCTGGTTGTTATCAGGCGCTTCTCTGTCAGGAGCGAACTTATGAGTGCCTGGAGAGCGTACCTTGCGGTGGGCATCGGCAGCGGCGTCGGCAGCGTGCTACGTTACGGCGTTTCGCTGTTATCGCAGGCGGCATTAGGGGGTTATTTCCCGTGGGGAACACTTATCGTCAACGTGCTGGGTTCTTGTTTAATCGGCTGGTTGGCTGCCACCTTCTCGCGCTCACCCCACAGCCCACTCGCGCGTTTGCAACCGTTACTGGTCGCCGGGTTTTGCGGGGGCTTTACCACCTTTTCGCTGTTTAGCTTAGAGACGCTGTATCTGGTGCAGGTGGGCAAACCAGCTATGGCGCTGGTTTATATAGTGGTCAGCCTGCCGCTTTGGCTGGGTGCCGCCGTTGTGGGTGAACGCATGGCGCTTTCTCGTTAGCAAAACCGTCAGCCAAAGGATGAGCCAGTATGCGCGATCAGATGGAACAGTATCAGTCTTGGCTCTATCTGGTATTCATTGGCTTGGGTTTAGCACTAGGCATCGGGGCGCCGGGATTTGCTCAGCGCCTAGCGCCGTTAGTATGGCCTCTATTAGGCATACTACTGTATGCCACCTTTACTCAAATCCCCTTACTGAACATTGCCCGCAGCTTCACTGACAAGCGCTTTATGGCGGCGTTACTAACCGGCAACTTTATCGCCATTCCCGCTTTTTTAGCGCTTTTCGTTTTGTGGCTACCGCTTTCTTCCGCAGTGCTGGCAGGCGTTCTGCTGGTACTGCTAGTACCCTGCACCGATTGGTTTATCACCTTTACGCATTTAGGCAAAGGCGATGCCGCCCGGGCGATGGCTGCCACCCCGCTACTGCTGCTGGTGCAGATGGTTGCGCTACCGATTTATCTTTGGCTGTTTTTAGGCAGTGAATGGTTTCAGTTAACGCTTTCTAAAGAGCTACTGAGTGCCTTTACCGGCCTTATTATTACGCCGTTAGTGCTCGCTTGGCTGACTGAATACCTAGCCCAAGGCCGCCGCAGCATTAAACGCAGCGTTGCCTGCCTGGGGCTGCTGCCCGTGCCGCTATTGGCGCTGGTGGTGTTTATGATTGCCGCTTCGCAGGTTCACACTGTGATCGAGCTTAGCGAGGTGTTGGCTCAGGTCGTCTTTATCTTTATCGGTTTTTTACTCTTCGCGGCACTGCTGGGCAAAGGGCTAGGCAAGCTGTTTGCATTGCCCACCGCTAGCGCCCGAACCCTGGCCTTTAGCTTTGGCACGCGTAACTCCTTTGTAATGCTGCCTATCGCCCTGACGCTACCCAGCGCTTGGCAGGCCGCGGTAGTCGTGATTGTGTTTCAATCACTCATCGAACTCTTTGGCATGGTGGCATTCTTACGCTGGGTGCCTAGCAAGCTATTGCCAGAGAAAATACATTAACTGATGCGGTGATAGCCCCCCAACACCCCCTGCTTGCTCATCACCAACTGCCAGAGATGGATTTCCCGAGCGCGGAAAGCACCAGCGCAGCTTAATAAATAGTAGCGCCACATGCGATAAAACCCCTCGCCATACTGGTCTTTAAACGTCGGCCAGTGAGCCTCAAAGTTTTGATGCCAAGCCATCAGCGTACGGTCGTAATCAGCCCCAAAGTTATGTACATCCTCTACCACGAAAAGCGCTTCAGCAGCGTCCGTGACTTGCCCCATGGTGGGCAGCTCCCCATTGGGGAAAATGTACTTATCAATCCAGGGGTCGGTGACCGTATTACTTAGATTTTTGCCAATGGTATGCAGCAAAAACAGCCCATCATCTTTTAAGCAACGGTTGGCGACACTCATAAATTCACGATAGTTTTTATGCCCCACGTGCTCAAACATGCCGATGCTGACAATGCGGTCAAACTGCTCGTGCTCATTACGGTAATCCTGCAAGCGAAACTCAACCGGCAGGCCTTTTTTGATCAGCCGCTGCCCGAACTCGGCTTGCTCCTTAGAGATCGTAAGGCCCACGCATTCAACGCCGTAATGCTCGGCAGCGTAGGCCATAAAGCTTCCCCAACCGCAGCCGATATCCAGCACGCGCATACCTGGTTTCAATTGAAGTTTTCGACAAATGAGATCTAGCTTGGCTTCCTGGGCTTCATCCAACGTTTGAGCATGTTTCCAGTAACCGCAGGTATACGTCATGCGTTGATCAAGCATGGCAGCATAGAAGTCATTACCCAGATCGTAATGCTTTTCGCCCACTTCCCATGCGCGCTTAACGGTTTGGCGATTCAGCAGGCGCGAACGTAACGAGTAATACACTAGTTGGGTAGGCTTGATACGCTGCCCAAGCTGAGCACGCATTAAGCGGTAAAACAGCTCGTCTAGTTGCGCAGCGTCCCAATCCCCTTTCATATAGCTTTCGCCAAGCCCGAGGTTACCTCGCGAAAGGGCGCTATCGATAACACCGGGTGCTTTTAGCTGTATGTCCCAGGATCGTCGGCCATCCAACTGAATATCGGCTTGGGCCAGCAACTCGGCGACAAAACGATGGGAAGGAGAGGCTTCATCGAAGCCAACAGGGACTGTTCTCTCTAAGGTAGGCATATTCAAGGCAGGCTCCTCGCACTATTCCAGTGTGTGAATAGATAACAACCTGACTATCAGCATAGAACCGCATTGCAACATTAGCATTGTTAAATAAGCCACCTTAACGCTAATTAAATACAAAAAAACCGGCCACTCAAATTACGAGGGCCGGCTGCAGAGAAGAAGTCGCAATGCGAGCTAAACGGTGATGCGCTGCTGTTTAGTGAGCCTTAGCGCAAAATCAGTACCGGTATGCGGCTACCACGTAGCATGGCCGTGGTTGTGCTACCTACCAGCAAGTGGCGAATACGCGAGTGCCCGTAGGCGCCCATCACCAGCAGGTCAATGCTGTGCTCTTTTTCGTAGGCTTGCAGGGCTTCATCTACCTCGCCAGCACGAATAGCGCCTTCGGCCTGGTGGCCAGCTTCACGCAACGTGCTTAACGCCCACTCAAGCTCGGAGCGGCGTTCAGCCGTTTCTGCACCCACGATCAGCACATGGCACTCGGTGCCTGCAAACAGCGGCGAACGGGCCAGCATCTCGACGCCTTTTCGGGCGGTTTTGCTGCCGTCAAAGGCTATCAATATCTTTTCAGGCCGCTTGAAGGTTTTCGGCACCATCAGGATCGGGCGGTGCAGTTCACGCACCACCCGCTCAAGGTTAGAACCCAGATGCCCACTGGCTTGGTGGGCGGTTTCACCGCGCTTGCCCACTACCAGCAAACGTATGTCTTTCTCAAGCTCTAACAGGCTTTCCACCAGGGTGCCATTGCGCTGGCGCGTGGCGGGGTCGCTGACCCCATCTTCTATTGCGCGCTCTTTGGCGGCTTCCAACATCAACTTGCCTTGCTCGCGATTCACCTTCGCGCGCTGCTCATCAAGTTCGGAAAGCTCTTTCATCAGCCGTTCGCGGGCGCCGAAACGCAGGTTGCCGGAAAGGTTCTGCTCTTCGGGTACGCCTGAATGATTGTCGACCACATGCACAAAGGTTAACGGTGCATCCATGGCCAAGCTTGCCCAGGCGGCGTAATCGCAGACGCCTTCTGAAAACTGGGAGCCGTCAATAGCGGCTAATACTTGATCTGTCATGTTGCGCTCCTTGCGTTGGTTAGTGGCCGCCCATCAATTTTTCAACCGCTTCGGGGTCGTTATGAACCGCATAGCGATCCACTACCGTCGCGCTGGCCTCGCTCAAACCAACAAGCTCTACTTCAGTACCCTCACGGCGAAATTTAATCACGATCCGGTCCAGCGCTTGTACGGCAGTCACATCCCAAAAGTGTGCACGGGAAAGATCAATCGTCACTTTCTCGATACTTTCCTTGAGATCGAAAGCGGCCGTGAAACGCTCAGAAGAGGCGAAGAACACTTGGCCGACTATTTGATATTCACGCTCTTTGCCCGCTTCGATCTCTTTTGAACCGATGTAGAGAATGTTGCCCACTTTGTTAGCAAAGAACAGCGCCGCCAACAGCACACCGACAAATACGCCGATAGCCAAGTTGTGTGTGCTAACCGTGACCGCCACAGTAGCCAACATGACGATATTGGTGCTTAGGGGGTGTTTTTTCAGGTCCCGGATCGATTCCCAGCTAAAGGTGCCGATTGATACCATGATCATTACCGCCACCAGCGCCGCCATGGGTATCTGCGACACCCAATCTGACAGGAAGACCACCATCATTAAGAGCACCACGCCAGCAATCAGCGTCGATAATCGCGTCCGGCCACCGGACTTAATATTAATAACTGATTGACCGATCATGGCACAGCCAGCCATGCCGCCCATCAGCCCGGCACCTATATTGGCAATCCCCTGCCCTTTACACTCGCGATTTTTATTACTCGGTGTATCGGTCAGGTCATCCACAATGGTGGCGGTCATCATCGACTCAAGCAGGCCCACCACAGTCAGCATCAACGCGTAAGGTAAAATAATCCATAGTGTTTCCAGATTCAGCGGCACGCTGGGCCACAGAAAAACAGGCAGCGTATCGGGCAGTTCACCCATATCACCGACACTGCGGATATCCATCCCACTAATCATATAGACCGCGGTTAGCACCACAATGCAGACCAACGGTGAAGGAATCGATTTACCGATGACGGGTAAATAGGGAAACAGATAGATAATGCCCAAGCCCGCCAACGTCATGGCATAAACATGCCAGGTCACGTCGGTCAATTCCGGCAATTGTGCCATGAAGATCAAAATCGCCAGCGCATTCACAAACCCGGTAACCACTGAGCGCGACACGAAGCGCATCAAATCCGCGAGTTTCAGGTAACCGGCTATAATCTGCAGTACACCGGTAAGCAGCGTTGCCGCCAGTAGATATTCAAGCCCATGTTCGCGCACCAGCGTCACCATCAGTAACGCCATAGCGCCGGTTGCCGCTGAAATCATGCCGGGACGACCACCGGTGAAGGCAATAATCACCGCGATACAGAAGGAGGCATAAAGACCAACTTTGGGGTCAACGCCTGCGATGATTGAAAAGGCAATCGCCTCGGGAATCAGCGCAAGGGCGACCACGATTCCCGAGAGCGTGTCGCCTTTAATATTGGAAAACCACTCTTGCTTACTATAGAGAGACATTCAGGGAGTCCATGGCTGGAGGTTAAAATAGTACAAACCCTCGACGCGACACAGTGGCGCACGCAAGACGCGCGGTATCAGACTAATGAGCCAGTGCTGGAGCAATCTAAGGTTCGGCCCGCCAATCGGCGGAAGAATGGCAATAGCATGCCGTAACGCCATGACAACGCAATTAACGTGTCTAGACGTATCGCTTGGGGAGGGGGAAACCTAGGGCGGAGTCATCAGCCCTGAAGTGGGTAATGCTTGTGTTGAATTTGAAAAGGTCATTGCCGTTATGCCTTGCTGTCAGAAGAACGCTATATTTAATCGCGTTGTAATAAGCCGCCGCATTCTAGCAGCAATTATTGTTGACTGCACCCGCCCTACACCCTTTGCAGGGTGCCCTCTAGGTTCAATTTGGCGTACCATTGCACCGCTAAAAGAGACATTTAATCCCAACTTTTCACGTTGAAGCGGCACGCCATTCCTTGCCCCATAAGCATGCCGAATAAGCCTGCCGATTAAAGAGGAGCAGCACATGAGCCAATCTATTGCAGTCATCAAAGGCGACGGTATCGGCCCCGAAATTATGCAGGCCACGCTACGAGTACTCGACGCGTTAGATTGCGGCTTGAATTACCAACATATTGACGCCGGCCTGGGCGCGCTTGAAAAGCACGGCACGCTGATTCCCCAGGAATCGCTGGATGCCATCGAAAAATACGGCATTGCCCTAAAAGGCCCGCTGACCACGCCGATTGGTAAGGGCTTCTCCTCAATCAACGTACAGCTACGCCGCCACTTTGATCTTTACGCCAACGTGCGTCCGGCGATTAGCTTCCCCGGCACCCGCTCGCGCTACGACGATATCGACATGATCACCGTGCGCGAAAACACCGAAGGCGCCTACCTTTCCGACGGTCAGGAAATGATCGACGACGGCAATACCGGCATTTCGGTAATCAAAGTTACCCGCAAAGGCTCAGAGCGTATTGTGCGCTACGCTTTTGAGCTGGCCAAAAACAACGGCCGCAAAAAAGTCACCGCGGTACATAAAGCCAACATCATCAAAACCAGCTCTGGGCTGTTCTTGGACGTGGCGCGTGAGATCGCCAAAGAGTACCCCGAGATCGAATTTCAGGAGATGATCGTCGATAACGCCTGCATGCAACTGGTGATGAACCCGCATCAGTTTGATGTGGTGGTCACTACCAACCTGTTTGGCGATATTCTCTCTGACCTATGTGCAGGTCTAGTGGGTGGACTGGGCCTGGCGCCTGGGGCGAATATCGGCGAAAAAGCGGCAATCTTTGAAGCCGTGCACGGCTCCGCGCCAGATATCGAAGGCAAAAACATTGCTAACCCCTGTGCCCTACTGCTGGCTGCCGCGCAAATGCTCGATCACCTGGGCATGAACGAGAAAGGCGACGCTATCCGCCAGGGCATTCGCACCGTACTGGAAACCCGCCGCGATATGGTTACCCCCGACATGGGCGGCACCGGCAGCACCGATTCCTTTGCCCAGGCGTTGGTCGAGTACGTTCAAGGCTAACTAGAGGGTTTAAACGTCGTTAAAGCGGTAACGCAATAAATGCAACGCATTGAGGGTGACCAGCACAGTTGCCCCGGTGTCCGCCATTACAGCGACCCACATCCCCGTAATCCCCAGCGCGGTAGAGACCAGAAACAGCGCTTTAAAGCCAAGCGCCAAGGCCACATTGGTTTTAACATTGCGCATGGTGGCCCGGGAGAGCGCAATCATTTCGGCAATGCCCACTACGCGGTTTTTAAGCAAAGCGGCGTCGGCGGTTTCTAGCGCCACATCGGTGCCGCTGCCCATCGCAATACCTACTTCCGCTGCCGCGAGCGCCGGTGCGTCGTTAATACCATCGCCCACTTTACCTATCGGCCCAAGACCTTGTGCCTGCCACTGGCGCACACGCTGGGCTTTGTCTTCGGGCATCAGCTCGCCTTCAGCTTCAATGCCCAACTGCTCACCAATGGCGGCCACGGTGCGGGCGTTGTCTCCACTGAGCATCACGGCCTGTACGCCTAGGCGCTCAAGCGCTTGAAGTCCTTCGCGAGCATCTTCACGCGGCTCATCACGCAGGGCGATCAGACCTAACGGGCGCTCGTTCTCTCTGTCTACTTCGATCAAGACGGCCACGCTTTTGCCCTGCGCTTCCAGCGCGGCAATGCGCTTATCGCCTTCACTGGTGGGCCTGTTGAAACGTTGCAAGTAGCGCGGACTTACCAGCATTAACTCACGCCCATCCACCCGCCCAGCAACGCCATGCCCTGCTAGCGCATGGGCACCTTGCACAGTAGGCAGCGGAGCATCCTGCTGCCGGTGAAAATAATCACTAATCGCCACGGCGAGGGGGTGGCTCGAGCCCTGCTCCAGCGCAGCGGAGAGACGCACTACTTCATCCCGACTGTTTTTATCAACACTGCCGTCAGTTTCAAAGCTCTCCACATCGGTCACCGAGGGCGTGCCTGCGGTGAGCGTACCGGTTTTATCCAGCGCGACGCGTTTCAGCTTGCCTAACTGCTCTAACACCGCGCCGCCTTTCATCAACAGGCCATGACGAGCGCCCACCGACAAGCCTGCTGCAATGGCCGCGGGAGTCGAGATTACCAGCGCACAGGGGCAAGCGATCAACAGCAGCGCCAGGGCGCGGTAGATGGATTCCGACCACAGCATTGGCGACACCAGCGGCGGTATAATAGCGACCAGCAGCGCTACTGCCACCACCGCAGGCATGTAGTAAAAAGCAAAGCGGTCGATAAAACGCGCCACCGGTGCTTTCGCCGCCTGGGCCTCTTCCACCAGCTTGATCACTCGGGCAATCGTGTTGTTTTCTGCACTTTTAGTTACCTCGACCTCCAGCACGCCGTCTAGGTTGACGGTGCCCGCAAACACCCCCTCCCTTTCGCCACGCTCACTCGGCACCGATTCACCATTGACTGGCGATTCATCAATTGAGGAGCATCCCGCCATAATGAGCCCATCGCAGGGTAACCGGTCGCCTGGGCGTACTTGCACCCGCTGGCCGGGCTGAAGCGAAGCGGCAGCGACGTCACGAATATTGCCTTGCTCCATTAATCGCGCGGTAGAGGGCGTCAGCTTAGAAAGCGCGGAAATACTGCGCCGCGCCTGGGCGGCGGCAACGCCTTCCAGCATTTCCCCCACCGCAAACAGAAACACCACGACCGCGGCTTCGGCGGCGGCGTTAATCGCCAGCGCCCCAATGGCGGCAATGCTCATCAGCATCTCAATGGTGAAGGGGTTCCCCATCTTCAACGCCTGCCCAGCACGCTGGACAATCGGCACAAGGCCAACCACCGTCGCGACGACAAACGGCCAAGTGCCCAGGCTAGGCCAGGCAAATTTAAGCGCCCAAGCAAGCGCCAGCAGTACCCCACTAACAAGCACTAAACGCCCTTTAGGCGTTTTCCACCAAGGGGTACGTGTTGTCGCTTCAGCCGTGTTCGCCGACTCATCAATTACCTGGTAACCCAGCGCAGTGATGGTCGACTCTATCTCGGCATGGGGCAGCGTTTTCCCAGGCAGCGCGGTCAATCGCACCGAGCCGGTAACAGAACTCGCGGAGACTTCTTCGACATGATGTAAGCGCGTTAGCGCCGCTTCGACTTTACGCTCGCAGCCGCCACAATCCATGCCCTGTACACGCAGGGTGGTGGGCGTGGGCGTCGCTTGAGGGGTCTTGTCTTGCGTGGTTTTAGTAGGGGGCGTATGACTCATCGCATGGAACTCCCAGTTCGACTATCTTAAGAACAGCGTAATACCTGTAGCGACTAGAGGTTCAAGCAATGAAAGAACATTCCCCAGCGCTCTCCCCCACTGAGCGCTACATTGGCATTGGTGAATTGGCACGTGAGTCCGGCTGCAAACCGGAAACGGTGCGCTATTACGAGCGCATTGGTCTACTGCCTTCAGCACCGCGCAACGAAGGCAACCAGCGCCGCTATACGGCGTCGGCTGTCCGTCGATTAACGTTTATTCGTCATGCGCGGGATTTTGGCTTTTCGGTTGAGGCGGTACGGGAGCTTTTACAAATGGCGGATTATCCCGCCATGCCTTGCGAAGAGGTCGACACCTTGGCCAAACATCACCTAGCCGAAGTAGAAGCACGGCTTGCGCGGCTAACCGCGGTGCGCGATGAGCTGCAGCGCATGATCAATCAGTGCGCGGGAGGCAATATTGGCCAGTGCCATATTATTGACGTGCTGAGCGACCATCGCCTGTGTGAGCACTCTGGCCCCCACGGTGGCGCGGATGTCATCGGTTAACGTGAAGTTAGCCCAGCCACACATCCAGAAATAGCATAATCACCAGCCCCATCGCCAAACCAAAGGTGGCTTTCTTCTGATGGCCGGATCGGTGGGTTTCAGGAATGATTTCATGGCTGATCACATACAGCATGGCGCCAGCGGCAAAGGCTAAGCCCCATGGCAGCAATATTTGCGAAACGCTAATAATACTGGCGCCAAACAGCCCACCAATGGGTTCGATCAAGCCGGTTAGCGCAGCAATCGACCAGGAGCGCCACTTCGAGTAGCCCTCGCCCATCAACGCAACCGCGACGGCTAGCCCTTCCGGCATGTTCTGCAGGCCAATGCCGATCGCCAGCGGCATGCCGCCTTCTAGCCCATTGGCGCCAAAACCGACGCCCACCGCCATGCCTTCTGGCAGGTTGTGAATGGTAATGGCAAATACAAACAACCATACCCGGCGCAGTGATGCAGCCGCTGGCCCTTCGCGCCCCTGGGCAAAATGCTCATGGGGAAGATGCTCGTTAAGCAGCGCAATCGCGCCCATGCCCAACAAAATAGCGGTACACACAATCGCGGCGGGCACGGGGCCACCAGAATAATAGATTTCAGCGGCATCCAGCGCGGGAATAATCAGCGAAAAGAAAGACGCCGCCAGCATCACCCCAGCGGCGAAACCCAACGCCAAATCGCGAAAGCCACGGCTGGGCGCTTTGCCTAGCAGCACTGGTAATGCGCCTACAGCCGTTAGCAGCCCGGCCGTTAAGCTGCCTAAAAACCCTAATAACAACGTATTTTCCATGAACAACATAAACCCGGTTAGCAATTAGCAAGACATAAAACAGAACGACACGTTGTTGTCTAGGTTTTGTACCAAAAGTCGCGGGAGAAAGGCTAAGCGAGGCCAAAACCGGCGAACATCACTTCGCCCGCCTCACTCTGCATTGAGCATCGCCAACGAGTCAATTAACACCTAGGCCTGGCGGTCTCAATAACAAAGCCGCCTTCTCTTCCGCTATATGTAAAATTTCAATTACAATGTGTTAATAACATTATGTGCTATATCGCTACAAAAAAGTGATTTTACACCGAATGTCTATTATGATTTGCATAACTATACAAGCCCTATACGATCGAGACATTTTATAAATGCTAAGCCTTCACCGCCATTCACCTCAACATAGCGCCCTATTGCAACATACTGCCTGTATTTCATTCACCCCTGCTGGTGAGATTAAAGAGGCAAGCCCTCTATTTTTGAACGCTGTGGGCTACACGCTCGAGCAGGTTAAGGGACAGCATCACCGTATGTTTTGCTTTCCTGAAGAAACCAACCAGCCCGAATACGCCGCTTTTTGGGAAACACTCGCCGCAGGCTACAGCCAGCAGGGGCGCTTTCGGCGCTTAAACGCTGAAGGGAAAGAAATTTGGCTTGAAGCGACCTATATACCCATCAAAAACCGGCGTGGAAAAGTTATACAAATATTTAAAGTCGCTAGCGACGTTACAGACAAACATCAAAATGCGGCGCGTGAGCGAGCCATTCTTCAGGCTCTGAATAGCTCTATGGCAGTGATTGAATTCACTCCAGATGGGTATGTGCTGGATACAAACAGTAATTTTGAACAAACAATGGGCTACGCAGCTGAACAGATAAGAGGTGTTCATCACCGTCAATTTTGCCCTGATGCGTTTTACCAGCAGCACCCTGATTTTTGGGAGCAGTTAAGCCGTGGCGAACTGAAGCAGGGTAAATTCGAGCGCATTGATGCCCGTGGTAACACCATCTGGCTGGAAGCTACTTATAATCCAATCCACGATGAGCAAGGAAAAATCATCAAAGTAGTCAAATTTGCCACCGATATTACCCGCTCAATTCAAGCCTCAGAAGCAGCGCATGTCACGGTTAATACGGCGCAAACTTCATCAACACAGACTGAAAAAATAGCCCAGAGCGGCTTAATCCACCTCAAACAAATACTTGAGGATTCAGAACAAGCCACACACACGCTCAACGAGGCACAGAGCTTAATAGCAGCCCTTAATCAACAAGCTGATCAAATTAATAAAATCACCGCCTCAATTGCGCAAATTGCCAATCAGACCAATCTGTTGTCACTTAATGCGGCGGTAGAAGCAGCGCGAGCCGGCGAGCAAGGCCGCGGTTTTGCGGTGGTCGCGCATGAAGTACGCCGTTTAGCCAAGGGCTCCAGCGAAGCGGTTGAAGAAATTACCCGAGTGCTTAAAGACAACAGTGCATTGGTGGAACGCACTACGCATGCTATGCAGCAGGTGGTGGAACAGGGCAAATCGAGCCAAGCCAGCGTGGGCGAAATTGAGGTCATTGTGAATGAAATACTGATTGGTGCGCGCAGTGTGTCAACGTCTATTGAGCAGCTAGCGTTGGAATCTCCTCGCTGATCCAATAAAAAAGCCAGCACTGATGTACTGGCTTTTTTAGCTTATACCACGCTGTTAACGCAGGGGCGTTTTGCGCAAATAGGGCAGGATCGTTTCGTATTCGCCATATTTCTGTTTGGCGTCTTCATCAGAAACGCTAGGGGGAATAATGACGTCTTGCCCTACCATCCAGTCAGCCGGAGTGGCAACACCGTGCTTCGTGGTGGTTTGCAGTGCATCCAGGGCACGCAGAATTTCAGCAAAATTACGCCCCACGGTCATGGGGTATGTCATCGAGAGCTTCAACTGCTTATCCGGCCCGATAATAAATACCGAACGCACCGTGGCACTGTCTGCCGGCGTGCGGCCATCAGGTAAATAGGCATCTTCAGGCAGCATATCGAATAGCTTGGAAACAGTCAGGCTATCGTCGGCGATGATAGGAAAATCAACATCGCTGCCGGAGACGTTCTTAATGTCGGTGCCCCAGCGTTTGTGGTCTTCCACGCCATCTACCGATACACCAATCACCTTGGTGCCGCGTTTTTTCCACTCTTCGCTCAGGGTGGCAACAGCACCAAATTCCGTCGTGCAGACCGGGGTAAAGTCTTTGGGGTGTGAAAATAGGATAGCCCAGCTATCGCCAATCCATTCGTGAAATTGAATCGGCCCCTGGCTAGTCTCCGCTTTAAAATCAGGCACGACTGCATTGATACGTAATGACATTGCTTTCCTCCTTATTGGACGTTGAACGCCCTAATACTTTATTTGTCTTTCAACGCCTTCACTATAGATCATTCAGTGCTAAGACAGCCAGTGGCAAGACAACGTTCACTCTGTATGGCCAAGCCCAGTATAAAGGCGTAAAACCCTAACGATAAAACGTACAACGGCGCCCTAAGGCGCCGTTGCATAACAATAAGCTGTAAAAGGATTACTCAGCCGCTTTGGCGTTTTTATCATCCCGCTTAACGCGCTTGATCCACTGCTGTTTCGCGTAGTGGCGCAAATTGGCTACATTGTCGGTCTCATCGACAATGTCCTGCCCCAGAATGGTTTCGATAATATCTTCAAGCGTAATCAAGCCGACAAAGGTGCCGTGCTCATCATAAACCACCCGCATATGCAGGTGATCTTTAAGCATCGAGGTAAACACCTGCTCTACATTATTTGAAACATCCACGCTACCAATCGGGTGCATCAGCTCACGCATCGTTTTGGCATCGTCTGCATGGTACATATCAGCTTTATGCACATAGCCAAACGCCTGCTCGCCGTTATCCATCACGGGAAAACGCGTAAACGGTGCTTTGCCATACTGCTCATCAAACGCGGAGACGGTCATATCAGGCAGCACCGTGACACACACGGTACGTGGCGTCATCGCTTTGCTCACCAGGATATCGTGCAAGTTGAGCATATTGATGATGGTGCGTGACTCATCCGCATCCAGCACGTTCTCCTCCAAGCCCACGCGCGCGAGGACTTTGATTTCATCGCGCAGGTCGACATCGTGCTCTGACTTGCCTAGGCGGCGCGTAATCTGTTCTGACATCCAGATAAAAGGCAGCAAACCCATAATCATAGGATTTAACAGGCGTGGCAGAAACGGCGATAAACCGCGCCAGTACGTTGCGCCAATGGTTTTTGGGATAATTTCCGACAAGATCAAAATCAGCATCGTCATCACTGCCGACACAATAGCGATAGAGGCTTCACCAAATACCACGGCCGCCTGAGCACCCACAGCGGTTGCCCCCACAGTATGAGCGATAGTATTGAGCGTCAAAATCGCCGCGAGTGGCCGGTCGATATTGGCTTTTAGGCGCGTAAGCGAGGCATGCAACTTGGGATTATCTTCTTTCTGCTTAGCAATATAGCTGGGTGTAATCGAAAGAAGCGCCGCTTCAAGGATGGAACATAAGAACGAGAACGCGATTCCTGGATTCATAGAATAAGCGCAGCACTTTGGACCACAAGGTAGAGGCAGGAGGGCCAGCGCCGGTACCCTCTCTGCTTTACCTACCAAAGTGAAGCAGAGCATGGGATACCGACAACTGACCCAGATCCAACGATACCAAATTTTTGCCTATCTTGAGACCGGCATTAGCCAGCGAAAGATAGCTAAGGCCATTGGTGTCCATAGCAGCACCATTAGTCGCGAGATAAAGCGCAACGGTCTGACCAGTGGTTATGCGCCTGAACAGGCTCAATCGGCAAGTGATCAGCGCCGACGCACTGCCTGGAAAGTGACGAAGCGGCTGCCCAGCCTGATTCGCTGGGTCACTGACCAATTGATGGACGAATGGAGCCCTCAGCAAATCAGTGGCTTCATGGCCAATGCCAACGGGGTCTGCGTAAGCCATCAATGGATCTATGCGTTAATCTGGGACGACAAGAAGCACGGTGGAACATTATGGAAACGGCTCCGACTGCCACGCCAGCGGCGCTACCAGCGCCAATTGGCTAAGCGGGCGGGGTTAGGCAAAATCCCGCACCGAGTAGGCAT